>JAABYK010000264.1:12418-47341 GCA_011775825.1 Candidatus Zhuqueibacterota bacterium | reverse complement strand
CTTCCCCAAGTTTTCGAATATTTTTTTGGATGATTTCATGCCGCCGGCCCAAATTTTTCAACTCAGACTCAGCAGCCGATTTCTCTTCTATGATCTTTTTAATTTTGTCCTGACGAATTTTCTCCAACAACTCGTTCTCTTCAAACTCTCGGGTAATAGCGCCGATTCGCTCTTCGATATTCTCGAGCTGAGTTTTGATTCGCTCCTCTTCCTGTTTGCTGTTGGTAATTCCCTCGGCTGCTTGCAATCGTTCGTTCTCGATACCCTTGAGCTTTTCTCGTTTGTCATAAACCTTGTTTTCGAGCGCTTTGAGACTGGCATTCTTCTCATGGAAATCATCCTCAGCCAGTTGGATTTTCTCGAATAGCTGCTGCAGGCTTTCCTGGAAGTGGATGATTTGTTCTTTGGTTTTTTCGATTCGAGAATTAATCTCCTCCTTATCTCGCAACAACCTTGTTTTTGTCTCTTCAAGGGCTTTTCGACGCTCGCGGTCAACCAGAATCTCTTCCTCTTTTCGATGAATCTTCGAGGACAGTTCATTCAATTCTTTTTGCTTGGTGCTCAGACTTCGTTCGATTTCCAACAATTTCAGTCTGGCTTTTTCAATTTGGGCTTCCTTTTCATCGTATTTTGCCGTCAGTTCCGCGCGTCTGTTCTGCGTTACCTGCAAGTTTTTGATGAGCGGTTCGAGTTCGAATTTGATTTTCGAAAATACCTGCGTGGCGAGCTTAATTTCCTTCTCTTTGAGAATTTCTTTCAGTTCTTGATAACGTCGAGCTTTTCTTACTTGACGTTGAAGCGAGGACACGTTCTTCCATACTTCACTGATGATATCATCCAAACGCAGAATATCTGCGGCGGTGGCCTCCAACTTCCGAAACGCGGCTCTGCGACGCATCTTGTACTTTGTTACTCCCGCTGCCTCTTCAAAAATCCGACGACGGTCATCCGCTTTGCCATTTAGAATCGACTCTACCATACTGAGTTCGATAATAGAGTAGGCATCCGGTCCCATTCCCGTATCCATGAACAAGTTTTGAATATCCTTCAGTCGGCAGGGAGAATGATTTAAGAGATACTGGCTTTCCAAAGATCGAAACAGACGGCGAGTAATGACGACTTCCGAATACTCAATTGGCAGAACATTCTTGGTATTTTGAATTACCAGAGAAACTTCCGCCATTCCCAAAGGCTTTATGGATTTGGAGCCGTTGAAAATAACATTCTCCATGCGGTCACTTCGAATGATGCCGGCCTTTTGTTCGCCAAGCACCCACCGGATGGCATCAACAATGTTGCTTTTTCCGCAGCCATTGGGCCCCACGATTGCCGTCATGCCGTCGGTGAATTTGAACTTGGTCTTTTTGCCAAACGACTTAAATCCGTGAATCGCCAAACCTTCTAAATACACTTACCAGCCCTCATATTAAAAATACAATATACAGTATGCCAGTTTTACAAAAAGTACCATATAAAGTTAATTTCAATATAGCCGTATATTTTTAAAAAGTCAAGCGCTTTTTTGGTTAATTCTCCCTCTTTTTGGATCCATCCGAGTTTTGGGTTGACTTGAACCCAAACAATCGCTACATTCCCACCTGAAACATCGTCAAATGTGAGAATTAGCTAAAAAAGTTACACTTCCTTATCATCTTCAAAGAGGCGAGAAGAATTGCGGGCAATCATTTTAACATGTTTGCTGTTTCTGGTACCTGGCGTTACCGGACTCGATCTGAAGGCGCAGCAGGTTGCCGACGTAAAGTTCAATCCTGACATTCGTTCTCCGGTGTATAAAAAAGGAGAAGGGCCCGTCGTCTTTATTGACGAAGCTCACAATAATTTTCATACACTGGACGGACGTTACAAACCCTTCGCGGATCTGCTCCAAAAAGACGGCTACCAGGTCAAAGCATTTACGAAGAAATTCACCAAAGATAGGCTGAACAAAAGCAAAATACTTGTTATATCAAATGCCCTCCATGACAAAAATGTCGGGAGGTGGATTCTGCCGAATCCGTCGGCATTTACACAAGACGAAATCGCAGCCGTCACCGAGTGGGTAGAAGAAGGCGGCTCCCTGTTCTTAATCGCTGACCACATGCCCTTTCCCGGGGCAGCAGCCGACTTAGCGGCAGCGTTCGGGTTTGAATTCAACAACGGGTTCGCTTTTGACACCTCCCGTCCGCCGGTGGACATTTTCTCACGCCAAGCCGGAACACTGAGGGTCAATGAGATCACGAATGGCCGAAACCAGACTGAAGGCGTCGATTCGGTCGCAACCTTCATCGGTCAGGCGTTCAAAGTTCCAGAAACGGCAAACCTACTGCTCACCCTGAATTTGAATTTCGTTTCCTTGATGCCAGATACGGCCTGGGTGTTCAACGATGACACCCGCCGCGTTCGAGTCGGTGGCTGGGCCCAGGGCGCCTATTCCGAATTCGGAGACGGACGCGTCGTGGTTTTTGGAGAGGCCGCCATGTTCTCTGCACAAGTGTCCGGAGAGAACAAAAGCCCGATGGGCATGAATCATCCCGCGGCAGTCGATAACCGGAAATTGCTGCTGAATATCATTCACTGGTTAGATGGAGTCCTTGGATAGAAAGCGATGCCGGATTTCTCGAACAAAGTCGTGCTTGTTACCGGGTCCTCCCGAGGAATTGGTCGGGCGACTGCCCTGCGGTTTGCTGAGCGCGGTGCACGGGTTGCGATCCATTATCATCGGAATCGCGATGCGGCAGAACAAACCCTGAAGGCTGCAGGGGAAAATCATCTGCTTGTGCAAGCAGACATGGGGAGCGCGGAATCTGTCCACAAACTTGTGGAACGTGTCCTTGACCAAATGGGAAAACTCGATGTTCTGGTGAATAATGCGGGGGTCCACACGTTGCACCCTATTCCAGACGTCGATTATGAAACATGGCAGGATGAGTGGCAGAAAACCATTTCCGCGAACCTCATCGGGCCGGCCAATCTATCATTTCTGGTTGCCAAGCACATGATGAAGCAAGGTGGCGGCCGCATTGTCAATATCTCATCTCGTGGCGCTTTTCGAGGTGAACCGGAAGCTCTGGCGTACGGTGCCAGCAAAGCCGGCCTGAATTCCATGAGCCAATCCATGGCAAAGGCTTTGGCGCCTCATAACATTTTCGTCTACGTCGTCGCACCGGGATTTGTGGAAACCGACATGGTTTCCGACATTCTTTCCGGTTCGAGAGGCGACGAAATTCGTAAACAAAGTCCACTCGGACGGGTAGCCAAACCGGAGGAGGTCGCCCATACTGTGTTGTTTTTGGCCTCCGAAGGCTCGGAATTTCTAACGGGTTGCATCGTGGACGTCAACGGCGCCTCTTATCTGCGAACCTGATCCGGGGCCTTTCTCGCAATTCATAAGCCGCCCCGCCGGAAGTCCATCCATCTTTTTGACATCTTCATGAGGCACGCTTCTAAAGTAACGTCCAATACATGGGCAAATAATCAAACAAGGCTGAGCGGCTGTCGTAATACCAGCCAATTCCCCCCAAAATGATAACCAGCAAAATTGCAACTAAGAACATTGTCTTGAATATATTCAGAACAAATATCACTTTGATGCTGCGAAACAATCTGACAGCGCTCCAGGTCACAAACAAGATCAACAGCCAAATGGCCGGTACGGTCCAATCGGGCCGGTCAATGATACGATAATATATCGGCACGACAGGTAGAAGCCAGACAAAGTTTGCAGCGACCCAAAACGTCAATGTCATAAATTGACTCACCGGCAACCTTTGACCAAGCATGAACGAGGTGGCCCGCAAAAGAACAACCAACAAAATGAAGAACAAGTACAAGACAATGACACAGGACAAGATGAATAGCAATGGTTCCCAAATTATCTTAGATAGCTGAAGTTTCAGATTGTCGGAGACAAGAATCAGGTTTAGAAACTCGTCAAATACCAGGTTCTCCCGAAATTTGAACATCAGACTCGAAATGACAACAGCGATAACCGAAGAAACCACAAAGCTCAGAAAAACCGTGTGTCCCAGCGGAATCTTCCGGTTCTCTCGAATCTCCGTATAAAAGCCATGAGGAAATTTGAAAATGCGCCGCAGATTTCCCCTCAGCCGGCGGCTTCGGTTAAAGTTGTAGAGAAAGAAGAGGATTAAAGCGATACCATAAATTGGATAGACCACGGGATTTTGACTGTCAGCAATTCTGACGGTTATTTGCGGTGCCTTTTTGTTCGCGAACACTGCTTGGACCAGTTCAAACGCTCTTCTCTTTTCACGCCCCACATTCATCAACCCGTATCGATTGAGATAAGGATTGCGATGCTGCCCGAACAGAATCTTCGGTCGAGCTCCACGCCAATCCGAGAAAGCATGAATTAAAACACCATCAGTCGAGCGCTGAGATCGGATACTCTTAAGAGCCATTTGCAGGGTGTGGGCTTGCAACTCCTCAATCGCTATGCTTCTTGGGATGTTCAGCAACGACTTTGAACCACCCTCATCCATGAGATTAAGCGATGAATTCTCCCCATCGTTTACAATAAGTGGCGCTCCGTAAGAAATCACGGATGGCAGACCTTCCCGATTGACACCAGCTAACTCGCCCAATCCGGAAATTTCCTCTGGCTTCATGTGATGCATTTCCAGAACATGAAAATCCGTGCTCGTTTGCGTAAGTCGGTCAACGAAATTGCGAGCGACCAAATATGTGAGTTGATTGGTCTGTTTCGCAACTTTAGTTCGAATGCTCCGGAGGAATCGCCGTGTTTCGGGCTTTTGAGTCTCTAAATCTCGACCAAGCCCCCATGCCACCAGGGAAGCATGGCGGGCATCCCGTTGTAGCATTTCCTCAAAATAATTGCTAGCAAGTTCAGCAAACTTCGGATCCTGAAATCGACTCTCCGGAACCAAGATCAGAGGCATCTCCTCAAAAACCAGCAAACCCAATTTATCGCATATATCCAATAAAAAAGGATGCGGCGGTGTGCCGACAACTCTGAGACAGTTCGCCCCCAATTCCTTCATTCTCAAAATCTCCTTCTCGATAGTCTTTCGACCTGCCGTCGGGCCTAAGTTAGCAAAGTCCTCATACCAATCGAGCCCTTTTATTTCATAGGGGTGACCATTTAGCTCAAAACGATTTTCCGAAATCTCAAAATTATGAAACCCAATGTTTAAGTTGTTCTGATCCACGATCCGATCGTCCTGGGTCAGACATGCTCTTAGCTCATATAAGACAGGATTCTCCGGAGTCCACAAAGTCACGCTGCTTATGCCGAAATGAACCTCCTGCTGAAAACTTTCTCTGTTTGAACTTAACGGGACGTTGTCCGACTTCGCAATTTGGACTTGACCTGTCGAATCCCATATCTCATAATGAAGGTTGAGTTTATCCTCCGGCTGAGCGGCCCCCTGTTTATTTCGAATGGAAGCATTTACTTTCAATTGACACCTATCCAATTGTGCTTCAAAAATGCGCATTACCTGCAAGTCGACCAAATGGACAGGTGGCGCAGCCATAATAAAGATGTCTCGGAAGATGCCGCCGTAATTGTATCCGAGACCGGAGCGATGTTTCAAAGGCAGGCTGTTCCTCGGAAGGAGGGTATTGTCGACCAAGATCCGAATCTCATTGCGGCCACCAATTTTGAGTTTGTCTCTTTCAATTTCCAAGCTAAAGGACGTATGCCCCCCAAGGTGACCACCAAGAAATTCATCGTTGATGAAAATCGTACAGCGATTGTTAATGCCGTATGCGACCAGGTAGACGGCACGTCCCACAAACGTTGAGTCCAGGTGGAACGTTCGCCGAAACTCGACGATGCCTTCAAAGTCATAAGAGCCGGGCACGATTACCTGAGTCCACGAATCGCCCTCCTCCCTTCTTGTTTGCCAGGCCCCGTTCAAATTGATGATCGTTCTCGATTCTCCATATTGTTTGCGAATGGATTCAGTTAACTCTAATTCCTCTCTTGGGCGTTGAAAGTAACTGTTTGCCCATCCGTCCGCTTGGAGCACCCCTCCAAGGATCATGAAGCAACAAATTGCCGGGATCGTGATCCAAAGCAATTTAAAAGAAACTCCCCGCATTAATCTTTCCTCCTTGGAAAAGCTTGCGATAGACGACCATAAGCAACGTAGAAAAAGGTGGATGGGCGATGAAGCATGATTTTTCTAAAAGCAATCTAACAAAATCTAAGTTAAAATCAAGATTTTGCTATGAAATCAAGAACGACGTTCCGGTTATTCCATCATTCTTTGATGACTGTAAGTGTTTAATTTTTAAACCGATAGTCCATGTGTGCCCATGCTCAAATCCATAGCACAGTCAAGTCTAATTTTTTCTTTACTTTTTTGTCATTTTTTGATATACTGCAGTTTCAAACAACGTAATCCCAAAATAATCATACGATTGTTGCCATGAGATCAGTTACTAAGCCCGTTTTTACCCTGTTGTTTTTATGTTCATTTCTAGGATATCCGTCGAACCTTTTCTCACAAGAAGAACCAGATGAAAAATCCCAAACAGGGCAGGAACTTGCCAGATTCATTGTGCAAGGGCCGGAGGTATTGCAAGACTATGACATTCCGAGGCTGGCCTTGAAAAACGTGCCACTGAGCCTCACAATTGAAGCCATAAATGACGCAGATCACCTCCTGCACGCGTTTTCGGATAGTGTGAACGTAAAAGGTCTCAAAGTAAAAACTGAAAGCAGCGAGATTCGATCATTAGAGTCGATTCGGTTTTCTGAAGGAGCCGTGACAATTCCTGACGTCATTTTTGAGCAAAGCGGACGACAGAGCGTCACGCTGACAGCCGACGGTTTAGTCACTCAGGTGGAAATAAAAGTTTTGCCCGGAATCTTAAGTTTGTTGCCTCCGGTCATTGCCATTACGCTGGCCTTCATTGCTCGCCAGGTCTTGATCTCTTTGTTTTGCGGAATCTGGCTGGGCAGCATTTTCATCTTTGATTACAATCCCATTCTTGGCTTTATGAGAACCATCGACTCATACCTAATCAGGTCGCTGGCGGATGCCGACCATTCTGCGATCCTCATTTTTAGCTTGACATTGGGAGGCATGGTTGGCGTGATCTCAAAGGCGGGTGGAACGCAGGGCATCGTACAAAAACTCTCCGAATTTGCGAAGAACCAAAGAGGCGGACAACTGGCAACCTGGGCCATGGGTATCCTGATCTTTTTCGACGATTACGCCAATTCCCTGATTGTTGGCAACACCATGCGGCCATTTACTGACCGACTGAAAATCTCTCGCGAAAAGCTTTCGTACATTGTGGATTCAACCGCTGCGCCCATCGCCTCTATCGCCCTCGTTTCAACCTGGATTGGCTTTCAAGTGGGGTTGATCGATCAGGTGCTCAAAACCCTAAATTTGTCGGAAAGTGCATATAACCTTTTTTTGCAGTCCATTCCATATGCGACGTACAGCATCCTGGCTTTGATCTTTGTCTTCTTGATTGGCATGAATTTGAGAGACTTCGGCCCGATGCAGAGTGCGGAAATTCGTGCGGACAGTTCTGGCAAGGTGTTGCGCGATGGAGCTCAGCCTATAACCGATAGCAGCGCACTTGACATGATCGCTGACGAAAAGACACCACTGCGGTGGTACAATGCGCTCATTCCCATCACGGTGGTAATTCTCGTTACGCTCTTCGGGCTTTATTTTAGTGGGAAGGCTGCCCTGGGAGAAGCCGCGGAGACGTTGCCGGTGGGGGAGATTTTTGGAGCAGCGAATTCTTTTGAAGTTCTAATGTGGGCAGCTTTTTCCGGTTTGCTGGTAGCCGCTTTTTTAGCCACGAGTCAAAGGATTCTGTCCTTGGACGAAACCATTACTGCTGCGATTAACGGATACAAGTCCATGTTTTTGGCGGCCATGATCTTGATTCTCGCATGGGCCATTGGCGATATTTGTAAAGATCTTCACACAGCAGACTATGTCATCGATTTGACGAGGGGACTTCTTTCACCTCATCTGATCCCGTTTCTAACATTTCTGGTTTCGGCCTTTATTGCTTTCTCCACAGGAACGTCGTGGGCCACCATGGCCATTCTAACGCCAATCGTGGTGCCCATTTCATATCATTTGCCAATTGAGGCAGGGTTATCCGAAACGTTGAGTCACGAAATCTTAATCGGAACTGTGGGGGCCGTTTTGTCGGGATCGGTTTTAGGCGATCACTGCTCACCCATTTCCGACACCACCATTTTGTCTTCCATGGCCTCGGCCGCAGATCACGTGGATCACGTACGCACACAGATGCCTTATGCCATTTCCGTCGGCATCGTTGCTTGTTTGGCGGGATACCTTCCCAATGGGTGGGGGCTCAATACGTACGTGTNNGGAGTCACGGTTGTCGGAATCCCCCATTCAAGTAAGATTGCTTGTAGCGTACGTATCTTTCTGCTGAAAGCTTGATCCTCTCAACCTCATCGGAAGAGAGCGATCTCTTAACGATGGCCGGTACTCCTGCAACCAGAGAGTGGTCCGGGACTTCTTCATTTTCTCGAACCAGAGACCCCGCGGCCACCAAACAGAACTGACCGATATGAGCCCCATCGAGAATGCGCGCCCCCATGCCGATCAGGCAAGAATCTTCAACTCTGCACCCGTGCAGAATCACCCCATGTCCTACGGTCACATTATGGCCAACTGTGAGTGAATACTTGTGATAGGTCACATGAAGCATGGCGCCATCTTGAATATTCGTACGTTCACCGATTCGCATTTGGTTGACATCCCCACGCACGACTGCGTTAAACCAGATACTCGAGTCTCCACCAATTTCCACATCACCGATGACGGTCGCATTCGGCGCCACAAAAACCGAACTCGGAATTTTGGGAGTCGTCTCTTTGTAAGCGTAAATCATGGGCCCTCCATTTGTATGTCACCTGAATTCGGAAACCGATTCTTGCAACTAAATCAAGCCAAAAAGATGTTTCTCGGGTATTTTTCCAACGCGGGTCAATCCAAATTGTTGGCGATCTTGACCGCTCTCACGATCGCCTCTGCTACCACATCCGCTGCAACAGCTCCAATGGCCACGACATTGCCCTGTTTCTCGCCAACGGACATACAAAATACCACATCGCCATCGTAAGGAGTATGGGCCGGTCGAATTGTGCGGCTCAATCCATCTTGTGCCATTTGCGCAACCTTTATGGCTTCCTCCTTGGTCAGGTTTGCATCCGTTGCGACTAATGCCAGGGTCGTGTTTGTGGCAGGTTCAAACGAGCTAAACCGTTCGCTCCTTAAGGATTTGTCAAAATCCAAAAACTTTCCCGTCTCAGGATTTCGTGCTCCGGCAAGTGTGATTCCCGATTTCGGATCAACCACGTTACCGTAGGCATTAACCACGGACAAAGCACCGACACACACGTCTCCAATATAATCAGAGCATGTTCCAAGACCTCCCTTCATGCGATACTGGTGCCCGAAAATCTTGCCAACGGTCGCACCACAGCCGGCTCCCACTCTGCCCTCAAGGGGCCGCTGACTTGATGCATTGAAAGCAGCATCGTAGCCCATTCTTATGTCCGGCCGCACGTTAGGGTCGCCTTCCCGAAGATCAAAAATGACAGCAGCCGGTACAATGGGAATCTTCGCTACGCCAACATCGTAGCCGATTCCTTTCTCCTCCAGGAATTGCTGTACCCCGCCGGAAGCATTCAATCCGAAGGCGCTTCCGCCTGTAAAAAACAGAGCATTAATTTGGGGAACCAGACGAACCGGTTTTAAAGACTCAATCTCGCGCGCGCCGGGTGCCGAACCTCTGATGTCAATGCCACCAACAGCACCCTCTTCGGGAATAATCACCGTACAGCCAGTCTTCGCACGTTCATCATGCGCGTGGCCCACTTGAATCCCCCGAATGTCACAAATCGAATTTTGTGGTGTTTTCATGAATAAGGAGCTACGCGTTCTTGCCGGAGTGCGATTTAAACAGTTGCAACTTTTTCCTGATTGAAGTTTTTTTGGAAGGGACCTCGAGGATAAAACTGCTATCGTTAAAAAAGAACAGATCTCCGAGAACGAGTCCGATGGAGCGACGCAGTGGTTTCCAATTATCTCGATATGCACAGTTATCAATTTTCGTACCCTCTCGACCTTTATAGACCAGACGGACTCGCTGCGGAAACTCCCGGTTTATCATAAAAGGCGAGTGTGTTGTATATATGAGTTGGTTCTTTATGGCCAGGTCTTCCATGACTTTGGTGAGATCTTTTTGTCCTGCTGGATGCAGGTGAATTCCTGGCTCATCAATTAGGAAAAAATATTCGTTGGCTTTTGCTTCAAAGGTTTGCGCAATAAAATTGATATAAAATGACAAATACCATCGAAATCCAAGACTCCGAGATTCAGCTGTATCGTAAACCGTTGTACCATCAGAAATGTCAATGTACAAAACTTTTCCGTTTACATTAAGCTTAATCTCGATTGTGGGTTCTTGTGACCAAACTCGACGAATCTGCTGGGTAATAAGCTTGCCGGCTTCCTCACTGGCACGGCGCCCGCGGGTTGAATCCTCAAAAATGATTTCAAAGTTGTTTTGCAGCCCGCCGATCTTTAGTAGATTTCGTTCGGTTCTACTTGTGACGTCACCGTTCAGAAGTGTGTCCAATTCAACACGGCTTTTTATTAAGGAGATATTATCGAAATACAATATTTTCGGCAAGAACTCGAGGAATCTCTTGATGTTCGAAATGCTGAGTTCTTCATCCTTCACAAAAACATGGTAATTTGTCAAGTCTGGACCGTTTTTGATAACCGAAAATTTCTCTACATCCTTGAAAATTTCTGAAAACGGAATAAGGTTTCTTCTATTCTCACGTGATAGATGGGAAAATTCTAACGTCACTTCGGGGCACCTGCCCTGATAATAATAATCCGAGTATTGGCAAGTCAGACTATTTGTGAAAGGAAAATCCGGTCGAAACGATTCCAAGCCCCGCAGGATGTTGGTTTTACCGCTTTCATTGGCACCAATCATAACGGTAATTTTGGGATCAATTGGAAAACCGAACTCGAAAACCGAACGAAACGCCTTTAAATGTGCACGAGTTATCAACATGTGTCAACCTTCAAAAATAAAATGTCAAGCTTGAAGTGCCAGTATAAATTGAGAAGCGTATTAAGTTCCGTCATCATCTGCATCCCTATCTTTGTAAACCATTAAATGCTCAAAAGCTTAGTACTTTCATCGATTAGAGAAGCGCGATGGATCAGGGTTTGACCCCTATTACAGCACACCCAAATATACTTATTGAAAGAATATCAAGTCAAGGGAAATTTCAGCTTTCTCAATGAGGGATTTCGTGGAGGCGATACAAAAAAAGAAAACCCGGAGACAACAGGCGTCTCCGGGTTCAGGCTAATCAACCTTCAATTTCTTCTTTCTTAGGCTTCTGTTTATTCCGATTCGTCTTTACCTTGGTCTCTTTCCGACCTACTTCAACGAAGTCTAAGTGTTGACCTTTTTTCTTAACCTGAATTTGGCTACCTTCACTGAATTTGGCCTTCAGGATCTCTTCGGCAATGGGATCTTCGATATATTTCTGAATCGTCCTTCTCAGAGGCCGGGCTCCGTAGACCGGATCAAATCCTTTCTCAACAATAAAGTCTTTGGCGCCTTTCGTCAATTCGATTTCAATATCGAGATCCTCCACCTTGTCCAGCATTTCATCGATGACGATATCGACGATTTCAAGCATATGCTCCTTCGAAAGAGAGCGGAACACAACGATTTCATCGATTCGGTTGATGAACTCAGGATTGAACAGGCGTTTGACTTCATCCATGATCTTGTGTCGCATCGTTTCGTAATCGATGTCATCGCTGACCGAAGAAAAGCCGATTCCGGCGCCTTTCTTGATTTCCCGTGCGCCGATATTGGACGTCATGATCAGAATTGTGTTTCTGAAATCAACTCTTCGGCCCAATCCATCGGTCAGTTGTCCATCATCTAAGATCTGCAGCAGGATATTGAACACGTCGGGATGCGCTTTTTCAATCTCATCGAAGAGCACCACCGAATAAGGATGCCGTCTCACTTTCTCGGTTAACTGACCGCCTTCTTCATAACCAACATAGCCTGGAGGCGCACCCGTAAGGCGCGAAACTGCAAATTTTTCCATGTACTCTGACATGTCCAGCCTGACGAGTGAATCCTCATCCTCGAAGAGACACTGCGCCAATTCTTTGGCCAATTGCGTTTTTCCAACTCCGGTCGGACCTAAGAAAACAAAGGAACCAATTGGACGGTCCGGATCCTTTAAGCCAGCGCGAGTTCTTCTGATGGCTTTGCTCAACAGGTGTACGGCATCGTCCTGACCCACAATATGCTTCTTAAGTTCATCCTCCAGCTTCAAGATCTTCTCAGATTCGGATTGTGCCACTTTTTTCACAGGTATGCCGGTCATCATCGAAACCACTTCAGCAATATCATCTTCGGAAACCGTCGCCAAGTACTCTTCTTCTGTATCTTTCCAGCGTCTTTTTGCAGCTTCCAACTTTCGGTTTATCCGTTTCTCCTGGTCGCGGAGAACAGCAGCACGCTCAAATTCTTGCGCCTTTATGACCGATTCTTTTTCCTTCTTGACCTTTTTAATCTCTTCTTCCAGTTCGGTTATCTCTTTCGGAACAACGATATTTGCGAGATGCACTCGGGCACCTGTTTCATCCAAAACATCAATAGCTTTGTCAGGCAAATACCGGTCTGTGATGTAGCGCTCCGAGAATTTGACTGTTGCTTTTATGGCCGCATCATCATATTTGATTTTGTGATGTTTTTCATACCTCTCCTGAAGCCCCTTCAATATTTGCAGGGTCTCGTCCGAAGTCGGTGGGTCAACCATAATCTTTTGGAATCTCCGCTCAAGCGCCCCATCCTTCTCAATATATTGTCGGTACTCATCCAATGTCGTTGCGCCAATACACTGCAACTCACCCCTGGACAAGGCTGGCTTAAACATATTGGATGCATCTAGGGAACCTGACGCTCCGCCAGCGCCAACGATCGTATGCAGCTCATCAATGAAGAGTATCACGTCTCGGGCGCGCTGCAACTCATTCATGATGGCTTTCATTCGTTCCTCAAATTGACCGCGATACTTGGTACCCGCGACAATCGCTCCGAGATCGAGGGTTATGACCCGTTTGTTGTGAAGAATTCGCGGGACCTTTCTTTCACAGATCCTCAGGGCCAAACCTTCTGCGATCGCGGTTTTCCCGACGCCCGGCTCTCCAATAAGCACCGGATTGTTTTTCTTTCTCCGACTCAGAATCTGGGCAACTCTTTGAATTTCTTTGTCTCGACCAATAATGGGGTCGAGCTCATCTTTTCGCGCCAGATCGGTTAAATCCCTGCCAAAATGATCCAGGGCTGGTGTTTTCGATTTTTGGGGGGTCGATTCTCGACTTGTTGGTGCTCCTCGCAAAATATTTTCCAACTCCTCTCTTACGCTGTCATAAGTCACATCATAACTTAACAGAACCTGGGCGGCAACGCCGTCCTTTTCTTTAACTAAGGCCAATAGAAGGTGTTCCGTACCGATGATGTCCGATTTGTATTTTTCAGCCTCAACATAGGCCATCTTCAAAATCTTCTCAGCTCTCTTGGTGAAAGGAATGTTGCCAATCGTCATGGTGTCTCCCGACGACTTTACAGAGTCTTCCACCGACCGCTTAATTTCATCCAGGTCACACCCCAAATTTCGCAAGATTTCAACGGCAATGCCTTCCCCTTCCCTAATTAAGCCTAAGAGCAAGTGCTCGGTACCGATGTAGTCATGGCCTAATCGCAGTGCTTCCTCCCGGGAAAACTGAATGACCATCTGAACTCGGCTCGAAAAATTATTCTTCATGCTTGCTACTCCATTTCTTTTTGCTCTTAAAGTCCATATTTCTCATTATTTAACCAAACTCTATCCCATGTACTTCCAAAAAAGTTTAGATTTTCAAGTACTGTCTGATAAATTTAGCGCGCACCACATCCCGTTCCTGCGAATGCAGTTCTTTCTCAAACAGCTTCTGTAGATGAGCAGGTTGCACTAAAACCATAAGCTGATGTAGAGCCATGCGGCTAAGGTTTTTTAATAAACCCAACTCATAGCCAAGCCGAACATTTGAAATTAAGTTCATTGCCTCTAAAGAACTCATGATCTTGGCCTTCTGCAATAGGCCCACTGCACGGTAAACCGCATCCTCTAATTTTATTCGATCGTTCTTCAGGAGATCGTCACGCGCCTCTCTTTCCAGATCAGTAAGTCTCATGGCAATTCTTGTTATGCGCTCGACAATGTTCTCCTCAGTCCGCCCTAAAGTAAGTTGATTCGAAATCTGAAAGATATTTCCGACGGATTCGCTGCCTTCACCATAAAATCCCCTCACGGCAATCTCTGAAGTCGGCAATTCGTTAATCACCTCATTGACATTCTCCTGCAGTGAAAGCGCCGGCAAATGCACAAAAATGGATACTCGTAAACCCGTACCAATGTTGGTTGGACAGGCGGTTAGATAACCAAATTTGCTTGAGTAACTAAAAACTAAATGCTCCTCTATTTCATCATCAACAGTACTGATGGTCCGCCAGGCGTTCTCAATTCCTAAGCCAGCTTCAATACTTTGCATTCTGAGATGATCCTCCTCGTTCACCATAATGCTTAAGATCTCGTTCGGTCCGACCACCAACATGGCAGGCTTGTCGCTCTCAATCAACTGCGGACTCGCCAGCCGCCTCTCAACAAAGTATTTGCGATCCCATTTGGATAATTTACGGATTTCATAGAATCGAGATTCACCCAGGCTCGGACATTTTGAACATGCATTCCGGACCTCATGCAAGATTTTTCGGGCCTGCACCGTCTTGATCCTATTTGGAAAAGGCGTCCCTTTCAGGTTCCGTGCCAGCCTGATGCGCGAAGAGATGATGATATCCGAATACTCATCTTCATTGGTGAGCCAACGACCAAAATTCCAGATCTGACTGCCAATCTCACTTGAGATTCCTGCTCTGTTTACGGACACGTCACCCACTTTTTGAGGACCAACTTCACTCATCGCAAAATGCCGTCGTCTTTTCCTTTGTTGATTTCTCGCTGAGCGTCGCGAATAATATCTCTCAGCTCTGCAGCTCGCTCGAAGTTTTCACCTTTAATCGCCTTCCGAAGATCTGCTTTCATCCCTTCTAATTCGGACTCGTTAATGACAAACCTGTGAGACTTTGGGCGGCTACCGATGTGCTTGTTGCTACCATGAATCCTACGTAGGACAACATCAAGGTCATCAGCATACCTCTGGTAGCAAATATCACAGCCGAAGAGTCCGGTCTTATTAAAATAATCCCACGTTGAACCACATCCGGGACACTCTGTTTCAAAATCTTCCTCTGATTTTTTGATCACATCCTGTCCGATTAACTCGGATATGAAATTTCCAAACAACTGGGGCAGATTTACAAACGGATTATTCACTCCTTTCTCCTCTGCACACTCCTTGCAGAGATTAATTTCAATTTTCTTCTTGTTGATTGAGTGAGAAATCTTAATTTGAGCTGACTTATTTTGACATATCTGGCACAACATCTTACACAATCTGCCTCAATTGTTCACTTTTGACGCGACCATCTGAGAGTTCCACTATTTTATCTGCGTTATCTGCTAATTCGCGATTGTGCGTAACGATGACAAATGTTTTCTTATATCTTCGGCTCAATTGCCAAAGTAATTCATGCAGCGCCTCACTCGTGGTCTGATCCAGGTTTCCGGAGGGCTCGTCCGCGAGCACCAGCTTAGGTTCGTTCATTAATGCTCTTGCAACCGCGACTCTTTGTAACTCTCCTCCCGAAAGTTCATTCGGTCTGTGATTCAAACGTTGTCCTAATCCAACTTCATTCAAAAGATGTGTCGCACGTTCGGCGGTCTTTGTTTTCGGATACCCGGCTATCAAGCTGGGCATCATTACATTCTCTAACGCGGTAAATTCTGGCAGCAAATGATGAAACTGAAATACGAATCCGATGGTGCGGTTGCGAAACTGCGCCAACTTCTTGTTGTCAAATGCGAATACATTCGTGCGATCGATTTCGACACGTCCACCACTTGGCCGATCCAGCGTTCCCAGAATGTGCAGGAGTGTACTTTTACCCACTCCTGAAGGTCCCACAATTGCAACAATCTGTCCTTCTTTGATTTCAAGATCGATGCCTTTGAGTACCTGAACTTCACTCGTACCAATTTGATAAGCTTTATGTAAGTCCTTAGTTACTAAGATTGCGCCATTTGCGGTCATCATTTCTCATTCGTAACGAATCGCCTCCACTGGCTCCAACTGAGCCGCCTTAAAAGCTGGGTACACAGTTGCTATTAGGGACAACGCAAGAGCGGCTACTGAAATACGGACAAAGTCCATTCCCTCCATCATGATGGGTAGGGCGCTAATGATATACACATCCGGCGGCAATGACAAGAATTTGAATTTCATTTGAGACCAGCACAAGGCAAAGCCCAACGCACATCCTAAGAACGTTCCCACGGCACCGCCGAACAAACCGTCAAACATGAAAATCTTCATGATGCTTTTGGAAGTCGCCCCCATCGATTTCAAGATACCAATCTCTTTGGTCTTCACCAAAACGACCATGATAAGTGTGTTTACTATATTAAAGGCTGCAATCAATATAATCAAGCTTAAAATGATAAAAGCCGCCCATTTTTCAATTTGCATCCACGAAAACAGATTTTTGTTCATTTCAAACCAGGTCACAGCGGTGTAGGGATAACCCAAAAGGTCCCGGATTTGACTTGCCACCAAATCTGCCTGATTCAAGTCATCCAACTTGATCTCGACGCCCGTGACCTGCCCCCTCATCCTAAATAATCTTTGAGCTTCTTCAATAGCAATATAAGCAAAAACTTCGTCAATTTCAAATATTCCTGTCTCAAAAAAACCGGTTACCTGAAAAGTTTGTAAAGGCGGCATTCGAGTCATGAGCGGCGTGATCCCACTCGGACTCATAATCTGCACCCTGTCTCCCAGCATGACGCCTAATTTGTCCGCCAGATAGCGTCCCAGGACAATTCCGGGATAGCTCTTTTGTCCATTCGTTTGCATTCGGCCGAGCTCAAAGACGCCGTAAACCACATCATTCTTGATATCGGAGACCTGTTCGATGGTCTCGACATCGATGCCTTTGACCGCCACACCGGAGTTTCTTTTGCTGGCCGAAAGAATCAGAGCTTTTTCGTCAATGTAGGGCGAAATTCCAGCAATGTGGTTGATATGCTTAATTCGTTCAACGATGCTCTCATAATCATCAACGGCCACTTTGTGGTATTTCCTTAGCTCGATGTGCGCGCCAAATCCGATGATGCGTGAACGCACTTCGCTTTCAAAGCCATTCATAACGCTCAAGGTGATGATGAGCGCCGTGACGCCGGTACAAATACCGAAGATTGACAGAAAACTGATGATCGAAGCAAAGACGTGCCGCTTGCCGGCCACCACATGCGAGATGACCATGCGAAACAGCAAAAACAGCGCTGCGTTGAGCGGGAAAATCCCGAACGGAAAACGCGAGAACCAGTTCAATGAAAATTGCTGATCCATGAGATAAAGGAGGATCACGGGGCTTAAGATAAAAATTACAAACAGAATCGCACCAAGAGCGAACATCAATATTCGCGTGGGAATGAAGCGCCAAAGAAACGTATTGCGAAGTCGATTGTAAATTGATTCGACGGTTACAACCCAAAAGAAGCTTGCGATGGTGAGTGGGAAGAAGATTACCATCAGGCTGATGCAGAGGGTGTAAAGCCAGAAAGGAATTTTTTGATCCGTGTTGAAGTAGCGTTTGGCGACGAAAAGCTCGTAAGACATTGGATTCATTTCCCTTCAGGTCGCATTTGCGGAAAGAATATCACATCTCGAATGGACGGCTGATCCGTAAACAACATAACCAGTCGGTCGATTCCGATCCCCAATCCTGCTGTCGGCGGCATGCCATATTCAAGGGCGCGCAAGTAGTCTTCGTCCAGCATTTGGGCTTCTTCATCGCCCAGATCCGCGAGCTGTTTTTGGGCCAGGAAGCGTTCCCTCTGATCCAGCGGATCGTTTAATTCGGAAAACGCATTGCCGATTTCTCGGCCTGTCAAAAACGGCTCGAACCGCTCCACGAGTCGCGGATCATCCCGGTGGCGCTTGGCCAATGGCGAAAGTTCAACCGGATAATCGGTAACGAAGGTGGGCTGCACAAGATGCGGTTCCACCCGTTCGCTAAAAATCTCATCGATGAGTTTGCCTTCTCGCCAAAATGTTTCTGTCTTCACGTCCAAATCTTCGGCAGCCTTTCGCAAGTCCTCCAGATTCTTTCCGTACAAATTCTTGCCCGTGTACTCTTTGACGAGATCAAACAATTTCGCCCGGCGCCAGGGCGGGCTCAAATCGATCTCTTCGCCATGATGGCTCAGCTTCGACGTACCGAGCACCTCATTTGCGATGGAACTGATCATCTCTTCGACCAGATCCATCATAAAATGGTAGTCTTCAAAGGCGACGTACAACTCCATCATGGTAAATTCCGGATTGTGGAATCGGTCCATGCCCTCGTTGCGAAAATCTTTGGAGATTTCGTAAACTCCGTCGAAGCCCCCGACAATCAGTCGCTTCAAATACAATTCATCCGCAATTCGCAAATACAAGTCGATATCCAGTGTGTTATGATGCGTCACGAACGGTCGGGCCGAGGCGCCGCCGTAAATGGGCTGCAAGATCGGCGTTTCCACTTCGAGATAGCCTTTGTCGTCCAAAAACTTGCGCATCGTGGAGATGATTTTGGCGCGTGTTTCGAATACTTTTCTGACATCCGGGTTGACCACCAAATCCACATAACGCTGACGGTATCTCTGCTCCAAATCCGCAAATTGGTCGTAAACGACTTTCTCCTCGCCCTCAACCTTTTCCTTGACAATCGGGAGCGGGCGCAGCGTCTTGGACAGCAGTTGCAGATCGGATACCTTGATAGTCGTTTCGCCGGTTCGCGTGACAAACACCTCACCGGAGATACCGATGATATCGCCAATATCTAACAACTCAAACACTTCGTAATTCTTGTCGCCAACCTGATCTTTGCGCACATAGATTTGAATCTTGCCCTCCGAATCTATCGCATGCGCAAAACTCGCTTTCCCATGCCCTCGTATGGACATGAGTCGGCCCGCCACGGACACGTTTTTGCCCATCACTTTGTCCGCATCATTTAAAATTGCACGTGAAGAGTGGGTGCGTCGAAATTTATACGGATAGGGATTCACCCCAATCTCACGCAATCGCTCCAGCTTCTCCCGGCGATTTTGCATGACCTGGTTGAGATCTTCTAATTCTTGATGTTTGTTGTTGGCTTGCATTTTTGTTTGGGTTAGGTTAAGTCATATGACATGCACAGAACTGCCGATCAAAAACTCACCCCCTAAATCCCTCTCTTGAGAAGAGAGGGGGTAAACCGAGTTGGAGAAACTCAAAGTCCCCCTCTTTTTATAAGAGAGGGGGATTTAGGGGGTGAGTTTTTGATCGGCAGTTCTGTGCATGTCATATGAATTAATCTAACCCAAACAAAATGCAAGCCAACGACAAACATCAAGAATTGGACGACCTCAACCANNGGGGTGAGTTCCATACTCTTTACTTCTATTACTTATAAACCCGCGGCACGCGTTCCGAAATCCTACACGTCACCTCATACGGGATGGTTTCTAATTTCTCGCAAATTTCATAAATGGTGATCTCCTCATTCCCCTGACGTCCCCAAAGCACCGCCTCATCACCAATTTGTATTTCGGTATCGTCACCGACGTTGACCATAATTTGATCCATGCACACGCGGCCCACAATCGGATAGCGACGTCCGTGAATTAACACTTCGCCGCGATTGGAGAGCAACCGATTGTAACCATCTCCGTAGCCAATCGCCACCGTGGCGATATTCGTCCTCTGCGAAGTCTGATACGTCCGGTTATAGCTGATAAATGTACCCGCCTCCACCCTTTTGATTGCAATCACTTTCGACTTAAGGGACATGGCCGGTTTGAGCGCAACGCTTTTCGAAACCTGCTCTGACGGATAGTAACCGTACATCATCACGCCCGGTCGCACCATGTCGAAATAAGATTCGGGTAAGTTCAGCACCGCACCGCTGTTGGCCGCATGTTTGATAGGAACGTGAATCCGATCCTGTTCCAATTTAGCAATCACCTTTTTAAAGCGCTCGATCTGCGCATTGGCGTACGACTTATCCTGTTCATCCGAATTGGAGAAGTGCGTGTAAATGCCCACAATTTCCAGGCCCGGCAAATCTTGTAACCTTGCCATAAACTTGCCGACCTGCTGCCAGTCCACACCGATGCGTCCCATCCCGGTATCCACTTTAACGTGTACCCGCGCGGGTCTGCCGAGTTCATCGGCCACTGTTGAAAGTGCCTGTGCTCTATCAAGATCAAATACCGTCACCTCCAAATCATATTCCAGAAGTTGCTCGATTTGGCTTTTAAAGAACCCGCCGAACACGAGAATGGGAACGTTGTCAAGCAATTGCCTGAGCTCGATTCCCTCTTCTAATCTGGCGACGCCAAAATAACGAACCTCGTTCTCTAAGGCGACTCTGACCACTCGCTCCAGCCCATGCCCATACGCATTCGCCTTTACGACCGC
The DNA here is from genome assembly GCA_011775825.1 of Candidatus Zhuqueibacterota bacterium. Taxonomy (GTDB): domain Bacteria; phylum Zhuqueibacterota; class Zhuqueibacteria; order Oceanimicrobiales; family Oceanimicrobiaceae; genus JAABYK01. The sequence continues at coordinate 26,627 of JAABYK010000264.1, read as the reverse complement.
CATAATCTGCGCCGGGGCGACGCGCTGCCGAATCTGTTTCAAATTGTAGGCGATGGCCCTTAAATCGACCTCGGCGAAAGTGGGCTTAGCGTTCACACAATAATTATCGTTTGCTGGTTTGTGGGGCTGTCCAAAAGGACCAACGATGTCATTGCGAGGAGTCCTGACATTCCATTTAAAACTTAGAATAATGAATTCGGGACGACGTGGCAATCTCCAATTTCGAAGCACGATTCTTGGGGATTACTTCGTCATTTCGTTCCTCGTAGTGACAAACGAGGACCCTTTGAAGGCCCTCATTATTAGCGGGTTAATAATTGCATTACAGCCTGAAGGCCGCACTACGAACTTTAGGCCGAAACATTCTTTGAATTTTCGGCACGCGGCCGGCCATCCCCGCTCATCAAATACGCTTGAATAAACTGGTCGATTTGGCCATCCATCACCGTTTGAATGTTACTGGTTTCGACATTGGTGCGGTGGTCCTTGACCATATTGTAGGGATGAAACACGTAGGACCGAATCTGGCTGCCCCAGGCGATGTCCTTCTTGCTCTTCTCGATTTCGGACAGCTTCTCTTCCTCTTCTTCTCGTTTTTGCTGATACAATCTCGACATGAGGATTTTCATGGCGCTGTCCTTGTTGCGGTGTTGCGAGCGCTCGCTCTGGCACTGCACCACAATGCCGGTGGGCTGATGCGTGACACGCACCGCCGAACTGGTCTTGTTGACGTGCTGACCTCCGGCGCCACTCGCGCGATAGGTATCGATTCGGAGATCGTTGGGATCGATCTTGATCTCGATGTCGTCCTCGATTTCCGGATACACAAACACCGAAGCAAACGACGTGTGTCGCCGCGAATTGGCATCAAACGGCGAGATTCTCACCAGCCGGTGCACGCCTGCTTCCGCCTTCAAGTACCCGTAGGCATATTTTCCCTTGACCTCGATGGTGACGCTTTTTATGCCGGCTTCGTCCCCGACCTGCAGGTCCAGCACATCCGACTGAAAGCCCTGATTCTCAATCCAGCGCAGGTACATGCGCATGAGCATTTGCGCCCAATCTTGCGACTCGGTCCCGCCCGCACCCGGATGGATAGTTAGGATGGCGTTTTTGGAATCGTCCTTGCCCCCCAACATGTTTTGAAACTCGAGTTGGTCGAGCCGTTTCTCCAACTTGCCAAGCTCTTTCTCGACTTCCTGAAACGTCTCCTCGTCGTCTTCCTCATGTGCCAGTTCTAACAGCACTCCTAAATCATTGTGCTTGCTTTCGATCTCATTGTACAGGTCCAAACGTTCGCGATGCTCGCTAATTTCGCGCATGATGTTCTGAGCCGAATCCGGATCATCCCAAAAACCCGGCTCGGCACTCTTGCGCTCCAATTTCTGAATCACCTGTTCGCATTTGGCGACTTCAAAGACGCTCCTTGAGCTTAAGAATGCGCTTATTTATCTCATCTAGTGTTTGTTTCAATTCAACGTACATATCCAAATTCTCCTTGGTCGTCAACCTTTGCATGCAGGTGCACAAAACTGAATTTTGCCCAAAAGAATATACGATATAATTGCCTTACTGTCAAGGCCAAAGGTGGGGGGAGATGAGGTTTCGGTTTGGAGGAAGTGGTTCCAGGAAAAGTCCCCTGAGGCTGTTATCTCCGCGTCCTTCGAAACGTTCACGAACGGCTTTTTGAAAGGGGCCTATAACATGACCCTGATTCCGCTGTGCGAAATCTTGCCCTCGAAGGATTGAAAAAAATCACAGAAGTTGCGGTTCGGATTAGTAGCAAAGCATCAGTCTCGAACCATACCTTCGGTCGTGGGATTTCGAAAAGACCAGCGATAACCATCCGGATCGGTGACATAATATTGCCGCCACCCCCAGGGCATGTCTTGCGGAGCATCTGCGTTCAGGCCACGGGCCACGACTTCTTTGTGATATTGATCAACGTCCGTGACTTCCAGATGAAAAATAGCAGAACCCGCTTTCACGTTGTTCGATTCGTCGTTGATGTGGACGTGAACGATCAAGTCGCCCGCCGTGAGTTCCGAAAACCCGGGCTTATGCGGTTGAGTCCATTCCGGGACATATGAATTTGTCTGATCATCCCACCAACCTTTGAACGTAAAACCCAGCTTGTCTCTGTAGAAAGCGACTGACCGCTCAACATCTTTTACATGAAGCAAAAGCAAGAGTCTTCCGTTGAGCAGGTTTGACTCACTACTTGCCATAGGTCCTCCTTTAATGTCTATTTGAACATATTTCGGATGGCGCGCTTGACACCCCCTGATTCCGCTTGCGCGAAATCTTTCCCCCTTCAAAGAGGGATCTCAAAATGACGCCGGCAACAAATCCCCTACCAGTGGTAGGCCAGAACGGAATCATTACCTCGATGATTTTGGAATCAGCGCGATACCCAGACCCACCGTGAATCCCAAAGAACCGTCATTTCTGGCTGCCCCGTTACGCCAGTAATTCCCCGTCACATCGACTCGCATTCCGAAGCGCCCATGCACTCTAAGGATAGTCGCAGCACCGACAAAGAAGCCGTCCCCCTGTGGGTTGCCGCCGTCGCTATCTTCTCCTCGGTAAAACGCGTAGCCGATTTTGGGCACAAGAAAGCTTTGCGGAAAATGATACAGAAATCCGATCATGGCGGCCCCGCCGTTAAAGGTAAAATTTGCATCCTCTTTGAGATAAGATGCAACGAAATCGACGCCAGGGCCGGAATCGGACAATAAGGTCAGGTGAAGCGACGGACCAAACAAAAAACCAGCGCTGCCGATCCCGAACTCCTCCCCGATGTAATAGCCAGTCCCATCTACTCCAATCCTCAGGCCGCCGGGCCAGGAGCCGTCGAAGCGGGACGAGGTTAGCTGCTGTGCACTGACAGCGCCAACCGAGACGAGAAGCAGAGAGATGAGTTCGGTGTACAAAATGACCTTAATCACCTTATTATTCTCCGTTACCTTCATTCGGATTATCTTATTTTCGGTCCGGACTCACTTCGTCGTAAACTCGTACACGCCGTCCCAATTCTCCGGCGGTGGATTCTCGATGAAATCGAGGCAGCGTTTGATGTAAACCCGGCTCGGGCCGTCGGTGGGGAAATATCTCAGAACTCGCTTGAATTGGGTCAACGCCTGGTACCATTTCAATTCTTTGTAGTAATTCAGTCCTTGCGTATACACATCAATGATGAGCTCTCGTTCGATGCGGGGCAGAGAACGCATGCCGCGCAATTCGTAAATTCTCACCGGTCGATTTTTGCCTTTGACGCGCACCATGTCCAACTCACGAACAATGGCTCGCTTTCGCACGGCTTTGTACGTGGCTTCGCTAATGATGATGGTGGTGCCGTATTGTTTGTTCGCGCCTTCCAGGCGAGCGCCCAGGTTCACATCATCTCCAATCACGGTGTAATCGAAAAGCTGCTGAGAACCCAAATTGCCGATAATGACCTTCCCGGTATTGATTCCGATGCCGATTTGAAAGAATGCCTGCTTGCGAGCTGACCATTTTCTTTGCAGCCGGCGCAGTCTCGCAACCATTTCCACAGCCGTCAGACACGCATTTTCCGCATGGTTCCGATACGGATGCGGTGCCCCGTAAACCGCCATAATCTCATCGCCAACGAATTTGTCCAGAGTCCCGGCATATTTGAAGATCACGTCGACCATGGAGGTGAGGTACTCGTTTAGCTTCTGCACCACTTGCTGTGAGGAGTGCTTTTCCGAAAACGTGGTAAACCCGCGGATGTCCGAAAACAGCACCGTCAGCTCTCGACGCTCTCCGCCAAAGGTCGGCAGCTTCCCCGAATCCAACATGGAATCGATGACGTTGCCGGACATGAAATGCTGCCAGGTTTTCTTGATACGAATGCGTTCCCGTTGCTCGGTGAGAGTTTGGTGAACGACGTTTCCGACATAACTTAAGACAATCGCCGTCAGAGGCGCCGTAATCTCCACCCATACGAGTAGATTGAGGAACGCATACACACCCCAAATGACATAAGCCAGCACAATGCCGAGAACCGCAAACATGCCGCGAAACGGCTGCAACCACTTCGTCACAACCATGGTCAAGCCAGACAACACAAAAACCATGATCAAACCGAGCACCGGACTTTCCGTCTTGATAAAGTCGCCTCTCAAAAGCGTGCTCAAGGCGTGGGCATGCAATTCGACTCCGGGCATCTTTCGCTTCACGCCTTTATACCCAAAAAACGGCGTGAATTTCGTGTCCTCCAACTCCTCTGCTGCTGCGCCAATAAAAACGATTTTGTCCTTAAATGTCCCGGTTTCCTTGTGAATTTCGAAAATATCGGTGTCTTCGTCACCGAGCAGGTCAAAGTCGGCATCGTCGAGAACGGCCGCCAAAGAGTAAGTGGGAAAAGACTCCGCCGGCCCTCGAAAATTGATCAGCATGGAGTTGTAGTCTTTTTTCGGAATTCGCCGACCGGCTATCACGAAGTAGCCATCCTCATTTCTACCGGCTTTACCATTTTGGGCTGAATTCAAGTGCAGGAGTGCTTCTAACGCCAGGGTGTAGAAATACTGATTGTTTCTGGTTTGGAAGAGCAGATACCGCCGGATAAATCCATCGGGATCTTCATCGACGTTGACCAGACCCCATCTTGCTCTTGTGTTTCGCAAGGCTTTGATTGGCGGAATTACGTAGGTATTGACAATGTCATTTATCGCAAATTCCGTTACCCATTTCCCGGCCAAGATCACGTCTTGGGCTCTCAACACCGCTCCGGCGAGGACTTGGTCCTGCCGCGGATCCTGTTTATTGGGTTCGGTAAACTCGATGTCCATGACGATCAATTTCGCACCCGCGTCGTGCAGGTTTAAAATCGCTTCTGCAAACAGCACCCTTGGGAACGGCCAATTTCCCAATCCGATGAAACTCTCATCATCAATGGTCACGAGGACGACATCGTCCTGGGTCGTCTCCATCTGGCCGCGCAGTCCGAAGCGCGCGTCGTAGGTCGTGAATTCGAAGTTTTCGAAGGTGGACAAATTGGCTAGAATCAAAGCAAGGACGGCTGAAAAGAATGACAGGACGGCACCAAACAACCATTTGTTATTCCAGAGGTCCTGTAAACTTTGAAGCGAGAATTTCATGCTTATTCTTAATCTGCATTATTCACAAAGCGCGAAAAATGTGCGACGCACTTTATTGATTATGTTCCAATTTATAAAAACATTCTACGCAAAGTGAATTTTTCGATTCTTATATTTTGCAAGCAAGTGCGTCGCACATCGGATAAAACTTTGAAGCGAGAATTCCATATTTGCTCTTAAAAACGAAAAAGGCAGGGTATCAAAAATACACTGCCTCTTTTAACTATCATGTTTTACAAAAAGTTCTAACTTGAAGAAATTACAAACACAGTTTTTGCTTTTGATTTGATGTTCCCGGGACGACCGTCAGGCCGTAATATTCACGTGCTTACGCACGCATTACAAACCAGCTTTCTCTGTGCATCTTTGACATCCCCTTGATTTCGCTGCGCTCAATCTTCCAAGGGGGATTTTAAAGCCCGGCTAAAATCTCTTTTCGTAGTAGAACCGGAAGATTCGGTCGGTGAACGACGGATTTGTCCTGATGAACGCCCCTTGTTTTGTGTTGAACCGCCCGCCGCTGTCGCTAAAGCGAATCAAGTGGCCATCGATATGAACGAAGTGGCCGCGGGAAATTTCCCAACGTGCGCCCAGGCTGAAATCGATTCGATTGTAATCCGTGACCGAAGCGGTCGAATCCGTGAGCACCGTGTTGCCGGAGGCGGTCGTGAAGTTGGTTCCGAAATACGTATGCAATCTTCGGTCGAGCAACGAATACTCCGCCTTGGCTCCGAATGATTTGAAATTGAATTCATTGCGGCCGCCGGCGAACTGGTTGTCATTCCGAGAAAAATTGATGGTGGTGACCAACGGGATTTGATACTGCGTGCGCACAGATAGCAGTTGAACATTAGAGGAGGTCTCGGTCAGGTTAGGAATGCCGCCGGGACGCGACTCTCCAAAAGCATCGTCGCGATCTGAGGTGATGTAGCTCAAGGTGATGGAATTGCGCAATTGGTGAAAATTGACGTCGTGGCTCAACTGAACGGTTAAATCCCGGGTGTTGTTGTTTTCGCGGATATCCGTTGTGTCGGGAAGCGTCCCCGTATTATCAAAAAACAACGAATCGATGTCGTTGTCGCGATTGTGATTTCTCAAATTGAAGGTCAAATTCGGCAGCCCGCGTCCCGGGAAAATGGACAGGCCAGTGGTAATCGTTCTGAGCTTAGTATCCGGATTCCTATTGTCGGGATCAAAATTGTCGAGGTAGTTTTCAAGTCCCAAGTTCACAGACACCTTGTTCTGAAATAATCGAAATCGGTCGTTTAAATAAAACCCACGGATGTTGCCGCGCAAAAAGGAATTTCCGAACGAGACATATTCGCTGCCGATGGACTTGTACCCAAACTGCAGGTTATTGTTAAAATAATTGAGCCTGAGCTTAAAATTGTAAGCAAGCGAAGTCAGGTCTCTGGGGTCCAAAGGCGTTGTGCTCGAATTAATAATCAACCAGTCTGCAAAACCGGCCGGATCAAAGGGAAGCTCAACATCAAACTGTTCTTCGACGTCATCTCTGCTTGCGGGACCATTGGAGATGTCATTGGATAGTAAACTAAACGCACCCGCTGCCCGCAATTCTATTCTCCGATTATCCAGGGACAGGAAGATGTCGGACCCGAACACCAGGTTGTCTTTCGGAGAGGTGCTGAATTCCCCGGCAGCCAGGGAAGTCGTATCGTCTCTGACTTTCAGCAAGTTAAATCCCAATTGGAAATGTCGGCCACTTCCCCAACTCTGGCGAATCCCCAACAATTTCCGGCGATGGGTGCCAAACCTTGTCACGGTTCCGGTCGAGTCTCGTAGCGCCGATACCTTTCGCACCGTTTCACCATGAACCAAATCCAGATTAAAAAAGCCAAAGTGCAGTCTTCCATGGACACCCCGGACGCGTTTACCCCAGAGCATCAAATCATTAAACCTGGGGTACGTGTCGCCAACCGTGATTCCCAGGATGGGCACTTGCACATCAAATGAGTAACGATGTCTGGGTTGAAAACGGCCGCTTTCTCTTGTGGTCAAATAGACTCGGGCCTTGTATTTGGCAATGCCATAATTTCCGGAAAGAAAGCCACCGATGTTGTTGTCGTGAAACCCGACGTTGCTGATCTCTTCGTGCCGCGATTCTGCAAACACACGGCCCTGGACGAGGGGTTCGGATCGGCGCTGCCGTCTTTCTCCGACAATTCGAAATGTCCATTTGGTTCGTGGCAACGCAGCGCCTGATGCGTAATGCCCCTGCACCAGAACTTGATGCTTGCCCGGCGGCAATTCCGACGTGGTAAAGGTCAGCAGGTTTTCCGTCACGTCTGATTCCAGAGTGACGTTCAGGCCGTCAACAAAGAGATTGATGCTGTTGACGTCGATCTCCGATTCTCCCGTCAAGAAGGAGGCCGCGATGACGACTTCTTCACCGACATTAAATTCCTCACCCTGTTCGGGACTTAAAATAAGCACGGGCGATTCCTGATCTAAATCAGAGCTCTCGGTCGTGCGAGTGCGAGGCTCATCCGTTGCGGATACAGATTCAGCGGGCACTGTTGCTTCTTGTGGAACATCCGGACTCGAGGATTCGGTGTATTTTGGCTCAACGACTGGGGTCGAAGCGGACGCCACCGACACCACGACCGGATTGCCGTAAGGATTCCATGTTGGATACGTCAGCACGGTTCGATCTTCCAGAAGCGTGAGAATGAAATAATGCAGTTCCGGAGGCGAGACGTATCTGGGACCCAGCTCCGCAAAGTAGCCGGAGGAACTCCGTGACATTTCAACATAATCGTAAGAGCCTCCGTCTTTGGACTTAAAATACAACCGCATGTATACAACTCGTGACGTTGCCCCGTCCACTCTGGCTTCAACCACAAATTTCTCATTCTCCTTCAAAGCAGCCACTGGCGTGTGGATAATCTTCGCTTCGAGTGGCAGTGATTCAGATGCTTTGGCATTCTCTAGAATTGCTCCCCCCAATAAGTTTGTCAGGATCGCTGTTAAAATCACAAAGAAATGAAATTTCATGAATTGCCTCACACGGTGAACTTCATCAGAAATCAATAATCAGTTTTTTCTTATTTCCCTCCGGATCTTCATACTCGATTTCCAATTTCAGGCTCTCGTCCTCACCGCTCAAGTCGAAAATCTCGTCCGGATTGCCCTGCAGACGTTCCGGGGGCGATCCCCTTCTGATTCTTCCCATCTCGTTTGCCCGCAAAAGCATGGAGCCGAATTGATTGAATATTTCAACCAGACCCTGGCGCACGAAGACGATGAAATTCTCGTTGTCGAATAACGCATTGAATTCCGTGCCTTTGACCGTCGCCACTCCCGATGGCGTTTCAACCCGCATGGAGGTCTCTTGATTGGTAATTTTGGCCCAGAGTTCACCAAAACCCAGGGTCAATTTTTTTATGATGCTCTTTTTTTCGCGTTTTCCATTGATTGTGACATTGGAATTAGAGCGAATTTTCAGTTGCGATTTGTCGTCGGTAAAAATCAAAGCTGCCAGAGATTTGTCCCCGGTTCTTACCTGCTCACCGGAATGAATTCGCGCTCCCCGTCTGGCGGAAATCCAGCTTTTTTTCCCTTGCTTATTTAATTCAACCTGCCCGACGGTTTTGAGCATCAACGCAACGTCTTTATCGTCGTCCGCATACAGACCCGTGCTGAGCACTGCAGCAGTGGCAAAAATCAACATAAACAGTTTCAACGTTTTCATCGCCTTTGATCCTTTTGGCTAATTGCAGAATTTTCTACTCGATTCGATACCCTTCATAGTTTGCAGACAACTTATTGATTCTTCGCATCAATTCCGCAAACGAAACGGTTTCTCCGTTTAGCGTGACTCGCTTCGGTGCATAGTTTTCAAGCTCCCCGCCTTCGCCAAACAGCTTCTCGAAATCGGATCCCAGGATAGTTCTCAGAATAAATTCGAGCTGCTGTTTGCGAGCGCCTAATTGATCCAAGCGCGCCAGCCGAAAGCAATAGATTTCACTTTCAAGCCCCACGGGACCACTTGAGGTCTCGACAATTCCTGTCACGCGCCAGTAGTAGGTTTTACCAGGCCTGATTTCCAAATCCACATCTTCTCCGCGAGTAAATTGAAATGAAGTGGACGGCCTGAATTCGACCTCAGCGTCACCTGTAAAAAAATCCAGGGACGCCAAATCGTCGAGATTAAAGTCTGAACTTCCCCGGTTGCCGATAATAATAATGCGACTGAATCTCTTGCCGCTGTTTAGAACGCTTTCGGGGTCCTCCCCGGCAATCGCCTCGGCAAGCACAAACTGGTAGCGCTTCATATCCCCTTCCCAGCGAAATTGTGGGAACTCGGTAAAAATCTCCTCACAGTCTTGCTCACGTCCTGTGGCGGGTCGACCGGGAAACACCAGGTCCAGTTTCTGCGGGTTGGAAATATCGACCTCGAAACGGTCCTCGTCGAGGAGAGGGTCCGGAGTTCCAATTTCTATGATTTGGAGATCAAACGCGTAGGTGTCCGTCGGGAGTTTGCCGGTAGACAGGATATCTTGCAGCAATTCGTCGACGACATCATCTGAAATTTCGTACGTCTCTAAGCGATGCGGATCTGCGTTGGAAAAAAGATTGCGATTGCTGAGTGTCAGGGTTTGTCCCGGAGCAATGTCAAAAGGCAAGGTTTCTCCGCGAGACAGCGTGCCGAATCTGCGTGTTTGCACTACTATGTGGAGAATGATATTTCTTGGCTGGGAGCCGGGTAGATCATTGTTCACAATATCGATAAAGAAAATGGGAGGACCGGATGCCGGACTCGTAATGTCGAAATCCTTCAAGAAGAAAACTTCTAAGGAGTTGTTGACCAGCCGAGAGGACACGCGTACTTCAGCCGTTACATTGCCGAAGAGCACCACCAGCGCGAGAAGACTTAATCGTAATTTCATTTCTCCTCCTTCAAGGGACTTTTGAGAAAGCCAAAAAAAGACAGGTGTTTCACGATAACACAATTTACAAGATACCCAAATCCATTGGGAATGAAGAAAAAATTACACATCCCAAAGCAAAAACCATGTAGAAACGTCAAACTGTCGCCATTTTTACTGTTAAATTCGGCGGGTGTTGAACAACCAGAATTGCAAAATTGATACCAGAATAAACGGCTTCGTAAGGCAAACCTGGAGAAGCGATTCCGTTGAGAGGAATGACCGAGGGCAAAGTGTGTTTTCCTGGCAGGCAATGGATTGTCTTCAGTGAACTTCAGTCCTCTTGAGGAATTTCGGGAAGTGGTGAGCGGGACATAAGCCGCAACTAGCTTAGCAATTCAAATAAGATGCCAGCCAAACATGCCATTTNNCTGTCCTCAGCGCGGAGCTTCCCTATTTCGAGTCTCAAGTCATAAATACGCTTCTGAGTGGCCACGTCCGTCCTGATTCTGGATTCCGTGAATTCCAAAATCTTATATGCCCTGTCAACACCCAAACACTTCCTTGAAAATCTCCAATGTTTGTTCGGGTAATTCTATCATTCTTACTTCATTATCCTTATCATTTCAATATATCAAAAACCGCATTCACTAGCAAGAAAAATAAGAAGTTTAAAAATTTCACACTTCTCTCGCTTTCTTCGACCAGCTCAGTAAAGACTCTTCGCAACGACCCTTGACATCCCCTGATTTCGCTGCACTCAATCTTCCCGCCTCAAATTCAAAGAGAGATTTTGTTGCAAAATGAACTAAAACCGTGTTGATACACATATTCACATCTTATTTTTACACAAATTTGTGGAACTGACTATACCATCAAAAGGATACCATTTCCACTTACCAACCTAATTTTAATCCAAATGAAGAGGATGACAATGGAAAAGACAAAGCCCACGGGCAAATGGCTTGCGATCGCCAACAACCCAATTGCGGTCTGCAGATTCTTTGAGCTCCACCCGAATCACGTGCAGCTCACAATTCTTCAAGCTCAAGAATATCCCCAATCGCCTCCCGGATGCAGTAAATTGACCACCAACACGAACACGACTCGCCAGACCTGCGGAAAGAGCCTCCATGCGATAATAATCCCCAAGAATGAAAATGCCGGCTGACTCATGAACTGTCGATACTTCATGGTCAATTCATCGGACATGAACAAGGTGATGACGCTGCTCCCATCCAGCGGCGGCACCGGAAAGAGATTGAAGAGGCAGAGAATGAGATTGAGTGACAGTAAAACGCTCAGCAACCTGGCCAGACCAAACCCACCGCCGGACTCCGCAACCACCACACTCGTAAATGTGATCGAATCGGGCGCCGAAAAAGCACCGAACACAAGCCCTAATTTGATCGAAGTAAAGGCCAGAATCGCAATCAGCAGATTGGCGGCCGGACCGGCTGCGGCCATGATGGCGGCTCGGCGTGGATATCTTGCCGCCCAATTGGGATCGTAGGGTGCGCTCGCCCAACCGATCATCCATCCGCCAAATATGAACGAAAGTATCGGCACGACCACCGTACCAAAAGGCGACCGTTTGATATGCGGTAGCGGATTGAGCGAAACCTGCCCGCCCTGATAAGCGGTCAGATCGCCACCCTTCATGGCAATGAAGGCATGGGCTGCCTCATGGGCTGTGACGGAAAACAGAAACGCCACATACCAGGTCAACATGTTTGCGAGGTTCAGGAAGTCCATATCTCACATATTGTAATGAACGCAAAGACGAAAATCAACCGGAAGCTGAATCCAGTTTTCTAAGATTACGCGTTACTATCAGCAATTTGTGTGACCTCAATCATAACGCTTCAACCTCCACCAGGCCTTGTGATAGCGGCCAAACCGATCTGCGTCTTTGTCAGAGAATTTATCCAGACGCCGCATGTCCATGTTGTCCTCGAGATCCGCGAGTTTGACTGCACGCGCAATTTGATCGGCCTCAAGCCTCGAAATGTAATCCATGTAGGGTTCCCCTTCGCGTTTTGTCAAACAGTCCACAGCCTCGACAATCTCCTCTGCGAATTCTTGTTGACGCAGGTCATCCAGTGTCCAGTCGCTGTCTTCAACCACATCGTGCAAAATGGCGACGATTCTCTGTTGTTCACCAGACACACGCATCATCACGCGGATTGGATGTAACATGTACGGCGCCTCGTACCGGTCCTTTTGACCTCCGTGAACTTCGGCCGCGATGCGAATTGCTTTATCCAATGTAGCCATGGTCAGTTCCTCACTTTGATGATTTCGAATTGCTTTTTCTTAATAGCTCCTTGGAAATTCATCCAGAATTTTCCAGACGGCTTCTCTCACCTTGTCTTCAGCTTTCTCAGGGTCGTTGATGGCTCCAACTGCCCATCCTCGCCAGATTAGTTTCTTCGTTTTAGCATCTATGATATCGATGAAGAGCGTCCCCTGTTTGTAGCGCCGCAGCTCGACTCGCTCATCCAGATAGCGATCGCCGAAATAGTCGTATCCCCAGGCTGCCACGTCAACTTTTTCCTTCAGATTTCTGTGTGTAAATACCAGAAAATCCGGATTCTCTGTTTGCGGTTTGTAGCCCATTGCAACCAAGGTTTCGTCCACCGTGGTTTTCATGACTTTGTGCAATTGCAGTTGATACCAGACCGGATTTGTCAAATGTTCGAAAGGATTCTCAGGCTTAGTTATCCAATCGAACGTCTGATAGTTTCCGAAATCAATCTCAGGATTGTGTACGGTTTTGACCTTTAGTGACGCGCAGCTCAAAAGAAACAGCAGACCGGTCAGCGTCAAGAAACAAGAGAGTATTTTCATGGTTTCACCTTAAGTTTTAGACAGGTTATTAAACAACGTGAATATCGCAACTTAAAACCCATAATTCAAGACAAAACCATAAAAAGTTCAAAGAGGCGGATTCTTAAATGGGTAACAAAATCTAGGCGCTGGGTCTGATAGATACGTTGTGAGTGATCTTCTTGGTGCTGAATTAAACCTCTTCGACTCCACTCCGCTGAAATACTAATTCTGATTCGTCATACGGAACTTTTGTATACCGCCGCTTGTTGATGAAGCAACTGCGAGTTTTGATAATCTTTTAATGTTAATCCGTCTGACAGAATTTTGAAAAGCATATCCACAGCCCCAAAATTAACCGGACTTGAAGAGAAATGGCTGCAGCCATTCGAGGTCGAGGACCCATTTAACGACAATATTCCGCTCTGCGGCTTTCTATCCACGAAACCCGATCATCGTTACGGTGCGCTAGCCATCACTCACGTAGACGACGCCGAAGTGCCGCAACTCATTTTAGCCTCACCCAAACTGCATTATCCCTTTGGCAAAGATGGCAAGTTTCATTTTCCACCGGTTAAACAAATCCACATTTATGAAAAATACGACGGCACCAACGTCCTGGCTTATCGTTACCGTGACGCTCAGGGAGACTGGCACACGACTTACAAATTAAGACTGGCCCCCATCGTGCGCAACAGCAAATGGGGACCTTTTCAAGAGATGTGGAAAGAGCTGTTGAACACTTATCCCCAGATTCCAAAACTCGTTGAAACAAACAGTTGTCATATCAGCCTGGAAATGTATGGCAGTCGGAACACGCATCTGATGGTGTATGATGAGGATTTGGCGGTAGCGGTTTTGTTCGGTGTAACACACGATGCAGAGATTGTTCCCCCGAACCAACTCAATCTCCTGGAGATGCCATCGGCGCCCTCGATTGGGATATTGACCGCCGGAGAAGATCCGGTGGCGAAGTACGCTGAAATTCGCACAGATATGGAAACCTGCAACCGGTCAGCAGAAGATGATAAGCTGATCGGCATCGAAGGTACGGTCTGGTATGTTGAGCAACCCGATGGCAGAATCAGTATGTGGAAATGTAAGCCCGAATCTGTGGAGGCCATTCACTGGGCGGCGGGGATCAACAAGAAAGCCGTTCTCGCAACCTGCTGGAACTACCTCGAAACCGGCGACAACCTAAATTATGAGAATTTGCTCCCCCTTCTTCGCGAAGAGTATGATGACAAAGAAATCAAGAATTTTCGACCACATATCGAAGCCTGCATTGACGAGGTCAACCGTGAGTTGGAATTCAAAGAACGTGTTTTAGACCAATACGATAAATTGGGAGTTTCCATCCACGAA
>JAABYK010000264.1:336-12393 GCA_011775825.1 Candidatus Zhuqueibacterota bacterium | reverse complement strand
TTTGGTTATAAGAAACCGATAGACATCCCCATCCGATTGCAGCCAGCGTTGCGAGCTTCAAAAAAACCTTGATTTCCTTCGGTTAAAAGCTTACCATTAGTTAGTGAGAAATGAAAATATGTAAGAAAATTGAGGCTGATCCATCATGTCTGTCTTGACGAAAGAAGAATCTTTGAGAGAAGTCAGATCAAAATCAATGACAGAAGAGAAGTTCCTCGAATTCTGTGACGAAGACATTCGAGCCGAATTTAAGGATGGCGAGGTCATTGTGCATTCACCTGTTTCCTTTAAACACGTTAGAATCGGTGCATTTATAGGATCGATTCTTCAGTTTTATGTCGATCAACATAAGCTCGGAACGTTTCTCGGGGACAATTTTCAGGTGCGGCTTCGACCCGGATTACGCCGTGTCCCGGATCTGATGTTTGTGTGCGCAGGGAATAAAGCCGAAATAACCGATACTGAAATCGAAGGGGCGCCGGATTTAATTGTCGAAATCGTCTCCTCGGACAGCGTCGAACGAGATTGGCGCGACAAATACCTGGAGTACGAAAATGCCGGAGTTCGGGAGTACTGGATTATTGACCCGAACAACGAGCGATTTGCAATCTACTGCTTAAACGAATCGGGTGAATACGAAGCGCAACCTTTGGAACAGGGAATTCTCCAATCAAGAGTCTTGCCGGGTTTTTGGATGAAGCCCGAATGGCTGTGGCAGGACCCGCTGCCAAATGTGTTGAATATTGCAAAGGAGTTGAAAATAAATCTTTGAGACGGCTGTCGACTTAATCCGTCAGTATTCCCGATAATATTGCTGTTTGCTCATTATTTGAATGATGGAATGTGCTAATGTCTACTGTTACAGAAAAGACAATAACTGAACTTGAGTCAAAATTGATGACAGAAGAGGATTTTGTAGAAGCTTGTGATGAAGAGGTTCGAGCAGAATTTAAGGATGGGGAGGTCATTGTGCATTCACCAAGTCCTATTAAGCATGGCAACATCGCAAGATTCGTGGGCTGGATTATTCAATCCTTCGTCAGCCAACAGGACCTCGGACATGTCATGGATGATAACATTCAGGTTCGCCTCCGCCCCGGACTGCGTCGTATTCCAGATTTGCTATTCATTTCAAAAGAAAATGACAGTGAAATCAGAGAGACCGAAGTCGAAGGTGGGCCCGATTTGATTGTAGAAATTGTCTCCTCGGACAGCGTCGAACGAGATTGGCGGGATAAATACCTTGAATATGAAAATGCCCGAGTTCGGGAGTACTGGATTATTGACCCGAATAATGAGCGGTTTTGTAGTCTACTGCTTAAACGAAACAGGTGAATACGAAGCGCAACCTTTAGAAAACCGAATCATCCATTCAAAAGTACTATCCGGTTTCTGGATGAAGCCCGAATGGCTGTGGCAGGATCCGCTGCCAAACGTGTTGAATATCGCAAAAGAGTTGAACATCAAGATTTAACATAGAACATCTCTTCGACTGGCCTCAGAGGTCGATTCAGCCAAAGCGGTCTTCGTAACCCTTCCGGTCCGGGCGCGGGACGCGTCATCTTTAACCATTCCTTGTAAATCTCAAAAGACTTATTTGTGTCCACAAAAATATCTCCATATTTGTCCTCTGGATGCGCTTTCTCAATTCGGACTTTTTGATGCCAGCAGTGCATGCCACTCACGGGATCCGGATGCACCGCAAAGGTGATGTTTTGATGCACGCCCCCGTCGCTCCAAAAAATTCGCACTGAGTCCCGATCATCGCTTTTGTAGGGCCGTATCCCTTCCACTTGGTGCATTTTCCACCTTCCCTCTTCAGTCTTCTCGATGGATACGAGATTCGTGGCCCAGCGATTGCCTGCCGGATCCTGATGACGTCTCCAGCGTCCCAAATGATGCGAACAAGCGACCACCCCCGGTTTCATGCCTTCGGTCGTCCAGAGGCGAGTAACAAAATACCCAATATCGGTGTTAACTCGAACCAAATCCCCGGTAGCGATCTCAAGACGGCGAGCATCTCCGGGATGCATCCAAAGGGGATTTCGATTGGAGATTTCTGTGAGCCACTTTGCATTCCCCGACCGCGAATGAATCAACGTCGGAAGACGAAATGTCGGCACCAGCGGAAATTCTCCTTCCTCCCGATCAATCGTCTCCGGATGAATGTGACTTTTAATGTAGACGGGTATTTTGTACTCCGGCCAGCCCCAATCCATGAGGGTTTGCGAGTAAAATTCCTGTCGTCGGGAAGGCGTAGGAAATCCGGCACGCGCCACACCATCTACCATGACTCCAACCGGTTTTCCCTTCCGGGTAATCAAGCCATTTTTCTTGTCAACTTTGGTGCCTTTCAATTCTTCCTTTGACAATTCCTTGAGATGCTTGTTGTATGAGGTTTCTTCCACTTCGAACGCGCCGTACTTGCGCATGTAGTTCAGGGGCGTCAGATTTTCAGTTCCGGCTTTTTCTGTCAAGCCGGGGACGTGTTCAAAAATATATTGATAATACTCATCGATGGTGATTTTTTCTCCCTGGCGATATGGCGACATAAAATGCTCTTTGATGCCCAAATTCCCGTCCGGATCGATCCGCCACGACAGCTCGATCCAGAATTCATCCTCTTCCCAGACTTCACCGGGATTGGCCTCATAAGTGAACCGCACGGGTTTGGCCATCTTGCGCGCGGCCTCCCGGAGAACCGGTTGTCTGAAGGCGAGCCACATGCCAGAATGCGTCTCGTAACTGAGTATATCGTGGCGTTCGCTGGCATGGCCCATGGGCAAAACATAATCAGCAAAATAGGCGGTTTCATTCCACGTAGGGGTTAAAGCAGCGTGTAAACCAATCTTCGTTTCATCTTGCAGGGCCTCGATCCATGTGAAGCCATCGGGATACGTCCAGACCGGATTAAACACGCGCGTAAAGTACACCGATAGTTTGCCACGATTGTCTTTCAAGAAATGTGGCAACAGGAAACTTAATTCGTAATGGGCGAGCGGGTATTCTTTCGGCCAATGCAGTTCATTCCAGAATTTCTGCGCAGGCGGTTTGTCAAAGACGTTCGGTTTGAATTTGTTCCACCCGCTCGGAGAGGTACCCCCGACCGTTCCGACGCTGCCAGTGAGCACATTCAAAAAATGCAGGGAGCGAGCAACGGCCCACCCTCCAAGATTACCGCTGCCCGCACTGCGCCAATTATGAGTCGCAAATTGCGTCCCGGCTTTGCCTATCTCGATGGCCGCTTGCCTGATGATTTTGGCCGGCACACCACTTTCCTGCTCGGCAAACTCGGGCGTGAATTCCTTGTATTCTCCTTTCAAAGCCCCGACAAAATTTTCGAAGCTGACTTTGAGCTGAGGTTTTTCCTTTTCCAAATAAGTCTGCCAATTCACCCAGTTGCGCAAAAAGTCCTCGTTGTAAAGATTTTCTTCGAGCATGACGTTTGCCGTCGCCAGGAGGATGGCTGCCTCACTGCCCGGATACGAAGGCATCCAATAGTCAGCCATGCTCGCAGTATTGGAGAGTCGCGGGTCCAAAACAGCAAGTTTGGCGCCGTTCATCAGCCCTTCGATAATCCTCTGCGCATGCGGATTGAAATAGTGGCCGGACTCCAGATGGGCGCTGATCAGTAGGATGAATTTGGCATTCGCATGATCCGGTGACGGGCGATCGAAAAAATGCCAGATGGAATACCCGAATCGAGCCCCGGATGAACAGATGTTGGTGTGGCTGTTGTGCCCATCAACTCCCCAGGATTGCAGCACGCGTTCAACGTAACCTTCGTGTCCCGGACGACCGACATGGTACACAATGTCGTTGTTGCGTTTTTCTTCCAAAGTGGTCCGAATGCGGCCTGCGATGTCGTCAAGCACCTCATCCCAGGACACTCTTTGCCATTTTCCCTCGCCGCGTTTTCCTGCCCGCCTGAGCGGATACAAAATCCGATCTGTGTCATTGATCTGGTTGATGGTGGCCGGTCCCTTAGCGCAATTCCGACCGCGGCTGCCCGGATGGTACGGATTGCCCTCGAACTTCCGGACGCGCAACGTTTCCTTGTCAATGTAGCTCAAAAGTCCGCAACCGGCTTCGCAGTTGAAACAGGTGGTTGGCACAATCATGTAATGTCGGGGATCACGACGAGGCCAACTTTTTGCCTCGTATTCCACCCAGTCGTCCCACCTGTCCTGGGGCGGATAGTCGTTCAGGCTTCCCGGTTCGGACAATCTTTCAACTTCTGCTCCCAGGTCATCATCGAGGTTCGGAATCAGGTGCAGTTTCTCGGCGATTTTCTCAATCAGGTTCGCATTGGACATCTCAGACCTCCGATTTCAGTGCTCTGACTTAGGACATATTTTCATAAATACGGTCAACGCATAGTCCCTGCTTGGATTCATATTAGACAGGATAACAGGATGAACAAGACGAAACGATTTGGAGAAATTACCGTTTTTCTAACTCAATGGAATGTGCTGCGGCGCCCTCACCCAAATATGTTCTGTGATGTACATTCCTAATAGAACAGCCACGGCGGCTAACGGCAAGAGTGTCGTCCCGGCGACTCCCATAATCAACAGCGGCAAGCCATTTCCAATTAACAGAGTGCCAGCCAGAAACATCATTCTGAATCTGCCTGAGACGATCATCTGAATCGTCCGTCTTGCGTCTTCGGTTGTGTGAGCGGTCAACAGTTCGATAAAAATGATACCGAGATTAATCACAATCGCCGTGGTCAACGTCAAGCGCACAAAGTAATTCCAGGAAGGCGCACCGGAAAAAACCGGCGAAAAGATGCCAAAGACTGCCGCACCCGCTAAGACTGCATGAACCAGCATGTGAAAAGAGAGTGTTGGGCTTTGCCAAAAATCGCGGCCTCGTGCTTGAGCGAACAAGAATGCGGTATAAACTGCCGTGGTAACAGCAAGTAGAGCGCTGCCCCAAAAGGCAAAAGTCAGTAAACCGTCCCAGGAGAATAATTTTGCAAGTCCCCAGAGAGCGAGACAAAACCCGTAGAATGCAATGGCGTACCCTCCGCGCACAAGCCATGACTTCCAATGCGGTCTGAGCAGCACATAAATGAATCGCGCTGGCTGATCTAAATCCTTGATCAAAAGCACGCCGGTGGCCGTCAAAAAGACCAAACCAAACGAAAGGCCAAGCCACTGCGCAATCTCCGGTACAGATGCTAATCCGAATGTCATTGCCATGAAAGGCATCAAGAAAGCTCCGGTGGCGATGGCTTTGGTCCAGATGTATGCTGAAACTTTCCATCCCCACACGACGCCCTCACTTGGCGCATCATACACGCGGCGCGCCCGTTCTTTAACCACTTGCAAAGCTTTCTGCAGCATCTTCTTGTCATCGTCGCCAGGCGGCACGAGTACATCCGACTCCTCTCCTACCCACCTTTTGCCACCTTGTCCTTCCTGCAACTCCGCGGCCATTTCTTCCCGATCCGATTCGGCCATCCGTTTTTCAGCATATTTTGCGTAATGGCCCACCCCCGATGATTGCGAACTCCACATATATGAATTGGATGGCTCTGTCAAGATTGGATTGAGAGAAGCTTCATCGCCATCGATGTAGAAAAGTTTGGGCTGGGTGCCCTTTTCAGCCTTTCTTTCGGTCACCTCCTCGCGAGCCAGCAGTTGGGAAATTTCGGAATCGGGATTGTCCATATCACCGGAGATGATGGCGTGTTCCGGGCAGACGACCACGCACGCCGGCTCGAGTCCGATTTCCACACGGTGAGCGCAGTAGTTGCACTTCGCGGCGGTGTGCGTGTCGGGGTCGATGTACAGCGCATCGTATGGACAGGCCTGCATGCAGGCTTTGCAGGCAATGCATCTACGATTGTCGAAATCCACGATGCCATCATCTCTGCTGAAAAGAGCGGCTGTGGGACAAATGTCAACGCAGGGCGCATCCGCACAATGATTGCATCGCATCACAGAGAAGAACCGGCGGGTGCTTGGAAATTCGCCTTTCTCAATATACTTTACCCAAGTTCGATTGACTCCAATAGCGATGTCATGCTCGGCCTTACAGGCAACCGTGCAGGCGTGACAACCGATACATTTCCGATTATCGATGATAAAGCCGAAGTTCATTTCTTCTCCCTAACCCGGCGAACCCGGCGTAGCCGGAGCCAAAAAGTCAAAATGATTAAAGTCAAAACAATTTATGTTGTAGAGCAATTCCTATGAGTCTATTTAGACAACCTATTTTTCTTAGAAGGCATTGCTTTAAATGTCGGAAACGCGAAGGGTTTGGAGCGCAAAAATCAACGAGCAAAGCCACCGTATTTTTGCAACCCGAGCGCTCAAGAACACGGATCATCGGAAAGCACGGATTGCATTCTGTGCCGATTTCAAATCCGTGCTTTCTGCTCTTCCGTGTTCTAAACTGCAGCGGAGCGTTTCCTAAGACCTATGAGCGACTGACTTTTCTTCCGGCTTTTTGCCAGACCGCGTATCCCCCATCAAGTTGGGTAGCAATAAATCCGTAACGTTCGAGCAGCGCCGTGGCGTACTTGGAACGCGAGCCCGTCTCGCAATACACCATGAGTTTTTTGTCTTTGGGGATATCCTCGAGATGTGCCAGGAGTCTCGTGTGCGCAATGTTCCCGGCGTCCGGCAGATGTCCCGCGTCAAATTCGTCCGCGCGGCGCACGTCTAAAAGCAGCGTTTCGGCCTCTGTCAAGTCGTCATTTAGCTTTGTAATCTCCATGTAATTCGATTTCGCAAGCGTGCCGCCCTTTTTTTGATATTCGATCAATGTTTCAGGGCGCGCATATCCGACAATTTCATCGAGGCCCACGTGGATCAAATCAATCACCGCCTCCCGCACTCGCTTCTCATCGACAATCAAGTAAATTGGTACCCCCGGCTCGACATACGAGCCTGCGATGGTGGGAAACGCTGTACTCAGAGGAGCAAACAACGCCTTCGGAAGATGGCCTTGGGTGTACTGAGACCACGGACGTGTATCGAGAATCGCCACATCCCGACTCACGAGCTTTTTGAGTTGCTCGGCGTTCAAAGGGCTCGGCTCAGGAAGGGTCCCAAGCAGAGCCGGTCCGTCTCGATTCTCGCGTTTCATACGGGCAAAATAGAGTGGCGGCTCCGGCTGGCCATAAAGAATCGACTCCACAAATTTTCCTTCATCATTCGCGTCTGCAATGGCAACGTTGAAACGTTTCTCATAGCCCACCGTTGATTGCGGCACGGCACCCAATGCTTTGCCACATGCGCTGCCTGCTCCGTGTCCCGGCCAAAGTTGCAAGTAATCGGGTAATTCCTTAAATCGATGGATTGAGCGATACAGAAGCTGCGCCGATTTCTCTTTCACACCGGCCTGACCCGCAGCCGTTTCCAACAAGTCGGGGCGACCGACATCGCCTACAAAAACAAAGTCGCCACTGGCCATTCCCATCGGTTCTTCGATTCCGCCACCGACGTCCGTCACAAGATAGCACAGATGTTCTGGCGTGTGGCCGGGCGTGTGCAAAGCTGTGAATCTGATGTTCCCGACTTTGAACTCATCCCCGTCCGTCAGCAGTTGATGATCGTAACCGCCTCCACCCTGGTTCTTGTCCAGCCAGCGATACTTCCAATCTTCATCTCCGCCATCGGAGAGATACAAACGCGCGCCAGTACGCTCAGCCAATTCGCGTGCACCCGAAAGAAAATCGGCGTGAATATGGGTTTCCGCAATGGCTGAGATCCTCACTCTCTCACGGCGGGCTTCCTCAATGTACCTGTCGACATCACGTTGCGGATCGATGACAATTGCTTCGCCAGTCTTCTGACAGCCAATTAGGTAGGCAGCCTGGGCAAGCTTTCGATCATAGAGCATGCGAAAAAGCATGTTGACCTCCGGATGAGAATAAACTATTTGTCGGGTTCACAAAGCAGGGACTGAAAGATACGACCTTCTCACCGAATAAGCAAGTAAATTTCTGGGAATAGCTCGCCATGATCAATACTAGGTTTTCCATTGCTTGACATTCATTTGAATATTTATTAACATTGTTTTGCCACAGAAATATCCGTGATTGTCTTGTAACATAATAACAACCCCTTGTTATTTACCTTTTGGCAGGAGGATTTGATGGCCGATTTTTACCAATCCGGTGCACTTTCAACATTTCATCGTTTTGGCACGGTTAATATCGACAGAATCGAAAATGAGTTAGAGAGCTTCAAAGAAGAGCGCCCTGTCACGTTAGTCTTGCCGGCCATTTACGATGAGCTAAAGGGGGAAGCGTTGAAATTAATTGTAGAGAAGTTGAAAAAAGTGGAGTATCTAAAACAAATTATCATCACAATGGGTCGAACGAATGCGGAACAGTTTCAACATGCACGGCAGTACTTCTCTGTTCTGCCACAAAAGAAAACCATACTCTGGGCAACGGGTCCGCGAATACAGACGCTCATCGATTTGCTGGAAGAAAACGAATTGTCTCCCGGCCCAGATGGCAAGGGGCGGTCGGCCTGGTTCGCTTTTGGTTATGCTTTAACCGACCCGAAGAGTTCGGTGATTGCCCTGCATGACTGCGATATTCTCACCTACGATCGCGAACTTCTGGCGCGACTTTGCTACCCGGTGAGCAGCCCGAATCTCAGCTATGAGTTTAATAAAGGTTACTATGCGAGAGTTTCCGATCGCATGCATGGCCGGGTGACGCGTTTGTTGGTATCGCCATTGTTAGGGGCACTTATTAAGATCCTGGGACCTTTGCCCTATCTGAATTATATGGACGGCTATCGCTATCCCTTAGCTGGTGAATTCTGTTTGATGCGAGATCTCGCTCGGGTCATTCGCATTCCAAGCGACTGGGGCTTGGAAGTGGGCATCCTGTCAGAAATATTTAAAACCTGCTCGGTAAATCGGATTTGCCAGACGGAACTGTGCGAGGTTTATGATCACAAACACCAGCCGCTGTCGCCAGAGGATCCCGAAAAAGGGTTGCTGAAGATGTGCATCGACATCACAAAAACGATTTTTAGACAATTGGCTGCGGAAGGCGTTCAGCTTTCAGGAGGATTTTTCAGAACCTTGCGGGTAACCTATTTGAGGACAGCGCAAGAGGCGATTACCCGATACGAAGACGACGCGGCCATAAATGGCCTGCAATTTGATCGCCACGCAGAAACCCAGGCCATTGAGGCATTTACAAAAGGCATCCAAATCGCCGCGGATCTATTTATCGAAAATCCTTTAAGTGTCACATTTATCCCAACCTGGACTCGGGTTACTTCGGCGATTCCTGATTTTTTTGACAAGCTGGAAGAGGCTGTGAAGCTGGATAATAAATGAGCCTTTGTTTCGGGAACGGTACGTGACTTCGCATGGACATACCTGGATTTGTGATTTTTTCGGATCTCGACGGTACACTTTTGGATCACGAAACCTACCGCTTCGATGCAGCTCAACCAGCCCTGCAGGAAATAAAGGCCTCTCAGGTTCCTCTCGTTCTGTCCTCATCTAAAACCAGGGCGGAAATTGAGCAAGTCAGGAAGCAACTAAAAAATCCCGATCCATTCATCGTTGAAAATGGCGGCGCCGTATACATTCCGAAAGGCTATTTTCAGTCCGAGATCGCTTTCGACACGCAAAACCGAGAAGATTATGAAATTATCGAATTGGGCACGCCATACGCAAAACTGCGGCGAGTTTTGCTTGAAATTAAACATGAAACAGGTTTGCCCTTCACAGGATTCGGCGACCTCGAGCCCGACGATCTCGCGAACATCACCAATCTTCCGCGGGTACAGGTGAGTTTGGCCACCCAGAGAGAATACGATGAGCCTTTTTTCATTGAGGGGAGCGTGAGTGACATCGCGCAGCAACAAATTGAAAAAATCGTTGCCGATGCGGGATTGAAGCTAACCAAAGGCGGGCGGTTCTACCATCTGACGGGAAATAACGACAAAGGCGTCGCGGTTCAGATCCTGGTCTCATTATTCAGAAATGAATGTCAGAACGATTTTGAAGTCGTTGGAATAGGGGATAGTTTGAATGATCTTCCCATGCTGAAGCTGGTCGATCACCCCATTCTGGTTCAAAAGCCGGATGGCACTTACGACGAATTGGTTCAATCCGAGATTAAACCAATTTTGGCGAATGGCGTGGGGCCACAAGGTTGGAATGAAGCTATTCTGAGAATATTGATGGCCAGGCGGCGAAGCACTGAGAAATAGGTTCGATTTCACGGCTCCTCACAGGTATGGAAAGTCGCCCAGGTCTAGTACCATTAAGTAATTTCGTTATACGTTTCGCCGAGCGGTTCTCTAAGCGAGACCTAAGCTGTGCTGACAAAGTATTCGACTTAATCTTTTAAATAACTGTGTCTTAACCACAAGTTGAATCAAGTCAGATTAAACGAAATGTAATGCGTCTCATTTTGGTACATATTTTGTAATCTCCTTATGCATTTGAATTTTTAGACGACTTTTGAAAGAAAGCTGAGTTTTCTCCGAAGGCTCAATTAAAGGAAGCGCGCACACATTGTCCAAATGGTGGAAAACGATGATGCCTAGTTCCCTCGATGTACGAAGCTTTATTCTGGCTACTTTTTGCTTTTGCTGTCTTTTCACATCCTCAATCTGGTCGAGAACTTACTATGTTGATGTCAGTAATGGCAATGATTCAAACTCCGGCACATCGGAAGCCTCCCCGTGGAAAAGTATTTCAAAAGTCAATGGCACCGACTTCCAACCCGGCGATGTAATCCTCTTCAAACGAGGCGAAAGATGGCATGAGCAGCTTGTGATCAAAAGCGACGGTGTCAGCGGCAGTCCGATTACGTTCGGGGCTTACGGCTCCGGGGCTAAACCGGTCATCACCGCCGCAGATTTTGTGACTGACTGGATCCGGGTATCAGGTCAGAGCAACGTTTGGAAAACCCGCACATCAACTCAAACGCGGATCGTCATATTCGATGGCAACCTGGGAATAGAAGCTGGCTCCAAGAACCGGCTTAATGAGGAATTCGAATGGAATTGGGAGGCAGGCGAGCTGTTTATTTTTTCACCCGGGGACCCGAATCAGGTTTACAGCAATCCCGGCATCGAAGTCGGACAGCGTGACAATGCCATTCTTGGCCATGACCGAAATTACACCACAATCGACGGACTCGAGTTACGAGGCGCGAATGGCAAAAAGAACTACGGTGCCGGGATCCTTTTAGCCGGAGATCATGTTACCATAAAAAATTGCACCTTCAATTTTAATTTTTATGCGGGTATTCATGCCGCCGACGCCGCCGACAACGGCACGGTTTCAAATTGCAAGGTTCATCACAATCAAGACAACGGCATCGCTTTGGGTCGAGGCAGCGGCTGGAAAATTGAGGACTGCCAGGTATACGCCAACGGCTACGGGCCAAGGGTTCGCAGCGGCATTTTGTTTGATACGAGCAATACCATCGTTTCACGCTGCACCGTTTATGACAATGGCAACGGCAGCACAGAGCTTGGTCTGACGCACGGAATCTACGTTAACCCCACGGCAGTAAACGTCACCATCGAAGAGTGCGTCATTTATGATCACCGTAACGGCAACGGCATCAATTACGATGCCGACAGCGGTGAAATCAGACGCAATTATGTTTATGACAATTATTTCTCCGGCATTCACCTCGAAAATCAACAAAAGGGAGGCTGGGTAAACATTTACAACAACATTGTTCACGGAAACAACTGTGGCATCACACTCTACTATTGGCAGTGGAATGAAGACACAAGAGTGCGAATCTACAACAACACCTTGTACGAGAACAACCGCTATTTGAATTTGCCCGGCAAGGTTGAACAGGAACCGTATGAACTCTGCATCCTGACCAACGTCAAGAAACTGCGCATTTGGAACAACATTTTTTACAACAGCAGCGAATACTTCACCATTTATTGCGTCGAACAGAGAGATATGGTTTCAGACTACAATTGTATTTACAAAACCGCTGGCCCCAAAAACGGCACGTATTGTTATTATGAAGGGAAAAGAACCTTTGCTGGTTGGAAAGCAGCAAGCGGCGGCGATGCAAATTCCATC
>JAABYK010000264.1:0-276 GCA_011775825.1 Candidatus Zhuqueibacterota bacterium | reverse complement strand
TCGGACATGGGTGCATTTCGTGTGGTCTGTGGAAAAGAAGACAATCAAAGTCCCTCCCCCCCGAAGAATGTCAAAGTGATAGCCAATTAGCTCAATTACGGTCTGAACGAAAACTCTTAATGATACAGTCATTGCGAGACTTTTTTGCCCAAGCAATCTCCTGCCGTGCTTAATAAGGAGATTGCTTCGCTGAGACGCGCTCGCAATGACACAAAGAATCGAGTTTTCGTTTAGCTGCCTAATCTAATTAATTAATTAGTTAGATCTTTCTCAGTC
>JAABYK010000338.1 GCA_011775825.1 Candidatus Zhuqueibacterota bacterium | reverse complement strand
CTCTGACGCTGAAGCCATCCGAGATGTGCTGTTTAACTCGGAGCCAAGGCCAGACATCAACACTCGTACAGTCATTCAAATGAGCACCATCGCACCGGAGGAGAGTCAGCGACTCAAATCGGATATTGAAAAGGCCGCGGGTCGGTACCTGGAAGCGCCGGTGCTGGGAAGCACGCCGCAAGCTAAGGAGGGCAAGCTCATGGTCATGGTGGGTGCGGATGAGAAGACTCAATTCGAGCAGTGGTCGGAGGTGCTGAACTGTTTTTCTTCCGAGCCGTTGTTCATCGGTTCCGTTGGTCAAGCCGCAGCATTGAAACTGGCATTGAACCAACTCATCGCTTCGTTGAGTGCAGCCTTTTCCTACAGTTTAGGCATCATTCGGCGTCGAGATATTGATGTGGTTCTGTTTATGAAGATACTCAAGGACAGTCCGCTTTTCGCTCCTCAATTCGAGAAAAAGTTGCCGCGTCTGCTCAAACGCGAATTTTCCGATCCGAATTTCCCCACCAAACACCTTCGCAAAGATGTCGAGTTGGCTTTAAAGGAGGGCGAAACGCTCGGTTTGAACACTGCGTCGATTTCCGGAATATTGGAAATTTTGCAACAGGCATTGGAAGAAGGCTGGAGTGAGACCGACTATTCATCCATTTACAATGTTATCCAACCGGAACGGTGATTCCCTGTCAACTTCACGTTTTGATGACATTTCCCTGAATTGACTACACTATGGATGGGCACAGGGCGCGGCAAAGCTACAAATTTACAGCCACGGATGTATACAGCACGGCAGAGCCGCAAATGACAAATTCCAAAATGGCAAATAACAAATAAATTCCAAAACCCAAATAACCAAATTTCAAACCGCTTCGGGAGTTGCGTTAGCCATGGGTTCACACCGATTGACACCGATAGAATTGGAGAAAAACCGAAAAGGTGTTTCGGTTTAAAGTTCAAATTCAAAGGTAGAATGATTCTTTGGCAGAATAAAGGCAGAATAATAAACCAGGCCATTTTCAATGGGTAAGATGATTTATTTATGGTAAAACCACTAAAATCTTTACTTTAGGACAATTGTTTTGCCTTTAATCATTTTGCGGTATAATTTTATTCTGCCATAGTTCTGCCAACCAGGCTTTGCCAAAAAAACAAATGTTGCAGATTTGTAGTACGGATTGAAACACCGATTAAGTTAAGTCAGTCTGAAATTGTTTCCTTTTTAAGTGTACCATATATTCTCACCTCAACAAATATAGCAATAACGGCATGTTTGAAATCGTGTCGAATCATTTTGTTTAATCTATGAAAAACAAAAACTTATGTTAAATATGTCCTTTGCTGGCATGTGTGTTGCATATTAAAAACGTGAAATTTCTTGAAAATGAGCAAACAAAAAGATACCTTTAGAGGTTTACATGAAACTGATAAGTTCGATTTTGATAATTGCTGGGCTTTTTCTATTCGGATTTCTGACGATAGATACAGCATTGCAAACAGAGAACAATGAAATTAACGCTGATAGAACTTTGTTGTTACAGAAGGCGCAAAGGTTAATTCATCGCGCAAAATCGATAATGAGAATTGACAGCGTGCGCGCACACAGTCGACAAAAGGTTTTGCGCATTGTGAATCGCTTCAATTCGCACATGCCATTTCAGCAAAAACAGGAGATCGCAGATAAAATTTATGAAATGACCGTTAGGTATCAAAATCTTGGGGTGGATCTAATCTGTGCGACGATTACTCACGAGACGGCGCAAACATGGGACCCGCGCACGATCTCGAATGCCGGCGCGATGGGACTTATGCAAATTATGCCGAGCACCGGAAAATATCTTGCAAAACGAGAAGGCATTAAATGGACATCCGCCGAGGACATTCTGTTTGATCCGGTCTATAACATCAGATTGGGCTCGCGTTACATGTCTGGTTTAATCAAAGCTTATGAATTGGAGGGCGGATTGGCTGCATACAACGGCGGTTTGCAGCGTGCAGAAAAGTGGTTAGCGAGCAACAAATCAAAAGGTGTGCTGTTCGAAGAAACGAGAGATTACGTCCCGCTCGTTTTGAAATGGTACGATAGATTTAAGGACATCACAATGTAAGCGTCGCAGGTACATGTTTGGTACATCCTTTCGATCTTCTTTGCCAACAAACCATTCTTTTGGAATCAGTACGAAAACAGAACAAGCATGTCATTCTGGCAAGCTTTTGTGCCGGAAACTCAATGCCGGTTTTTAATGTGTTGCTTTTTCATAGCCATGGCTTGTGGACAACAAATGGGTGTACCGATTGTTTACATCCGTGTGCAAGACTCCTTAAACAAAGGGGGAGCATTAAAGGGAAATGTTCAAGAATGACCTCAGTTAAGTCTGTATTACATTGAATTTACACCAGAGTTTGTTATAAAAAGAGAAGCTTTTCTTAAACTGCAGTTGGCATGCCTATTGCAAAACGAATCATTGCAATCTTAAGATAAAAAACAAAAACTGTTGGTTACGAACCCTTTAAAAAGGAGGACGACAGGTGAGCAAATTGGAAAATATGTCAATTGATGACCTTTGCATCAATACCATTCGCACGCTCGCGATGGATGCTGTACAGAAGGCAAATTCCGGGCATCCTGGTACGCCTATGGCATTGGCGCCTTTGGCGTACGTGCTATGGACGAAATTTCTAAAATACAATCCTAAGAATCCCAACTGGTTCGATCGCGACCGCTTTGTGCTTTCGAATGGCCACGCATCCATGTTGCAATATGCCATGCTCTTTCTGACAGGCTACGAGGTGTCTTTGGACGACATCAAGAACTTTCGGCAGTGGGGAAGCATCACGCCGGGCCATCCGGAGGTGCATTTAACACCTGGAGTGGAAACGACGACCGGTCCCCTCGGACAGGGCGTGATGAATTCCGTGGGAATGGCCATTGCAGAAGCTCATTTAGCTGCGAAATTTAATCGCGATGGATACGATATTGTGAATCACTACACCTACGCCTTTTGCAGCGATGGCGATTTGATGGAAGGCGCCTCGCACGAGGCAGCGTCATTGGCCGGGCATTTCGGTCTTTCGAAGCTGATTTGGGTTTATGATGACAACCACATCAGCATTGAAGGCGCAACCGATATCACGTATTCGGACAACGTGGCTCGTCGCTTCGAAGGCTACAATTGGCATGTACAAGATTTGGGAGACAAAGGCAACGATCTCGACGCCATTACTAAGGGTTTTACAGAGGCACGGGAGGAAAAAGAAAAACCATCTTTGATAATTTTGCGAACGCATATCGCGTATGGGGCGCCTAATATGCAGGACACACCCGAAGCCCACGGTGCGCCCTTGGGAGAAGATGAAGTCAAAGAAACCAAGAAACGTTACGGTTGGCCCGAGGACGAAACATTCCTGGTGCCGCCGCGGGCCATGGAACACATGCGTAAAGCCATCGCCCACGGTCGGGCACTGGAAGATGAATGGCAGATGAAATACGACAACTACAAATCAACGTTTCCTGAATTGGCGGATCAGTTTGAGCGAGCTATGCGATTGGAGCCTCCGAAGGATTGGGATGCGAACATCCCCGAATTCGACCCTTCGGAAGGGTCCGTCGCTACACGCAAGGCGTCCTCAACTGTCATAAACAGCTTTTCTCAACAGTTGCCCTGGATTATTGGCGGCAGCGGTGATCTGGCTCCGTCAACAAAAACGCTCATGGAGGATTCAAAATACTTCTTGAAAGGACAACATGAGAATCGCAACATCGCCTGGGGCGTCCGAGAGCACGCGATGTGTGCTGCGAGTTCTGGCATGGCGCTACATGGCGGAGTCCGTCCCTATGCATCTACGTTTTTCATTTTCACCGACTATGCGCGGCCTGCTATTCGATTGGCAGCATTGATGGAGTTGCCGGTTATATATGTGATGACGCACGACTCCATCGGACTTGGTGAGGACGGCCCAACGCATCAGCCGGTGGAACATTTGGCGGCCATGCGGGCCATGCCGAACATGTGTGTGATCCGGCCTGCGGATGCAAACGAGGTGGGGTATGCCTGGCGCGCAGCCATGTTGCGCAAAGTCGGGCCGACCATGCTTGTACTGACTCGTCAGGGGGTGCCTATCTTTGACCGCAGTCAGGTTACCAGCGCCGCAGGTGTGATGAAAGGTGCCTATGTCCTGTCAAAAGAGGACGGCTACGTACCGGACGTTGTCTTGCTCGCTTCGGGATCAGAGGTACAACTGATTTTGGAAGCTCAAAAACAGCTCCGCGCAGAAGGCATTGACGCCAGGGTGGTGAGCATGCCGAGTTGGGAGCTGTTCCAGGAACAGCCGCAAGAGTATCGACAGGAGGTTCTGCCGCCTAAGGTAAAGGTTCGTCTTGCAGTGGAAGCAGGTGCACCCCAGGGTTGGCGACAATGGGTGGGCGATGCCGGCGACGTCATCGGTGTCACAAAATACGGCGCCAGTGCCCCATATAAGGAGAACTTTCTAAACTACGGGTTCACCACCGACAAGGTGGTCAACAAGGCAAAACATTTGATAGATAGATTTAAGAGCGCTAACTTATAATGCGCATCGTTTCTATCAAGACATTCCGGGTGCTTTTATTCGGGAGTCCATTACGGCAATTGAGAGACTTCGATTCAAGAGATTCTGGAATGATATGCTCGTTCTTTTATCATTTGGTCATCAATCAATTAGAACTGTGAATAATTCATAGAATTAATAACAAAAAATTGCTAAATAGGAGGACAGGTTCAAAATGAAGGCATTATTAGAACTCATAAAACACGGTCAAAGCTACTGGATGGACAATCTCACTCGAGGGATGATCACCGGTGGTGAACTCAAAAAGAGAGTTCAAGAACAAGGCCTGCGTGGAATTACCTCGAATCCCCAAATCTTTATGAAAGCGATTTCGAGTGGAAGTGACTATGATGATCAAATCAGAGAGTTGGTAGAGCAAAAGAAAGAAATCAATGAGATTTATGAGGCTTTGGTAGTGAAGGATGTTCAAGACGCCTGCGACATCATGCGTCCGGTTTTTGACGAGTCTGCTGGTGTGGACGGATTTGTAAGCCTGGAGGTCTCCCCTCATCTTGCACACGATACCGAAGGCACCATCGAAGAAGTACGAAGACTGAATCAGGCTGTCAACCGGCCAAATGTATTCATTAAAATTCCGGGCACACCTGCCGGGATACCAGCCATTGAGGAGATGCTTTACGAAGGAGTCAACATCAACATTACCTTGCTTTTCTCAATCAAACGCTATGAGGACGTAGCCAGGACTTACATTCGAGCATTGGAGCGACGACTTGAGGAAGATAAGGGTCTTCACAATATGGCCTCTGTCGCCAGTTTCTTCCTCAGCCGTATTGATGTGCTGACCGACAAACTTCTCGATGACATAATTGAGAAAGAAGCGTCTTCGGAAAAAGCTCGACGAGCACAGGGCTTGCTGGGAGAGACGGCCGTGGCTAGCGCCAAGCTGGCTTATCAGAGCTTCAAGCGCATATTCAGAGGCGACCGGTGGCAGAAATTGGTGGAAAACGGCGCACGCGTGCAACGACCTCTTTGGGCGAGTACGAGCACCAAGAATCCGGATTATTCCGATGTGAAATACATAGAGCCGCTCATCGGTCCGAACACCGTGAATACCATGCCGGAAGAGACCATTGCCGCTTTTGCCGATCACGGCGTGGTTGACGAAAATTCTGTTGAAAAGAATCTCGATGAAGCCAAGCAGGTGTTTGCAGACCTGGAAGCCGTGGGCATCGATATTGATGCTGTGACAGAGCAACTCGTAAAGGAAGGCGTACAAAAGTTCATCGATCCATTTGACGCTTTGATGAAAACGCTCAAGGATAAGCGAGAGGAGATTTTGGAAAAAGAAGCGGTTGCATGATGGAGGATCATTTGAATAAACAGTCTCTCGAGGTCGGCTGCCAAGGAGCGAGACCGGGGGAACCGCCTGACCCCTGTGTGGTCGTGATTTTCGGTGCTACCGGGGATCTGGCGCATACGGAGTTAATTCCTTCTCTATATGCGCTGGCCTGTCAGGGTCTGCTTCCTCGCTCATTTGCCATTGTGGGCTCTGCGCGGAGAGAGTGGGATGACGACACCTTCCGTGAGAAGATGAAACAGGCGGTTAAGCAAGAGCTTAACAGTTACACTGATGAAGCCTGGCAGACTTTTGCAAGCCGATTATTTTACGTTCAAGTGGATATTCAGGATGAACCATCCGGAGCTTACAGAACGTTGAAGGAAAAAATACGGGAAACGCGTGATCAGTTTGACATTCCCGATAACGTTCTGTTTCATTTTTCAACGGCTCCGAGTCTCTACGGCACCATCGTGGAAAAGCTGGACGCAGCGTCCTTGTTGAAGCAGGACGATGGCTGGCGCCGAGTTGTCATCGAAAAGCCGTTTGGCCAGGATGAAGAATCGGCTCGCCGGCTGGATCGTGAATTGCGGTGCGTCTTAGACGAAGAGCAAGTTTACCGGGTGGATCATTACCTCGGCAAGGAAACGGTTCAAAACATGCTGGTGTTCCGGTTTGCGAATCCGGGTTTCGAGCCGATCTGGAATCGCAATTACATCGATCACGTGCAAATCACGGCAGCGGAAAATGCCGGAATTGGCACGCGCGCCGGATTCTATGAGCAGACCGGCGTGGTGCGCGATATGGTTCAGAATCACCTGTTGCAACTGCTGTGCATGACGGCCATCGAGCCGCCGGTTTGTTATGACGCGGAGTCTTTGCGAACCGAAACAGCACAGGTGCTGCAAGCGATCCGGCCGGTTGATGTCAAGAACGATGCGATTTTAGGACAGTACGACAAAGGAGAAATCGAAGGCGAACCCGTCCGGGGCTATCGGGACGAAGACGGGGTGGAGGAGAATTCCGACACTCCGACATTTGTGGCGCTTAAACTCAATGTGGACAACTGGCGCTGGGCAGGCGTGCCGTTCTATCTTCGCACCGGGAAGCGCATGAATCGCAAAGTGAGCGAAGTGACCATTCAATTTAAACCCACCCCGCATCTCATGTTTCCGACCGAACAGGAGGGAGAGCGGATGAAGAATGTGCTGACTTTCCGGCTTCAGCCCAATGAGGGCATTATCTACACCTTTCTGGCCAAGCAGCCCGGCGCCGATATTCACCTCGAGCCGGTACGCATGAATTTCCAGTACGATCAGGCGTTCGAAATCGACGAGCCGCCCAGCGCTTACCAGTGGCTCTTACTCGATGCCATGCAGGGCGATCAAACCCTGTTTCCGCGCTCGGACTGGATACTCAAGGCCTGGTCCATCGTCGATCCCATTGTAAAAGAATGGGAATCCGAGCCCTGGCTGGATCTGCCAAACTATGCAGCCGGTTCGTGGGGACCCACGGAAGCGGACGAGTTGCTTCGACGTGACGGACGGGAATGGAAGATTCTGTAGGGGGAGCAGCGTTTGGCACAGATTGAGTTTTCGGCTCACTAGTTACTTTTGACACTGAGGTAGATGGCAATCGATCCATATCGAAGTCGATGTTCAATTGCCTGAATGTTTCGCCTATCTTATCTTCCAGGTCTTGTGTTGAAATCTCTCCCTCTTTAGCCGAAAGTTCAATTTCGAGAATGTTGAATTTGTTTTGCAAGAGATTCATTATTCCCATAACACTGGAAACTTTGCCCCGAGGGACCTGAAACTTCAAACGGAGTTGTTTCCTGCCTTCAACAGGCGCTTCCGTTTCCCTCACGTCTGGCTCGCGCACCTTCTCGGGCGTCTCGCCCTGTGAGGCATTCCTCATAAGTTTCTCTCCCCTCGAGAGATTCCTCCTTCTGTCGTTTCTGTTCGATGCAAATTGAATCCTTGATGAGAATCTCGTTTCCGGAAAGCGAAACCGTGGGATATTCTTTGAAATAAAAGCACTTCGGTTCTTCCTGTTCCAACTCGCCTAACCCAAACATGCCCATTTGGACGCCTTCGACGATGCTTTGCTCCACAACCCGTCTATTTAACGGTCTGGCTTCACCGGGGGTTTTGAGGGAGGATTGAAATATGAGCTCTGTCAAAACAGAATCCTTGTTGGTCAGATACTTCTCTCTTAACACGATCGGTGCGATCTTCTCGAGAATCTCGCCATCCATCCGTAGCTGCTCATACAGCTCTTCGTCCAGACTACGACTCACTCCATAAGTCGGAATGCCCAAATCTTTTTCTTTAAGTCCGCCCTTACCCGGAATGGCTACTGACCTATAGAGACGTCGAATCGCCTCTTTCAGGGGAGATTCGAGTTTCCTGATCTCGTCTTTTACTTCCTTTTTTTGCTCCTCAGCGAGTTTGAAGTTTTCATCAGTGGCAATGTTCTCATAAGCGATTTTTCGCTTAATCGTGTTCAGGAAATTCGTCCGTTCACTCTCTAGTGGTTGAGCTCTGAGTGGAGCCGACAATGTGAATGTGGTCCCCTGCTTCCTCAGACGGTGAGCAACCTACTGACAATTGTTGATGGAAGAAAAACTCAGTCGGCTTCAGCCGACTTCCACTATGAGCCTGAACATTTATTTTCAGGCGGGGCTTCAAAGGTTCAAAGGTCGCGGCATACTAAATGGAGCTACAATTTCTTTGGAATGCAGGAATTTGAAAGCAATAACCACAAAAAAAGGCCGCCCATCGTAAGACGGACGACCTTGATTATGAACGGTCGGAGTTTAATACATGCCGCCGCCCGGAGGCATCGGAGGAGCGGGTTTCTCCTTCTCCGGTTTCTCCACAACCGTGGTTTCGGTCATGAGCAAGAGACCGGCGACACTGGCTGCGTTTTCGAGCGCCACACGAGTCACTTTGGTCGGATCGATGACGCCTTCTTTGAACATGTCACCATATTTCTCGGTCTCGGCGTTAAAGCCAAAGTTGACGTCGCTGTTCTCTTTGACCTTCTGAACCACGATGGAGCCTTCGTGACCGGCGTTGTTGGCAATTTGCCGCAACGGCTCTTCCAGGGCACGACGGACGATGTTCGCACCGATTTGCTCATCGTGTTCAAGTTTCAAGGAATCGAGCGCCTTGATGCAGCGCACCAGAGCCACACCGCCTCCAGGAACGATGCCTTCTTCAACTGCAGCACGAGTGGCGTGCAGCGCGTCTTCGACTCTTGCCTTCTTCTCTTTCATTTCAACTTCGGTGGCTGCTCCGACTCTCAGCACAGCCACGCCACCGGCAAGCTTGGCCAGGCGTTCCTGCAATTTTTCTTTGTCGTAATCGGATGTGGTGGTCTCGATCTGTCGCTTGATTTGCTCGATTCGACCTTTGATATCTTCGGTCTTACCAGCGCCTTCGACAATGGTGGTATTGTCCTTGTCGATGGACACCTTCTTGGCTTGGCCTAAATCAG
The DNA here is from genome assembly GCA_011775825.1 of Candidatus Zhuqueibacterota bacterium. GTDB lineage: Bacteria > Zhuqueibacterota > Zhuqueibacteria > Oceanimicrobiales > Oceanimicrobiaceae > JAABYK01. The sequence continues at coordinate 8,477 of JAABYK010000338.1, read as the reverse complement.
AGGTCGTGGCGTTCTCGAGCTTGAATCCGGCCTCCTCGGAAATCACGCGGCCGCCTGTTAAGACGGCGATGTCTTCCAACATGGCTTTACGACGATCGCCGAATCCGGGCGCCTTTACGGCCGCCACTTTAAGCGTGCCGCGCAGTTTGTTGACAACCAGGGTTGCCAGAGCTTCACCTTCAATGTCTTCGGCGATGATCAAGAAGGACTTGCCCATCTGTGCGACTTTTTCCAGAATCGGAAGCAGATCCTTCATGACACTGATTTTTTTGTCATGAATCAGAATCATGGGCTCATCCAGTTCCACTTCCATGGTCTCCGGGTTGGTGACGAAGTAAGGAGAGAGGTAACCGCGATCGAACTGCATCCCCTCTACGACCTCGAGAACGGACTCTGTACCTTTGGCCTCTTCCACAGTGATGACGCCGTCTTTGCCAACCTTCTCCATGGCATCGGAAATATCCTGTCCGATAGACATGTCGTTGTTGGCTGAAATTGCGCCCACCTGGGCGATTTCTTCTTTTCCGGGTATGGGTTTGCTCAGCTGCTTGAGCTCTTCCACCACCTTCGCGACGGCTTTGTCGATGCCGCGTTTCAGATGGGTGGGATTGCTCCCGGCGGTGACGTTGCGTAAACCTTCGTTGAAAATTGACTGCGCCAAAAGGGTTGCGGTTGTGGTGCCATCCCCAGCTACATCGCTGGTTTTAGAGGCCACTTCCTTAACCATTTGGGCGCCCATGTTCTCGATTGGGTCTTCCAATTCGATCTCTTTCGCAACGGTTACCCCGTCTTTGGTCACGGTAGGTGCCCCAAATTTCTTGTCAATCACCACGTTTCTTCCTTTTGGTCCCAGGGTTACTTTCACAGCTTCAGCAAGCTGGTCCAGCCCTTTTTTTAAGGAAGTCCGTGCCTCTGCACTGAAATCAATGAGTTTTGCTGCCATACTTACTTACCTCCATATTGGTTTGAATGTTTATTCAGGGTTTGCTAGACTTTAAATAACTGCGAGAATATCGCTTTCTCTCATGATTAAGTACTCGTCGCCGTCAATGGTGACCTCCGTTCCGGAGTATTTGCCATAGAGAACTCGGTCGCCTTTTTTTACTTCCATGGCAACTGTGTTTCCGGCATCGTTGATTTTGCCAGGCCCTACGGCAACAATTTCGCCTTCCTGAGGCTTCTCTTTCGCGGTATCGGGAATGATGATCCCACCCTGCTTTTTCTCCTCAGGATCGATGGGTTTAATGAGTACTCGATCAGCTAAGGGTTTTACCTTCATTTACGAACCTCCTTCTTTTTGATTAATGATTAAGTTAAATAACAGAATCGTAGGTTTTCAAATCCTAAGTCAATTTTAAAGAGAAATGCAATTTGTGAGTTAAGCTGGCCTCTAATTTTCAAACAAATTGAAATGAAAGACGAGGTGCAAAGACTTCGTCTCGGCAAACTACGTGACCTTGATTTCAATATCTTTCGCCTTAGCTTCCTCAGCCTTGGGTAAAGTGATGCTCAAGACACCATTTTCGAAGTGGGCATCGATTTGGTCCCTGATGATTTCATTAGTAAGCCGAAAACTTCTTTCAAATTTCCCGGAGGCTCTCTCGAGTCGGTGAAAATTCAAGCCATCATTTTCATTGAGATCTTTCTTTTCACCCGAGATGGACAATAGGCCATCCTCATACCTGATATGAACATCCTGCTTGCTCAGGCCGGGTAACTCAACATGAAGATAGAAATTGTCGTTATCTTCACTAATATCAACAGCGGGAGTCCAACTGCCCTGAAACAAAGAGGTTTCTTCCGTTCCATTGCGCAGAACATTGCGAACAATACGGTTCATCTCATCAATGATACCAAGAAGATCACGCGTTGGATTCCAAGAATTAAGCTGCGTCATAGCGATCACCTCCTGTTTATGATGTGATTTAAGAATTAGATTTGATTAAAAAGTTACAATTTTAAAAATCCGCATGAGCTGACAGCAAACCACATGCCAAATGAAATACCTCTTGTAATTTTATTAGTTTCATGGATTTATAATAGTCGGTTATTTTGTCTCTAAAGTGTTGTATTGATGAAACTATCTGCCATTATTGCAGAAAACTCTGTCATATTGCACTATTTGAAAGAATCCTGCACATAGAGTTGTGCCTTGACTTTTGTCCAAAAACATTCTTAAATTTTATTATACGGCTAAACAGTGAGCGTACATGAGCGAAGTATAACCACCTGAAATTTGTGGGTGACCCGAACTGTTGCGGATACAGAGCCAATCAGCTGGAACCCATCCACTGGCCAGACCTTGCTCGGTCTGGCCGAGTCTGCCACTGTGATTGCGCTTCGACTGGTCGAAGAGCGGCATCATGCTGTTTTCAAGAAAATAGTCTATTTGATAAACATGGCTAATGTGAATTATTTCAAAAAAGTGCCGCGGCGAGCGCTCATTTCCGCGAAGGCTAAGGCGGGAATCCATTGTAATCAGCGGATTATGGAATGTTTCTGGACGCCCGCATCCGTGGGTATGACAATTCAAAACTTTGAGCCTAAAAGAGCTATTGTGAATAATCCAAGCCTAACGAATACTACGCGAAAGTTTTGACGGGGAATTGTCGGCAAGAACATTATATGTCCAAATGATTCGATTGGATGGTCATACATTTTTACTTTGATGATCCTGACCGTCTTTCAACTAGACTCAAAAAAACAATTTTTCTACAAAATTAATTTGTATCTTGCTTTTTACATTGAACCAGTATTCTATTCCTTTTACTGGAATTGTGATTCCTTTTCAATTAAACCGAAACAGATTTTGAATGTTAACACAAGGTAGAAATCGGTCAATGAAATTACAGAACAAAATTTTCATCCTGTTTTTGATCAGTACCGGATTGCTGTTGTTCAGGTGTTCTGGTGAATCCGATGGTACCGACGAAAGCCGAACCAACCGGCTGATTCCGGCCGTGGAAGCCGTCCGGGCCCGACACGGAAGCCTGCCCTTGACCGAACGGCTGAGTGGCGTGGTCAAAGCCCGGAACCAAGTCGAGATTTATCCTGAAATCAGTGCAGCTATCGTGCAAGTGCATGTTGAAAACGGTGATACCGTTGAGGAAGGACAACCGCTGGTTCGACTTCGGGATAAAGAGCTCTGGGAGCGGTTGAAACAGGCCAGAGCCAGTTATCAAATAGCCGTGGCGCAGGCCAAGCAAGCAGAAGCTCGGTTGAAGGAAATGCAGGCCGAGCTTGAGCGAACCCAAATGCTGTCTGAAAAGCAATTGACCAGTGCGACAGAGCTGGAAACAATCCAGACGCAGGCCATCTCCGCAGAAGCGGATGTCGAGCTGGCGAACGCTCGGGTAGAACAGGCCCGGGCCATAGTGGATGAACGCGAAGAGGCGTTGTCTCAGACCGTCATACGGGCCCCGGTTACCGGCAGCGTCGGAAACCGCAATGCAGAAGTCGGGATGCTGGTGAACAGCAACACCCGGCTGTTTACACTCGGACAATTGGACAGCGTTCGGGTGGAAGTAGTGTTGACGGACCGAATGCTCAACTATGTTGAAACAGGCCAGAGGACTGAAATCTATGCAGAAAATACCCTCTCCGGTGTGATCACCTCGTCTTTATCGCGAATCTCCCCGTTCTTACATCCCGTGACTCACAGCACAGAGGGCGAAATTGACCTGGCCAACCCTGGCAGACGTCTGAAGTCTGGGATGTTCGTCACGGTGGATATCTACTATGGCGAAAGTGAACAGGCCACTCTGGTGCCCCTGAGTGCCTTATATGAGAATCCGGTAACCGGCGGAACGGGCGTGTATGTCAGCCAGGCCGGAAGCGAGATGGATCGGGAACCTGTAGGTGCGATGAATGACGGCCAGTCCCGAGGCGCTGGGATCACGGCTCCGGTTTCCTTTGAGTTTGTGCCGGTGGATGTGATAGCCAAAGGCCGGATGCATGCCGGGATTCGCGGGGTGGAAGCGGGGGACTGGGTCGTGACCATCGGACAGGATCTCATTGGCGGTGAGTCGGGAAAGGCCCGCGTTCGTCCGGTGAAATGGGAATGGGTGGAATATCTGCAGAACTTGCAACGCCAGGATCTCTTGCAGGAGGTCATGAAGCGGCAGCAGGCGACGGGGAAAGATACAACATCTAAAAACAAATTCCCAAATTAGGGTAGAAGAAAAATGAATATCACCAGATTAGCGGTTAAACGCCCCATTGCCACTACAATGGTGTTTCTGATCATCATCACTCTGGGCATTATGGGGTTCCGGTTTTTACCGGTGGACTTGCTTCCGCCCATTGAATATCCGATGTTGACGGTGAGGACCAATTATCCAAATGTTGGGCCGGAGGAAATTGAAACCATTATCACCGATCGCGTGGAGAATGCCATCGGGAGTGTACCGAACATCGAAAAAGTTCGGTCTCGGTCCAGGGAAGGGCAAAGCAGGGTCACGCTCGAATTCGCCCAGGGGACGAATATCGACGCTGCCGCCAACGATGTGAGAGCGGCGCTGGACCGCATTCGCGATGACTTTCCGCCGGAAGTGGAGCCACCCAGACTCTGGAAGTTCGATCCGGACAATTTTCCGGTGGTGATTTTAGGAGCTCGGTCGGAGCGGAATATGCAGGAATTAACTCGGATCCTGGAACGCGAGATTTCTCAGCGGTTCGAGCAGATTCCGGGAGTGGGGTCGGTCGATGTCTGGGGCGGCGTCTATCGGGAAATTCAGGTTCTCCTCAAACGGGATCGCCTGGCCTCAAGTCAGCTTTCTGCGACGGATGTCCAGCAGGCGTTGCTTCGTGAAAACATCACTCTTCCCGGCGGGAATATGCGGGAAGGCGTCAGCGACATGTACGTGCGGACACGCGGCGAGTACCAGTCTCTCAGGCAAATTGCCAATACAGTTATCACGGTTGTCGATGGCAAACCCATCCGGGTCGGGGATGTGGCTGAAGTGGTAGACGGGCATGAAGATGTCAATCGTCTTGTGCAGATCGATGGACAGCCGATGGTTCGGCTCGGTGTCCGCAAGCAATCCGGTGCCAATACGGTNNCTCATGGTGATCGATCAGAGCGAATTCATTCAAAACTCCATCGATAACGTGCAGCAAGCGGCGCTTTGGGGTGGGTTGCTGGCTGTGTTCATTTTGTATCTATTTTTGCGGAACGGCTCCACTACCTTTATCATCGCCTTATCGATTCCAATCTCGATTGTTGCCACATTCGGTCTGCTCTATTTCAACGGTCTCACCTTGAACCAGATGAGCTTCGGCGGGCTGGCTTTGGGAATCGGTCTCATCGTCGACAACGCGATCGTGGTTCTCGAGAACATGGTCCGGCTTCGGGAAAACCGGCACAGCTTGGAGGAGAGCGCCCTGACCGGCACGCGCCAGGTGGCCGGCGCCATTGTTGCCTCCACGCTGACCACGTGTGTGATCTTTCTACCCGTTGTATTCATGCAGACCATTGCCGGCATGCTGTTCAAAGAACTGGCGCTGGTGGTGGTATTTGCCCTGATATGTTCGCTGCTGGTGGCGCTCACGCTGGTGCCTATGTTGGGAAGCCGTTTTCTAACGGTGGGCGCGGATGAGGCAAACGCCGAGAATAGACGCTCCCGGATTGGCGGATGGTTTTTGCGCCTTGAATCCGTCTATTCGAGCTGGCTGGAAGGCGCCTTGCGGCATCGCAAAATCGTCTTTGCCGTGACTGGTGGACTCTTGCTGCTCACCATCCTGCTCTGGCCTCTGCTGCCGGTGGAACTCGCACCGCAGACCGACGCCGATGAGATCGATGTGGAAATTCAGATGGCTCAGGGAACGAATATCGCTGTCGTGAACGAATACTTGCGGGAGCTTGAGCAAATCGTTCGGGAGGTCACCCCCATGGATCAGGTCCGGCACATGACCCTCGAAATCCGCGGCGGGGACGCAGAAGTGGAGATCTCACTGAAAAGCGCGGACGAACGGAGCATGAGCAGTTTTGTACTGGCAGACCAGATTCGTCGTCACGTTTCTGGGCAGGTTCCTGGTGTGGATGTTCGAGTGAACGCCCAATCCGGTCTCTGGATGCTGCGCCGGTTATTTGGCTCCGGAGGCGGTGAAGCCGTTCAGGTGGAGTTGCGAGGTTACGATCTGGATCTGGCAGATCGCCTGGCGCACGATCTTAGGCAAGTCATGGAACGCGTGCCTGAAATTGCCGATGTGCGCGTCAGCCGGCGCCAAGGGCGTCCGGAACAAAATTTGATCGTTGACCGGGAGAAGATATCGGATATGGGATTGTCCGTCAGCCAGGTGGCTCAGGTGATTCAGACGAATGTGGGAGGAAGTCGCGCCGGGGTTTTCCGGGAAGGCGGCGAAGAATTTCCCATCGTAGTGCGATTGCAGCCCGAAGACAGGTTGAGCACCTTGGATTTGAACAACGTTGCGGTTCGGGCCGGCAACGGCCAGATTCTGCCCGTGTCCGCGGTGGTTCGCAGCGAGCGCCGTCGCAGCCCGATTGAGATCGAGCGCGTCGACGGCCAGCGCGTAACGTACATCACCGCCAACCTGGAGAGTGGCGTCGCTTTGGGCGATATCGTTCAGAAGCTCCAGGACGACCTGCGGGATTTTCCATTGCCGGAAGCGTTTTCTCTGGTGTTTGGTGGGGAATATGAAGAGCAGCAGAAAGCTCAGAGCGATTTCCTTCTGTCCATTATCATGGCAGTGATCCTGATATATATGGTCATGGCAGCCCAGTTCGAACGGTTCCTGGATCCCCTCATTGTGATGGTCTCCGTTCCGTTGGCCATCGTTGGGGTGGTGCCAACGCTGCTACTCACTGGCACGTCTCTGAATGTCCAGAGCCTGATGGGAATTGTCATGCTCATCGGTATCGTGGTGAACAACGCCATTGTACTGGTGGATTATATTAATCTGATGCGTCGGGAGCAGAATCTGGACGTCAACGCGGCGGTGGTTCAATCCGGTCGCCTGCGTCTGCGTCCCATCCTGATGACCACCTGTACCACCGTACTCGGCATGTTGCCGTTGGCCTTCGGTACCGGAGCAGGTGGGGAAATTCAGGCAGCCCTGGCCCGGGCGGTGATCGGCGGACTCACGGTCTCCACTTTGATTACGCTGGTGCTCATCCCGGTGGCCTACACCAGCGTTCACGACATGTTGAACCGCATTCGGGCGTAACTTTAATCGATGTTCGCAGTCTGCTTTTTTATTAGTTGGTCAAAAGAAATCCGCCAGGGTTGCTGCTGCGGATTTGAAATAGTCCCGCGTGTATCGATTGGAATCGTGTCATGTAGGTCTTCTACCCTGGTAACCATGACCAAATAGACGATGAAAACCAGGTATCGAGGCTATTGAGGTGTTTGAGGGTGGGCATGGGGAAAGTTTTGCTATTCTTGTCTGGGTGGTCGTGAAGGTGATAGAAATCTTTGGCGAGGATGTTTCTTTGAGGCACTCTTGAAAAGATGCTCCAAAGTCTCCAATTTAACTAAGGAAATCAAAACACGGAGTCGGACGGTTACCCACAAAGGGGGGGACTTGTTTGGCTAATTAAACCGTTCAACCCTCAGGGCCTCGAGGTCGATGGAGGGTTGCTCCTCGTTGACGAGCTCCGCAATTAGCTTGCCGGTAATGGGCGCCAGGGAGATGCCGATCATGGCGTGACCCGTTGCGACGATTAGATTATTGATAGAAGGACAGCGACCGATGATGGGCAGGCCGTCCGGCGTGCAAGGGCGAAGGCCGGCCCAGATTTCCGCCTGTTCGAGGTTGACCGGTTCGGTGTCGAGATACCGAGGAACCGCCTTTAAGACGGCGTGCACCCGACGCATGTTGAACGACAGATCCAGTCCGGCCAATTCCAGCGTACCCGCGAACCGCAGTCGGTCCCCAAGAGGCGTCACAGCGACTTTTGCCTCTTCAAGAATCAAAGGAATTTGGGGGATATCCTGTGTATGATTCAGAGTAATGCTGTACCCCTTTGCAGGCTGAATCGGCAGCTTCAGCTTTAAATTGCGTATCAAGGTAGGGGACCAGGCGCCAGCCGTCAGCACAATCTGGTCGGCGGAGAAGTCGCCTTTGGAAGTTCGTACCGTTTCGATTTTGCCATTGACTGCCTCAAAATCGAGCACATCCGTGGCGACCTGAATGGTGTCATCGTTGCCCTGCACATGTTTCGCCAAATTCACAACGAATCGGGCCGGATCGATGTGGCTGTCTTGTGGATAATACGCGCCCCCCGGTGCATGCGTGCGGATGTTGGCGTCAAGCTCGCGAATTTCGCCAGTGTTTAAGAGGCGTGCTCGCACTCCCATTTTTTCAGCTTGTTCAACCATCTCGCTGCATTCCAAACGTCCACCTTCGGTTGTGTACAGCATCAGCAGACCCTGCTGCCAGAAGTCGAAGCCGTCCTTCAATTCTTTGGACAATTCTTCGTACAGAGAAAGACTGGCCAGATGCAAATCCCGCAAGAG
>JAABYK010000622.1:39813-43342 GCA_011775825.1 Candidatus Zhuqueibacterota bacterium | reverse complement strand
GTCTTTTAAGATCGAGAATGGTAAGCCGATTCCTTCCTATTATTGAGAATTCCATATCGTTCTTTCTTTAAATCAAGTTAAATTAATCTTAAAAAAATTAAGCGCTTAACAATTTTATCGTTCATGGCACAGCGATTGCCTCAATCATGAGCGAATTGTTGAAAAGCAAATTCACTTTCTAAACGAGAAGCTGGCAAATGGCAAAACAGAACGTGACGGGTGAATTCGTGATTATTGAATCGGACGCACTCGGAAAGCTCATCGAAGTTCTAAAAGCAGACTACGAGGTCATCGGTCCGACAGTGCGGGAGGGCGCCGTCATTTACGAAGAAATATCCGGAATGGAGGAGTTGCCCACCAGTTGGGGCGATGAGCACGAAGGCGGGAAGTATCGCCTGCACAAGCGCCAAGACAAAGCTGTCTTTGGATTTGTCGTGGGTCCCCAATCCTGGAAAAAGTTTCTGTTTCCGCCGGTTTTGAAATTGTTTTCGGCTCACAAGAAAAATGGCAGCTTTCAGGTCGTCGAGAATCATGACTCCCCGCCCAGGATGGCGTTTCTGGGGGTTCGAGCTTGCGATTTGAGCGCAATTGCCGTTCAGGATAAGGTTTTCATGAACGAGAAGTTCACAGACTCAAATTATAAATCTCGACGTGATGATCTATTTATTGTGGCCGTTAACTGCGCGGAAGCCGATGGCACCTGTTTCTGTGTGTCCATGAATACCGGTCCCAAAGCAACCTTCGGCTTCGATTTGTCGATGACCGAAATCCTGGCAAAAAATGAGCACTACTTTGTGGTGGAGATCGGAACGGAAAAGGGGGCAAAAACAATGGAGGGCGTTCCTTACAAAGTGGCCAACAAGGAGCAAAAAAACCGGGCCGAAGGGATCGTGGCGAATACGGCTAAGCAGATGGGGCGCTCCATGGATACGACCGATATCAAAGAGCTGCTGTATCGGAATTACGAGCATCCGCGCTGGGAAGACGTGGCCGAGCGTTGCCTGACGTGCACCAATTGCACCCTGGTTTGTCCCACATGCTTTTGCGCCACCATCGAAGATGTGACAGACCTGTCCGGCGAAACTGCAGAACGCTGGCGCAAGTGGGACTCGTGCTTCACCAAGGAGCATTCGTACGTGCATGGCGGGAGCGTTCGCACGTCGGCGGTGGCCCGATATCGTCAGTGGATGACGCACAAGCTGGCAACCTGGATCGATCAATTCGGAACGTCAGGGTGCGTGGGTTGCGGACGCTGCATCACCTGGTGTCCCGTAGGGATTGATATCACGGAGGAAGCGCGCGCCATCCGGGAAAACGATCTCGGCGTCAAATCAAAATGAAGTTTATTCACGGAGAAATCATCTCTTCATCAAGAAATCAAATGCCTGAAATCAGGAGCTGAAACATGGAGACACTCAAACCTTATCTGGAGGAACATCCGTTCCTGAAAGACTTGAGGCCAGACCATCTCGATTTGATTGTGGGATGTGCCTCAAACGTTCGTTTCGATGCCCGGCAATTTGTCTTTCGAGAAGGCCAGGAAGCCAACCAGTTTTACATTATTCGCCACGGCAAAATCGCCCTTGAGTTGTACGCCCCCAATCGAGGACCGCTGACCATCGACACGATTTCCGAGGGCGAGGTGCTGGGTTGGTCGTGGGTGGTGCCGCCGTATCACTGGCATTTCGACGCCCGCGCCATCGAGTTGACTCGAGCCATCGCCCTGGACGGCAAATGCCTGCGAGATAAGTGCGAAGAAGACTATGAATTGGGTTACGAACTGCTCAAACGCTTTACCGGAATCATAATGGATCGACTTCAGGCGACCCGAATTCAGCTCCTCGACCTGTACGGCGATCAAAACAAGTGAGGTCTGGAATGTCAACTGCCATTCATGACCCGATGCTGCCAACGACATTCGGTGTGAGTAAGGTCCAGAAAGAGACCTACGATACCTTTACTCTGGAGCTTCAACCGAAAAACGGAAAGAGGAAATTTGCGTTTTCTCCGGGTCAATTCAACATGTTGTATGTGTTTGGTGTGGGTGAAATACCCATTTCCATCAGCGGCGACCCGAACGAGTCTCAAACATTGGTTCATACAACACGAGCGGTTGGTACGGTGACGAACGCCATGCGCGAGTTGCGGGAAGGTGCGATGTTGGGTGTGCGTGGACCCTTCGGTAGCCAGTGGCCGGTCAAGGAGGCGCGGGGACGCGACATCGTCATCGTGGCAGGCGGCATCGGTTTGGCCCCGCTCCGTCCGGCCATGTACGAGGTTCTGGGCCAGCGCGAAGAGTTCGGCAATGTGGTGTTGCTGTATGGCGCGCGGACCCCGGAAGACATCCTTTACAAACGTGAAGTCAAGAGATGGCGATCGCATTTCGATCTGAACGTGCACGTCACGGTGGATCGCGCCACAGGCGCCTGGCACGGAAACGTCGGCGTAGTCACCAAACTGATACCAAAAGCCCCGTTCGATCCATATCAGACCGTGGCTTTGGTCTGCGGTCCGGAAATCATGATGCGGTTCACGGTCGCAGAGCTGAAAAAACGTGGTGTGCCGGAGGAGAACATATTCGTCTCCATGGAACGCAACATGAAGTGCGCCATCGGTTTTTGCGGACATTGTCAATTCGGCCCGAACTTTGTTTGTAAGGATGGCCCGGTTTTCAGCTTTGCACAAGTGAAAAATTGGTTAGAGATTAGAGAGGTTTAAGATGCCAGCAGATAAGCGCAACCCCAAATTGGCGGTATGGAAATTTGCTTCTTGCGACGGTTGCCAGTTGAGCCTTTTGGACTGCGAAGACGAACTTTTAGCCATCGCTGGTGCAGTAGAGATTGCTAATTTCCCGGAAGCGTCTCGCGCTATCGTGAAGGCTCCGTACGACCTGTCTCTGGTGGAGGGTTCCATCACCACACCACATGACGAGCAAAGAATTCATCAAGTGCGCAAGGTCTCCAAAGTTTTGGTGACCATCGGAGCCTGTGCCACCGCAGGCGGCATTCAAGCTTTGCGCAACTTTAAAGATGTCCACGATTTTGTGTCCATCGTCTATGCGTCGCCGGACTATATTTCAACTTTGAAGAATTCCACGCCAATTGATGAACATGTGTTTGTGGATTTTGAGCTGCGGGGGTGCCCGATTAGCAAACAGCAGCTTCTGGAAGTTGTCAGCGCGTTTTTGAACGGCCGCAAACCCAACATCCCAACGTACAGTCTGTGCGTTGATTGCAAGCGAAAGGGAGTGGCGTGTGTCATGGTCGCTCAAGGAACACCCTGCATGGGACCGGTGACGCAAACCGGTTGTGGCGTACTCTGCCCGTCTTACAACCGCGGCTGCTACGGCTGTTTCGGACCGATGGAGAATCCGGACACACGTGCCTTGAGCGAGTGGTGGACAAAGCTGGGTGTGAAAGATGAGGATATCATCCGTTCATTGCGCACGTTCAACGCCCATGCCGAGGAATTCCGTAAGGAGAGCATAAAATATGAAGCGAGTGGGGCATGAGCGGCGCCTCCCTAAATG
>JAABYK010000622.1:37319-39790 GCA_011775825.1 Candidatus Zhuqueibacterota bacterium | reverse complement strand
GACATGAACAAGCAAGATAACAAGAAACTACGCAGAAAAACCAAAACAATTAAAGTTGATTACCTGGCGCGAGTAGAAGGTGAAGGTTCACTCGCTATTAAGCTAAAAAATGAGCAGCTTTCGGACGTCAAACTCAAAATATTCGAGCCGCCGCGATTTTTCGAAGCCTTTTTGCGGGGTCGCGACTTTCGCGAAGCGCCCGACATCACCGCGCGCATTTGCGGCATTTGCCCCATTGCCTATCAACTCGGCGCGTCCAATGCCATGGAGGATGTGTGCGGCGTCGAGATCCCGGAACCCATCCGTCTGCTTCGTCGCCTGATCTACTGCGGAGAATGGATTGAAAGCCACGTTCTGCATATGTACATGCTGCACGCACCGGATTTTCTGGGATACCAGGATGCCATCCGGATGGCCAAAGATCACCCTGATGTGGTTCAGCGTGGTCTTAGAATGAAAAAGATCGGCAATGATATCATGAGCTTACTTGGCGGCCGCGAAATTCACCCTATCAATCTAAAGGTTGGTGGCTTTTACGGAGTGCCAACCAAACCCGAACTTGAAACGTTGGTGGATGACCTCAAATGGGGTTTGGAGGCCTCTCATGAAACGCTCAAATGGCTGGCTACGTTGCCCTTTCCAAATTTTGACCAGTTGGTCTCCAACAAAGGCATCGATGTTCCGATTCGCGAATACGACAATCACTTGATTGAAGCGCATGTGCAGCATTCCACCGCGTTGCACACGATTGTGAAAGACCGCGACGCCTGCTTTTTGGGACCCCTGGCCCGCTACAGCATCAATTTTGATAAGCTTTCCTCCACGGCCCAGCAGGCGGCGCGTGACGCCGGGCTGGAGCCGGTGTGTCGAAATCCATTCAAGAGCATCATGGTGCGTGGGGTGGAGACGTTGTACGCATTCGAGGAAGCGTTACGGCTCATCGATAAGTACGAGCGCCCGGAGCAGCCGGCCATGGAGGTGGAACCAAAGGCCGGCACAGGCTACGGCGCCACCGAAGCGCCGCGCGGGATCTGCTACCATCACTACACACTCGATGACGACGGCACCATTTTGGATGCTAAGATCGTCTCTCCGACCGCTGTAAATCAGAAGACCATCGAAAGCGATCTGTGGCATTACATTCCCCCGAACATCGATTTGCCGGAAGAAAAATTGCAGTGGCAGTGCGAGCAAGCCATCCGTAACTACGACCCCTGTATCTCCTGTTCAACCCACTTTTTGAAGTTGAAAGTGGATCGCGAGCCGTAGTCGATTTTTTGCCCATTGTTTAGCAAAAAGCTTATATGTCAAAATGATTGGGGTCAAAATAATTGAGTTGAATGTTCATACTGATTGGACTGCTTTTGTAAGGGTGTCTTTTTCCGGTCCTGTTTTCTTAAAGGTTTGCAAGCTTTGCAAAACATCGGGGTAATTGTTTAGCTATCTGGACGAGTGGAGCGCAAAAATCAGTGAGCGAAGCGAACGTATTTTTGCAATGTGCAGTGAATATACAGCAAAAGTACGCTTCGCTGACTTTTGCCATACTGATCGGACACCGTTTGCAACGGTGTCTTTTTCGCCTGACGTTCTTAAGAAGATTACATCCTTAACAAAACACAGTCAGAGACTGTTTTTAAATCGGGGTGATGCCACCAAATGTTTGCCTATCGAGCCTTGGATCTGAATGAGTAAACAAAAACAATCTGTCACCATAATCGGGATCGGGAACCGATTTCGCGGCGACGATGCCCTTGGACCGGAGATCGCACAACGAATCAAGACCGAAAACTTGCCAAACGTGGAAGTGGTCGAAGCTTCCGGCGAAGGCACAACTTTGATTGAAACCATGAGAGATAAAGACGACGTAGTCATCATTGATGCAGTTTGCTCCGGCGCCACACCCGGAACGGTTCACCGCTTTGAAGCACACAAGCAAGCCATTCCATCGCAATTTTTCAATTACTCAACCCACGCATTCGGCGTCGCCGAGGCCATTGAGTTGGCGCGCGCCATGAATCAACTGCCCAATCACCTGCTGGTGTACGGAATTGAAGGCAAGAATTTTGAACCCGGTGGAAAGCTTTCTCGGGAGGTGAGAAACGTGACACCAAAAGTTGTTGCACGAGTTTTGTGTGAAATTGTTTGAGAGTTCATTCTCATGTTTGAGAAAATCGCAACTGTGGATTCCCAAAAACAGAAATTTCTGTGACGACGAAACGACTAAGAAGTAATTTTAGTATCTTGATTTTAAGCCACTTAGAGCCAACTAAGTGGCTTTTCTGTTTATGGCACATTATTTGAAAAATTAAAAAAGAAAAACCCGAATGGGAGGAGAGATGATAAAAGGGAAACTGTATTCGAGATTAAATCAAAGGGATAAGACGATGGTTTTAGCCAACTTGACCAGCGCCAAAATGGATTCAATGAAGCATGCAGAGTCGAAAAAGGTGAAAAAAACCGGCAAACAACGA
>JAABYK010000622.1:17831-37265 GCA_011775825.1 Candidatus Zhuqueibacterota bacterium | reverse complement strand
CATCCGGCCCAATATGTGGGCGAAAATTGCACCGGCTGCGGTATCTGCTTTTACATTTGTCCGGAGCCCGGCACAATCACTGTTTACAAGCGTGGTAAAGAGAACTAAGCGTCTTTAGCGAGCGGTGGTATCTGCTGTTTTTCTTTTTTTCAAACCGAAAAATCAAATCAGAGGAGCCGAAATATGTCTCGAATTTTCATAAAGGGAAATGAGGCTGTCATCAAAGGAGCGATTTTGGCCGGGTGTCGAGCCTTCTATGGTTATCCCATCACACCTGCAAGTGAGATTGCAGAGACCGCAGCCAGGTTTTTCCCTCAATCCGGAAGAACGTTTCTGCAAGCCGAAAGCGAAATCGCTTCCATCAATATGGTCTACGGCGCCGCTTCCGCGGGGCAGCGGGTGATGACCGCGTCTTCGAGTCCGGGCATCAGCTTAAAACAAGAGGGCATTTCTTACGCTGCCGGTTCGGAACTACCGCTGGTCGTGGTGGATGTCATGCGCGGCGGTCCGGGCCTGGGCAACATTGCGCCGGAGCAAAGCGATTACAACCAGATGGTCAAAGGCGGCGGACACGGCAATTACAAGCTCATCGCGCTTGCCCCTAATTGCACGCAGGAGATGTGCGACCTGACGATGCTTGCGTTTGAGCTGGCTGACAAATATCGGAATCCCGTGGTCGTGCTGGCGGATGGATTTGTGGGACAAATGATGGAACCGTTGGAGTTGCCGGAACCCGTTCCCAATCTTCCTAAAAAGCCATGGGCGGTAGACGGAACCGCAGAGACTTATCAGAATCTCATTACATCCATCTATATGGATCCGACGGAGTTGGAGGAGCACAATCGAAAGCTGCAGGAGAAATATTCTCGAATTGCGGAAGCGGAGGTTCGCTACGAAGAGTTTGAGACCGAGGATGCCGAAGTCGTGATGATCGGGTACGGCATTGTTGCGCGGGTTTTGCAAACGGTTGTGGACGATGCCCGTTCAAAAGATCTGCCAGTCGGATTGCTCCGACCGATCACCTTGTGGCCATTTCCGAAACAGCGAATCCAGGAATTGGCCGACACCACCAAGCTTTTTTATGTCGTAGAACTGAGTAACGGGCAGATGGTCGATGACGTGCGGCTGGCTTTGGATGGAAAACGACCGACGAAATTTTATGGCCGGATGGGCGGAGCCGTTCCGACCACTCAAGAAATCCTGGATGAGGTGAGCAAAACATTTCAGGAGCTTAGGAATTAAACGGTAATTCGAACCAACTCACAGTTGAAAGAGAGAAATATGGCTAAAGAGATCTTACAAAAATCGGAATCGCTGTATGAGGAGTTTTTTCGCAAGCCGGGCGCCAACCCGTATTCCACGCATTACTGTCCGGGTTGCGGGCATGGGGTGGTTCATAAGCTGATTGCCGAAGCGATGGATGATTTCGGCATTCGAGAGCGAACGATATTTGTGAACCCGGTAGGATGTTCGGTGTTTGGATATTATTACTTCAACTGTGGAAATGTTCAAGTGGCACACGGCAGAGCGCCGGCAGTCGCCACAGGCATTAAACGGGCGCTTCCTCATTCCGTTGTAATCAGTTACCAGGGTGATGGAGATTTAGCAGCCATCGGTGCCAACAACATTTTGCAGGCCGCCAATCGTGGAGAGCATATCACGGTCATTTTCGTCAACAACGCCATCTATGGCATGACCGGCTCGCAAATGGCTCCGACCACGTTGATTGGGCAAAAGACCACCACCACACCCTGGGGACGTACGGCTGAAAATGAAGGTTACCCGATGCGTATGAGCGAATTATTGGCAACTCTGGAAGCGCCCGTTTACATTGAACGCGTCGCCATCACCGACGCCAAACATGTGATGCAAGCCCGCAAGGCCATTCGCAAGGCCCTTCAGAATCAAATTGATGGGCGCGGATTTTCGTTTGTTGAGGTGTTGTCAGCGTGTCCGACCGGCTGGAAGATGGACCCCATAGATGCCAAAAATTGGGTGGCAGAGGTCATGACAGACTACTTCAAGTTGAATATCCTTAAGGACAAGAACGGTGCGCTCAAAAAGGTAGAAATTCCAACAGATTCCAAGCCAAAGCCAAAGAAAGAGGAACCAACCAAAGAAGAGATCTTGGCGCTGCTCGGTGAAAACAAAGAATCCGCACAAGTTTTCGAAAAGCCCGATGTGGATGAAAACTACCAGAACCCACGCATCAAGATCGCAGGATTTGGGGGACAGGGCATTTTGCTGCTCGGCCAACTGTTGGCCGAAAGCGCCATGCTGACGGACTATCATACGACCTGGCTGCCTTCTTACGGCCCGGAGATGCGAGGCGGCACGGCAAATTGCCATGTCATCATTTCCGACAAGCGAATCGGGTCGCCTCTGGTTGCTGAATCGGATATGCTGATCGCCATGAATTTACCCTCTCTCGATAAATTCGAAGATGATGTACGATCAAATGGGGTTATTTTTGTGAATCGATCCCTCATCGACCGAGAGGTAAAACGTCAGGACGTTGAGGCGGTGTACGTGCCAGCAACCGAATTAGCTGACGAATTGGGTGAAACGAAAGTCGCTAACATGGTTATGGTGGGTGCCTATCTCGGATATACCGGACTTCTCTCTATGGATAGCGTCCTTTCCGCAGCTCAGACTGTGATCAAAAGAAAAGAATTTATGGAGCTGAACGAAAAGGCGTTGCGTCGAGGCATGGAGTTCGTCAAAAAAGAATACGCCAAACGCTCCCAAAACATGGAAGAGTTGGTGTCATAAAAAATAATAAGGTGGCGTTATGACCCAAGAGAATGAACACACCGATTCCGTGGAAGGTTTGTGCCCCTTGCTCGAACTTCCATGTCCAAGTGGTGAACAATCCGCCTGGCAATGTTGGGTAAGAGTTCACGGCAATTTCGATCCGGTTTCCAGTTTTGATGATTGGTGCATTTTGGAATGCGCCAGAGAGCGCGCCGAAAAGCTGCGCAACAGAAGCACGAAGTTTTGCTTTTGAGAACGCTGAAACCGGGCACAGGTGGGCGAGACAAAATGAATTAGCTCGTCGAGTACATGTAATCGATAATAGAATGATCTCGTGACTGCACGCCCTCTGTGCCCGGTTTATTTACGAACCGGTTGCCATTAAAATGAAAGTTGATGACTATGGACGTGATTGAATTACAGAAAAGCATCATTTACGGACCGGTGAATTCACGCCGATTGGGTCGGTCATTGGGTGTCAACCTTTTGCCAACCACGTTCAAAATGTGCTCGTTGAACTGTAGTTACTGTCAGTACGGCTGGACTTCGAAGATGACACGATACGGTGAGGACTACCGGGAGTTTTTTCCTTCGGTTCAGCAGGTTTTGCTTGCACTGAAAGACGCACTCAATGGGCATCCAAATGACTTCGACTACATTACGTTTTCCGGGAATGGCGAACCAACCCTGCATCCGGATTTTTCAAAAATCGTGGATCTGGTGATCGAAACCAAGGCGTATCTAAGATCGAACGCGAAGACGGCCATTTTATCCAACAGCACGACGTGCGGTGAGCCGAGAATAAAAGAAGCTTTGGACAAAATCGATCTGCCGATTATGAAATTAGATGTTGGCAACGAACGTGCTTTTAGGAAAGTCAATCATGGCATCCCTCCGATTACGTTAGAAAGCATCATGGAGGGATTGAAATCGTTAAACCAGTATACCGTTCAGAGTATGTTTATTCAGGGTGTCGTTGATAACAGCACCGATTTTGAGGTAAACAGTTGGATTGAGAAGCTTTTGGAACTCAAGCCAATGGGGGTTCAGATATACAGTTTGGATCGAGGCGCCGCAAGCAATCGCTTGAACAGAGTGCAGATGGAAAGGCTCGAACAAATTGCCGAATTGGCTGAAAAGAGAACCGGATTAAAAGTTGACGTGTTTTGAATTGAAGGTGTGTAAATTTAGGAGCTAAAGATGGAAGCCAATCAAATAAACAGCCGTCTGATAGACATTTTCAATTATCAAAGGCAAGGGGATACCTGGAAGGCGATGAGAGATCTCAAGGAATTGGTGCAAGCCCATCCGCGGGATACCATTTATCACAAGCTCTTGGGAAACACCTATTTTCATATGGGTTTGTTAGACTGGGCAATTGACTATTATAACCAGGCCATCGAAATTGCGCCTGATTACATAGATGCTCATTATGACTTAGGCGTGGCATTGTACCACAGAGCCCGAGTGAATGAGGCGATCAAGGAATTTCAAACCGTGTTAGAGCTCGATCCGGACTATCACGCCGCTCACTACAGAATCGCCCTCTGCTACCAACATGTTGGCAAGCTGAATGCCGCCATTCATCACTTTCTGGAATCGACGGTCGTGACACCGAAATATGTCATGGCCCATTATCATTTGGGCGAAATTTACTACGAACAGGGCGAATTCGAAAAGGCGGAAAATTCATTCAAGCGGGTTATGCAAGAAGATCCACAAGATGCAGCCAGCGCAAAATTCCTGGATATTGTTTCAAAGCAAGTGCAGAACCAGCCGTAAGAATTTTCAAATAATAAGAAAATCCGACCCGCAACCCAATTCCGTCGGTGGTGGCAGTCAAAACGGGATTGCTTCCAGAAGGTTAAGCATCACAGCCAACCACCGACGGATTTTTTTTTGGTGGCTTTTTGGTGCAGTAAAAGACAGGCGAAAAAAGAAACAATACCGCCTGATATATCCGTCCCCCAGTTTTCTTTTTCTCCCCAAACTTCAGAACCGTTTTCCATTTTTATCTCACATAATCTCTCATTTTAATATCACTACCAGTTACTTTTTAAAGCACAGGTTTTCGGACGCAGATTTACACTGATTTACTTTGATTTTCGTCTTTTTGGCTGATTCTAATGAGAATAGTTTTCTAAAATCTGCGTTGTTCAGCGTTAATCTGTGTCCAAAAAAAAGTGGCCGGTAGTGAGATTTTAATTTAAGTTGCCGCAAAAAAGCAGCGGATCCGGAGTTGGCATAACGGAGAATTGCAAGTTTTAATAAAGCAATGGGCTTATTTTCTTAAAAATAGGAAAAAACTCTATCGCTCCTTCAAAGGCTCGAAAAATGCATTCATTAAAAACAGGAACTTAGATTAAGTGTGTGTTGGGCGAATGCTTGGTATAATTTTGGTATCAAAAGACTGAGGGAGGTTGCCGGTAAAACAAGAGTGAGTTACGTCAGCGCAACGGACTGTAAAGATGTGGGGTGGCAAATGAAGAAAGTAAGAAAAGAGGACTATTTGAAGGACAAAGAGGTGCACTGCCCGGCATGTGGTGAGAAGTTTATTATCGAACGGAGCGAATACAACAGCTACACAAAGCGCCCAAAGTGTGGAACTTTGATGAACAATCCGTTATGGAAGAAATAGCGAGCAAATGGCAGAAATTATTTGCTTCTGCTTTGAGGGATCGGATTACCAAAATACTCACAGCTGAGGACGGTTACGTTCTGCTGGCGATTCCGAATGATCCCAAGTCGGCGGAACAGTCGATGTCCGATTTGGACCTGACTTTGCAGAGTCGATTGCCCAATTTGGACGAAGGTGTTTCGTTGAGATTGGATGCCCGAGCCGACTTCGACATTCGCTGCGAGTGCGATTACCATGACTGGGCCAAATCCTACGCAAAAAGAATCGATGACCGCGAAATCGTGGCGCAAGCCGTGGTCGATCTGGCAGTTTTCGTGAACAAGTTAACGGAGATTGCCAGGCGAGAAGGCTTCGCGGTTTGGCGGGATGAAGCGGATCGAAAATACGGGCAAATCATCTGTCAAAGGTTTAGACAGCCCATCAACCTGTACGGTGAGGTAGCAAGGATGGTATTTACGGCCAAAATGATGGAAGAGGAAATCACCGATTTGTTGCAGCATGCGACCTCAAATTGCAAAATGCTTCTCGCCTACTCGCAGAAGTTTTTTCAAATCTTCTCGGATTATCGGACATTTGTTGGCGATCACCATTTTGTGGCAGGCCGAGGCGAGACCGAACTCGCCCCTGGATTTGATTATTGGGCATTGCTGGCAAATCCAGCTCAAGAAGACAAGGTCTTTTGGCGAGGGGTGAAAGCCGTGAAGCAGTTTCTTGGGTTTTGTGAGTCCGCAACAAAACATGTTCATTAGTAATGTGGATGATCAGTTAAGAATACAATGAATCCACTTAAATCATTGTTTTGTTAAAATTTAACCCTAATTCGTGTCCTCTTGGTAAGAGGGGATTTAGGGGGCTGCCCAAGTGAGCTTCAAAAATTCCAACGGGTCATTCGTTAGTAATTCGGTTCCGGTTTGTTCAAGTTGGTATCGCGACCCGACTGGCAAAAGTCGACGAAAACGAAGAACAGTGAGCGGACGGTATGGTTAAAGTATTCGTGAAAAACATTGAGTGGTCTCACACCTTTGGAAAGTACGTGGTGATTCTACAAGAAATCGCCGGAGCTCGAACGGCTCAGGTTGTCTTGCAAGACTGGGAAGCACAAACCATTTCGGTTTTGCTCAACCAGAAATCGCAGGAACCGTACAAAACCGCTTGGTTGCTCTCTTACATGCTTGAAAACCTGAACATTCGGATTTTGAAAGTTGAAATCCAAAAGCGGTTCCGGGGTGATATGGAGGCAAAAATAAGTTATTTCAGCGACAACGCCACCCACAGCATTTCTCATTCTCCGGGAGAGGCCATTGAGTTGGCCATCCGATGTCGAGCCCCCATTTTGATTCAACGATCATTTTTGATGCCTTCAGAACGTCACTCCGATGCTCAGCAATCAGTCTGGGAGAAACGTCATCTCAAAAGGCTCAGAGGAAAACTCAAAAAGGCCATTGAAGTCGAACAATATGAGCAAGCTGCCAAGCTAAGAGACAAAATTTTGAATTTGGAGAAACGATTGGGGATAAAGAGCGATGAAGTGTAAAAAAGCTCAGAAATATTTGACGGCATTTGTGGACGGTGAGCTAAGAGGTCGATGGCGCCGTGTAGCTTTGAAGAGACATCTCGACAACTGCGTTCCGTGCCAGAGAATGTTGGCAATTCAAAGACAAATTAAACATCTGCTGCAAACAAGAGTGCGGCGGGTGAAGACGCCGGATAATTTAAAGAACAATATTCGCAGGTTGCTGCACGATCAATTTTTGAAAGGTGGTGAGACTCATGAAACGCACAAAGATCCCTCAGGTCGATCTAAAACTCAAATATCGTAAAACCTTGGAACTGGCGGTGATTTTTTCACTGCTCATCCATTTTGGACTCTTCCATGCGATGCCGGACGTGGATGTGTCTCAAAGAGAAATAAAGGCCGTCGATGTGGAAATCGAGGTCAAAGACATTCCAAAGACGGAGCATCCGAAACTTCCGTCTCGGCCGGCGCTGCCGTCGGTGCCCATCCCGACCCTGGATGAGGATGTGCCGGAGGACGTGACCATCGAGTCAACCGATTTAAGTTTAGATTTGAGCGAAATTCCACCGCCGCCTGCTCCAGAGGAAGGTGAAAACGATCTCGAAGAGGGATATGTATTTGTTCCTTACGACGAACCGCCCGTGCCCGTCGGTGGTATGGCTGCGATACAGAAGCATCTCAAATACCCTGAAATGGCCAGGAAGATTGGCCTTGAGGCGCGAGTGGTCGTCGGCGTTCTGGTAGATCAGAAAGGCAACCCGGTCAAAACAGAGATTCTGAAAGATTCCGGAGTGAATGTCGGATTTGAAGAGGCGGCCCAGGCTGCAGTCAAGGCGGTGAAGTGGAAACCAGCTTTGCAGAGAGATGTGCCGGTTAAGGTTTGGGTATCCGTTCCGATTCGTTTCACCCTGGAAGATGTTGAGAAGCCTACGACGTAGAAAGCTGTCGACTAAATGAAGTGACTGCATTCAGCAACTTTCTTGGATACCGAGGTCGCCGGGATATTCACCGATCCCTTGCGACCTCGGAGAGCTTCGATGGTTAAAAGTCGGTGCGAAATTGAAAACCGGATTTTCCATTTTTTGGAGGAATTTGTTTGAATACAAAACAAAGACACGAGGGCTACGACATAAATGGTTGAACGAAAACGGGTTGCTGCTGTCATTCCCGAGATCTTTTATTCGGGAATCTCCTGCCTAATTCCCGGAGATTCTGGCATAAAACAATGCCGGAATGACCTGCACTAAGGAGTTTTCGTTCAGCCCTGAATAGAACATTTACCTATTTTTGCCGAAGGACTTCAACTTAAGGACAGGAGGCGGAAAAATGACGGATAGGATATTGATCGTTGACAGCGAAGAGAGTCTGAGGCGGCGGTACGAGGTGGAATTGGAAGAAGAAGGCTACGATGTGGTGACAGCCGCGGGCGGTCACGATGCATTGAGCAAGATAAATGACCAGTTGGTGGATCTTGTCATCGTCGAGTTGCAACTCTCTGACGGTTCCGGACTGGAGTATTTGCAGCAAATTCTGGATTTGAAACGCGATCTTAAGGTTGTGATCAATACAGACGACCCCACGTACAAAATGGATTTTCATTCCTGGGCGGCAGATGCATTTGTGTTAAAGTCTGGGGACTTGGCTGAACTAAAAGAGACGATTGATGCCTTGTTACACAGGAAGAAATTGAATCGCTAACCGATTCAATATGCCCATCTTCAAGCCTTTATCCGAAGTACGTGGGGGGGACAGCATTAATGCTTGAAAACAGTAGGGAGGAAACATGAAACAATCTTTCTTTGTCTTTGTCGTCCTGACGGCTGCTTTTTTCCTACAAGGAAACATACTCGGGCAAGAAAGCAGCATGGAACGAGGCGTGGCGATCAGTGAGCAGACCCAAGAATGCATCACCTGCCATAATATTTCAAACGCCGGTATTGTCGAAGACTGGCGATCCAGCAGACATGCCCAGATGACCCCGGAAAAGGCGGTCGTCAAACCAAAGTTAGAAAGAAGAATCTCCAGTGATTCGGTCCCCGACAGCCTGAAGTCTGTGGCTGTTGGCTGCTATGAGTGCCACAGCATGAACGCTGCCGAGCACCCCGATACTTTCGAGCATTTCGGATATGTCATCCACACGGTGGTTTCCCCGAACGATTGCCAGACATGTCACCCGGAAGAAGTTGAACAGTATTCCGGAAGCAAGAAAGCGCATGCGTTGGATATTCTTCAGAAGAACAGTGTTTATCACAACCTGGTGGTGACGACGACACGTGTGAAGGAATTTACGGACGGCCAGTTAACCCATTCAAAAGCTTCAGAAACCACAAAGAACGAAACGTGTTATGCCTGTCACGGCAGCCGGGTTTCCGTCAAGGGTACAAAAATCATAGAAACGTACCTCGGTGATGTCGAAGTCCCCATTTTGACCAACTGGCCGAACCAGGGCGTAGGCAGAGTCAATCCCGATGGCAGTCGGGGCGCGTGCACAGCCTGCCATCCAAGGCACAGCTTTTCCATCGAGATTGCCAGACAACCCTATACCTGTTCCCAATGTCACCTACACCCGGACGTACCGGCCTGGGAAGTTTATAAAGAAAGCAAACATGGCAATATTTTCTTCTCAAAGCAGCATGATTGGAACTTGAACAACGTACCATGGACGGTCGGCAAAGATTTCAACGCGCCGTCTTGTGCAGTGTGTCACAACAGCCTCCTGGTTACGCCGGACGAAGAACTCATTGTGCAAAGAACCCATGATTTCGGCGCCCGGCTGTGGGTCAGAATCTTTGGGCTGATTTATTCGCACCCACAACCCAAAAGTGGCAAGACGTATGAGATCCGCAATCAGAACGGCCTACCACTACCGACGACTTTCACGGGCGAGTTGGAATCGGAATTTCTGATCGATGAGGAAGAACAAACGCGACGCCAGAAAGAAATGCAGAAAGTTTGTCAAAACTGTCACGGGGCCAATTGGGTTCGTGGCCACTTTGTCCAACTCGATACCACGAACATGGAAGCGGATCAAATGGTCTTGGCCGCAACTCAGCTTCTGCAACAAGCCTGGGACGAAGGCTTGGCGGATCCAGCCAACCCGTTCGATGAAGCCATCGAACAGAAATGGATTGAGCAGTGGCTGTTTTTTGCCAATTCCGTGCGATACGCCTCGGCCATGGGGGGTCAGGATTACGCCACGTTCAAGAATGGCTGGTGGGAACTGACCAGGAATTTGCAGGAAATGCAAGATCGGATTGGGTTGAAAGCAAAATGAGCTGCAATTTGGACTGTACCTGGATCATATTTACGAGAGATGGCTGAGTTCCTTTACGAGGGCTCTTCAAGTCCGGGACGTTGAGATGAACATAAGTGGGTCACAAGCAGTATGAAAGGCGTTTGCATGGATGGAATTTGGAGAGCGCAGCAAATTCTTTAAATGATCCTTAAAATAAGAACAGGCAGGTGATTTTTTATGGCCTTTGATAAAAAGAAAAGGTCCGAAGAAAAAGGTCCCGGGGCTCGATTAACCGTGGTTTATGACAATAACTCCATGGTTGGCCGACTGCAAACTGGTAAGGGATTCGCCTGTTTAGTCGAGGTGGGTGAAAGGACGGTTTTGTTCAATACCGGCCGTCAAAGTGATGTTCTGCTGAATAACATGCGTGCGCTTGGAATCGATCCACTTGAGATTGAATCGGTGCTGATTTCCAATGTCCATCAGGATCATTTGGGTGGTTTGACCGGATTCTTGGAATGCAATCCGAGTGTGACGGTTTACGTTCCCGAGTCTGCGCCCAAGGAATTGACGGCTAATATTGAAAAAGCCGGTGCAAAGAGCCCGATTCGGGTTTCATCTCCCATGGAGCTTTGTCCTGATCTCTTTACACTCGGTGAATTGAAGAGCTTTTTTGACGAACAGGTCCTTGCGATTCAGACCTCACCGGGATTGATTTTAGTGACCGGTTGCGCGCGCCCGGGGATTAAATCCATTTGGCAGCAAGCACGTTCTCTCTTTCCCGATGAATCCATTTACCTGGTTCTCGGCGGATTTCATCTCGGCCGGCTGAAGGATTTGGAGATCGCAAAAACCGTCGATGATTTTTTGAAACTCGAAATCAAAAAAGTCGCACCATGTCACTGTTCCGGTCAAGATGCACGCAGGTTCTTTGAAAAGGCCTATGGCGAAAATTTCATCAGAATTGGAGTGGGAAGTGTGGTTGAAATTTGCTGATCCGAAGGCATGAATTGCCAAATATGTTTTGTTATTTATTGAATATTGAATAAATTACAGACATATTAGATTAGTTAGGAAGCCGGGAGATGCTCGTGAATTCAAACGGAGGGGAGGTTCAATTCTATGAAAAGATTAGCGGTTGTATTGTCCATTGTGGTAGCGGTTATTGTGATTTGGGTCTCTTCGGATGATGGCATCCTGAATTTAAGATTGACTCATGCGTTGCCAATCGAGGGACCTGAGAACCTTGAGCCATCGGGTTTGGTGATTTACAACGGCATGTTGTTTATGGTTTCGGACGATCACGACACGACGATTTTCAAGATCAACCTTCTCGAGGACAAGGCGGTGTTGGAACCTTACATCACATTTCGCGCCCCAGCAGTGAATGAGATAGACAGACTGGATTTTGAGGGGCTGAGTTGCGACAACGAGGGCAATTTCTATCTTGTGAGCGAATCGGCTTTTCGCATACTACGAATAAGTGCAGACGGAAAAGACATTTCGTGGATAACGCCATCTTTGCGACCCTATGGACAGGAAAAAGGCTTGTTCCAGGTGATAAATGCCAACCTCGAGGGAATTGCCTGGGTGGAGCAAAACAGGTTTGTGGTTTGCGCCGAACGCCAGCCTCGAGGAATCATGAAACTGGATCTCGAGAAATCGCATATGGATATCAAGGTGTACAAACACAATAAAAGCAAGTTGGAGATGCCCAAAGATCGGGCGCCTGACTTTTCGGCACTCTATTATGAAAATGACGTTTTGTATGCTCTGCAAAGAGGTGCCCACACCATATGCAAAATAACCATCCACGAGAACCGCATTGAGGAGACGGAGTTTTGGTCTTATGAAAGCATTGAGAACAGTCCGGAGTTGAGATACTCGGACATGACTTATGGTCACGCTGAGGGTTTGTCCATGGACGAGGATCACATTTTCCTGATTCTGGATAACAATCTCGATGTTCGCACCAAATATCCCGAAGATCGCAGGCCCTTATTGTTGATCATGGAACGACCGATGAATTAATGGAAATCTTCATGTTCTCGACTAAATGAGGGTCTGCTACAATCAGCTCAATGTTAAGGACACTGAGGTCACCGAGATGCACCGAGGATACGGAGATAGGGGTGGGAGAATTGTAATGCCTAATGATAAATGATAGTCCAGGAAGTGGCAATGCGAGAATTCGATTTCGGCGGAGGATACAAAGTCTTTGCGAACATCTTAGTCATTTTATTTATCACATCGGCTGTAAATTCTCCTGTTTTATGACAACAGGGACTTTAAATGAGTCAATTTCTGGGTTAGAAATCAACGAAGTTGAAGTTGTAGAAAATGTGCTGCGTTCTTTTAAAATAGATTTTGATTCTCTATGGAATTCAGACCATTATTTGATTGACAAAAAGAAAAAAATGCAAGAGCGAATGAGCCAAATGAACGTTGATGACTTACTATCCACAATTATTAATCTCTTTAATGTTGACAGTCCTTCACAAGATTTTGACATTCATTTGCTTTACAATCCAATATCTCATAATTCTGATGGCGGTGCTAATGCTGGGATATTTGTTCGTAATGGCAAAGGAATCCCGATTGAGGATGACCTTATGGTCATGTTTCATGAACTTACGCATACTTTTGGCGGTTCTTTGACAGACTTACTTTTCAGGGTAGCTAAAGAAAAGGGTATTGCGCAGGATTTTGGGTTCAGTGTATTAAATGAGGCAATTCATTACACTCTGTTTCCTGGATACTTTTACGAAGCACATTTGGGCAAGCCATTCGATTTTGATCGTGAAGCGGAACGTTTAAAAGATAAAAATGAGTATCTCCACTTGACTTATAGTCTCGCTGGGCATATGTATACGAATGTAAAAGAATTAATTTACAATGGAGAATCTTTCGACCAAGAATTCATTTTTAAAATGGTTGAGTTCTGTACAAAGAACTTAAGAGAGAAAGTATCAACGAAAATATCTCACTGAAGATTAGCTTTTCACTACGAGGCGCCGTATAAAATTCGAATTAGATAGCTTAGCACTTTTGTACTGAACTGAAATGGTGGCAGATGTAAATCCCATAGAAATTTGTTTGGATGCAAGCCGACAAAACAAGAAAATCAAGACAAGTCATGAAAAAGCTATGAAACATTTTATCGAGAGCTTCAACTTAATTAAGGAGTGTTTTAGATCATGACCCGAATACCTGCAGAAGAGATCCTACCTACGTTAAAGCGTTACATGCTTGTGGATGGCTATGAATTTGTCCTGGACATTGAAAAGAGTAAGGGACAATACATCCACGACGCCCTGACCAAAAGAAAATATCTGGACTTATTTGGTTTTCATGCCTCGGCACCCATCGGACACAATCATCCAGGGCTCTTCACTCCCGAATTCACGGAGAAGTTGTTGCGTGTGGCGAGGATCAAGCCGTCCAATTCGGACCTTTATACCGAGGAGATGGCAGAGTTTGTCACTACGTTTTCTCGCATTGTTCAGCCCGATTATCTACCGCATTTGTTCTTAATTAGTGGAGGTACGCTTGCGGTCGAAAATGCTTTGAAAACAGCCTTCGATTGGAAGGTACGAAAGAACTTTGCCAAAGGACACACCAATGAAGTCGGCCATCAAGTGATTCATTTCCAGGAGGCGTTTCATGGACGCTCCGGCTATACACTATCGATGACCAATACGGCCGACCCAAGAAAGATCAAGTATTTTACGTGTTTTGAGTGGCCGCGGATTGTCAATCCGAAGATCACGTTTCCACTTGATGAAGCCAATCTGGACAAAGTGATGTCGCTGGAAAACAAGGCGGTCACCGAGATTAAACAAGCGTTCTCGGAATACGGGGACGACATTGCGGCCATCATTATCGAACCGATTCAAGGAGAAGGCGGCGATAATCATTTTCGTCCCGAGTTTCTGTCTGAGCTGCGGCAACTCGCCGACGAAAATGAGGCCTTGCTGATTTTCGATGAGATCCAAACCGGGGTTGGCCTGACCGGCGAAATGTGGGCTCACCAGGGGCTGGGAGTCAAACCGGATATTTTGGTGTTTGGCAAAAAGACTCAGGTATGCGGCATTTTGGCTGGTGAGCGAATTGACGAAGTCGAGGACAATGTTTTTCAAGAAGGAAGCCGACTCAATTCCACATGGGGAGGCAATTTGGTGGACATGGTGCGCTCCCAACGTTATCTGGAAATCATCAAAGAAGACAACCTGGTAATGAATGCACGACGGAAGGGCACGAATTTCCTGGAAAGACTGCAGAAGCTGGTTCAAGAAATCGGAGACGGAATTGCTTCAAATGTTCGGGGACGCGGCTTGATGATTGCCTTTGATTTGCCAAATACGAAGTTGCGAGACGAATTTCTTGAGCTTTGCTTTCAAAACGGTCTGCTCACTTTTGGTTGTGGATCTCGTTCCGTGCGCTTTCGACCCATGTTGGATATAGAGAAGGTGGAGCTAAACAAGGCCCTCTACGTAATTGAAAAGAGTCTAAGAGAGCTCATTGCGTTACATAAGAACGACGTGGTTGAGGCTGCTTGAAAGGATGTAAATTTCAGCCAAATGGAGGTGTGAAATGGAATCTGAACAACTGGTTTGGATTGTTGCCTACCTATTGTTCCTGGTCTTTGGAGGCATGACCATGCTCGGCGTTTACTTGATTTTCGGTAAACGGAATTCAAACCAGAGGCGCGATGTGTTGGGTGAGCGTCCAAACGAATTTCGAGCAAGACAAAAAGCCATGGAAGCATTGGAAAAACGCTACGCGAAAGGTGAGATCGATCACGAGCAGTATGAAAAGGAACGGCGGGAATTGTACAAGGATTCGCGTTTTGAGAACAAGTTTGTGCAGAAGTAGAGAGCACACTATTATTCAGGCTTGCAGTTCCACGGCTTCGATGTGGCTTCGGGCATGGGTCCAGAATGATCCTGATTCTCCATCCCGAGATCATTTCTATTCTAAATGCCACCTCAAGACTTTCTCTTTGCTTTTTGGTGTAAAAACGTTTTTTTCGCTGTTTGGTTGGATGAATAAATGCAACTCCACAAGCGAATCATATCATAACATGATGAATAGGATTATCGGTTTCCTGTTTCTTTTTGCAGTGAGTGTTCTTAGCGGATTTGCTCAGGAGAGCGCCAGGTCTATCGTGAAAAAATCCGATGACTTAATGCGTGGTGAGACGCAGGTAGGTACGTACACGATGACTGTGATTCGGCCTGAATGGCAGCGCAAGATGAAGTTCAAATTTTGGTCCAAAGGCACGGAGAAAGCATTCATCCGGATGCTGGAGCCAGCGAAAGAAAGAGGGGTGACGTTCCTCAAACTCGGAAACGAAATGTGGAATTACATTCCCAAAATAAACCGGGTTATCAAAATCCCGCCTTCCATGATGCTGCAATCGTGGATGGGCTCGGATTTTACCAACGACGACCTGGTGAAAGAATCGAGCATTGTCGAGGACTACAATCACAAGCTACTTGGCCGGGAAAAACTGGCCGGATTTGACGCATACAAAATTGAGCTCAGACCGAAACCCAAAGCAGCCGTCGTTTGGGACAAAATCATTGAATGGATCCGAGTTGAGGACTCTGTGCCGCTCAAAGCAGAATACTACAACGAACGCGGGGAGCGCATCCGCACCTTGCTTTTTTCAGACATCGAGAAAATGGGCGGACGCACCATCCCAACAAAGTACGAGCTTATCGAAGAAAAAAAAACCGGCCACAAAACCGTTATGATTCTGGAAGACGTGATTTTTGACGAGCCCATTAGACCGTTTGTCTTCACAAAGCAGAACTTGAGGCGAACGAGGTGATTTTTCTAGAGTTGTATTTCGTTTGCATTTATGGCCCGGTTTAAACACGGAGTCGCGGAGCCCCAGAGAAGCACGGAGTTTTTATCTATTTTGATTTTGCCTGACGTGTGGAGCGATTGATTAGAACCTTAAATGACGGACATAAGTACTTTCTCCGTACTACGGAGCTACAACATTGTGGTTTTTAAACAAAGTTTTTTAGCCACTGATTGACACAGCGCGGCAAAGCCGCAAATGCCAAATTCCAAAATGACAAATAACAAATAAATTCCAAAATCCAAATAACCAGATTTCAAACCGTTTCGGGAGTTGCGTTGTTGCAACAGATTATATTTGAAGTTAGCCGTTTCACCGATTGACACCGATTAGACTAAAAGCTGTTTCAGTTTAAAAGATTAAAGGCAGAATGATTTCTTGGCAGAATAAAAGTATAATTATTCTGCCATAGTACTGCCAACCAAACTTTGCCCCAAAAACACAATGTTGCTGATTTGTAGTACGGATGGAACACGGAAGCCAATCAAACATCCGTGAAAACCCGTGTGCATCCGTGGCTCAACTTCATGGCTTTTGGTTGCGGCTTTGGCGCCGCTGTGAGACTCTGCGAACTCGGTTTCTCTGTGTTTAAAGGAAACTTTGATTTTTCGTGCAATTTCTTCATTGGTTCCGGGTTAAGTAATCAAGAACCGTAAAATGCTAAAATTCGTTGATCTTGCCTGGCGCAATATCTGGCGCAACCGCCGTCGTACCCTTATCACTGTTGCAGCGGTTGCATTTGCCATTTTGATCGTGGCCATCACGCGCTCCCTGCAGTATGGCACCTACGATATGATGGAGTCCCTCGCGGTCCGACTATACAACGGGGAGATTCAGGTGCAGAGAGAAGGCTTCCACGAAGAACAGAGCCTGACTTATTTCTTAAAAGAACAAGAGAAGGATTGGCAAGCGCTCATTCAAAAATATCCGCAGTTAACGGCCTATACAAAACGTATCACGGGCTTTGGTTTGGTAAGTTCCGATTCGGCCAGTACCGGGGCCTTAATCGTGGGCATCGAACCGGAGAAGGAGCGTGAGATCACAGAATTTGCGGATATGGTGCAGAGAGGGCGGCAATTGCAATTGAAAGATTATGGTGTTGTCCTTCTCGGCCAGACTCTGGCCAGGAATCTGCAGGCCGATGTTGGCGACACGGTCGTGGTTCTTACGCAAGGATACCGAAATCAACTCGGCGCGGACAGTTATATGGTCAAAGGAACAGTCAGTGTGGGCAGTGCTGAGCTGGACCGGGCGATGATGATCATGCCGCTGCGAAATGCCCAGGAATTGTTTTCGCTGTACGATGGCATCACGCAGGTCGTCTTTAGTTCGAACAATTTCAGAAAAGCGGACGATTATGCATCGAAGCTGACAAAGGATTTGGGAGATGAGCGCTACGAGATCCTCTCCTGGGAGGAGTTGATGCCCGAGCTTAAGCAGATCATTTTGGTGGACAACATAAGTGGCGCCATCTATCTAGCGTTTATTCTAATCGTGGTCGGCATTGAGATCTTCAACACCACCATGATGAGTGTCCTGGAACGCACTCGCGAGTTTGGAATTCTGCAGGCCATTGGCATGAAGTCACAAAAAATCGGCGGTCTGATTTTGTTCGAGTCGCTTCTAAAGCTCTTGATTGCACTCGGAGTCGGACTGATTGTATCTCTAATTGTGGTCTCGATTTTGAGTCAGTTAAATATTCCGCTTCCCGAGGAGATGAGAGAAGCCTATGCCAACTATGGCTTTGTGCTGGATAGTATGAAATTCTCAAATGGCGTGCGGGTTTACTTCGAGCCAATCATGGCGGTGGCACTGATCGCTTTACTGGCACTGATCTTTCCTCTATATAAAACGTCGAAACTGACACCTATGGAGGCCTTCAGACGAGCCTGAGAATTATTCGCCGGAAAATTCCATGACCGCTGAAAAAGTCGAGCAGAACAAACGTTTTTTCCACAGAAGTTTCAGTGTGCACACCGTGCAAAACAACTATGCCAGAGTGGCCGGCTACTATGATATCTGGAGTTGGCTCACCGAGTCTAAAGCAACCAAGACGGCTCTTGATTTGGCGAACATCGAAGATGGCGAAACCGTGTTGGAGGTCGCGGTTGGGACAGGAATTGCGTTTGAGAAGATTACCGGGCTTAACAAGCATGGTAATAATGTGGGCCTCGATTTATCCCCTGCGATGCTCGCGAAGGCACGCGGGAGACTTGCAGCACTTAACTCAATTCAGGCGCACCTGCAAATCGCAGATGCCTTTCATCTTCCGTTTAAATCCGGAAAATTCGATCTGGTCATAAATCAATTTATGTTTGATTTGCTGCCGGAAGAAGAGTTTCCGACAATTCTAAATGAATTCAGACGCGTGCTCACGGACTCCGGGAGAGTGGTGATCGCCAACATGGCTCATGGGGAAGAATGGTTTCATCGATTTTGGCTGTGGCTGGCCAAACAGTTCCCGAAATTGCTCACTGGCTGTCGGCCGGTTTCTTTAGGTTCGTACTTGACCGCAGCCGGGTTTTCAAACGTGCAAGTCGTTCACGTTAGCCAAAATACCTTCCCTTCGGAAGTGTTGAGGGCGGAATCTTAAGGTCGTGATCATAGATCGTACTGCCATCGTTTCGATTTCAGTGGTTTGGAGTGCAAAAATCAGTGAGCGAAGCGAGCATATTTTTGCAACGGGACAGAAATCTTTTGGTGATGGCAATATTGTGCCAGAATCTAAAAAGATTCCTACGGAATGACAAATTGCATCAATCAATAGTTAAATGACGAACTATGGAAATCATCTTCAAAATTGCCTGGCGAAACGTATGGCGTAATCCGCGTCGTTCCTGGGTTTTGATGACCTCCATTGCGGTTGGCGTCCTGGGCTATCTCGGCACCACCAGTTTCAGCCGAGGATTTCTCGAGCAAATGGTGGAAGCCTCCATCAATTTACACGGCGGCGATATCATGATTGCAGCCAAAGGCTATCATGAGAATCCGAACATCCGCATGTACATGAAGCAGCCTGAACGAATTGCTGACGTTCTAAAAAAAATCGATAGGCTAGATTATGCTCCTTTGGTGTCTTTTCCGGGAATGATAAACAGCAGCGAGAAGGCATCGGGTGTGGTCATCAATGGGGTGATTCCGAAGCAAGAGGCCAAGATCACGGTGGTTCCCAACTCGATCACACAGGGAAGATATTTGGACGGAAACAACGGTGAGCGACAAATGGTCCTCGGTGAGGAACTGGCCGGCCATTTGAACGTCCGGCTTGGCGAGAAGGTCGTGCTGATGACCTCAGACCTTGAAAATAACATCAATGCCGGTGCCTACCGAATTGTGGGGTTGTACCGCACCGTCAGCCCGGATTTTGACAAGGCGTATGTTTACCTGCATCAATCGGCAGCGCAGAGGCTCGCGGGCTA
>JAABYK010000622.1:14555-17756 GCA_011775825.1 Candidatus Zhuqueibacterota bacterium | reverse complement strand
TTATCGATGGATCTCTACGAATATTCTTTGGTTCTCATCGGCATTCTTTTGTTCATCGCCATCGCATTCAGCATCGCCAATTCATTCCTCATGGTGATTTATGAACGGATTTATGAATTTGGCATTATGATGGCCAATGGGGTTCATCCCAAAAAAATCCGCCACATGCTTTACACCGAAGCCTTTTTCATGACCGTCATTGGCATGCTTGTGGGCTTTGTCGTTTCAGTGGGTATTTTGGGGTATCTGGGGCGCGTCGGGTTGGACCTTTCGGCATTTGCCCAAGGCCTGAGTAAATTCGGGGTCGGCGCGTTGGTGTATCCTGAAATCGCGACTTTGGATGTGACCATCGGTGTGCTTGTGATCATCTTGATCGTGGCCATGTCCGTTTTGTATCCGGCTATAAAAGCCAGTCGATTTGAAGTCGTTGACGCCATTCGATTTGTATGACGCTAACGATGTTTCTTAACTTCAAAGATGATTGAGAAGCCTAAAACACGGAGCGAAAATGAGTCTTGTTCAATTGCAAAACATTATCAAAATTTATGAAGACAAGAATAAAGTTCCGGTCCAGGCGTTGAATCAAGTAAATTTGGAGGTGGAAGATGGCGAATTCAGCGCGGTGGCCGGTCCCTCCGGATCAGGGAAAACCACGTTGTTGAACATTATCGGTGGTTTGGATCAACCTACCTCAGGAAGTGTGGAAGTGGCGGGGAGAAACCTGACTCAGTTGAATCGAAACGAGCTGGCGGATTTTCGATTGCAGAACCTGGGATTTATCTTTCAGGCCTACAACTTGATTCCCGTTCTCACAGCCGAGGAGAATGCCGAGTTCATGCTTTTACTCCAGGGTGTGTCGACCGAAGAGCGCCATGAGCGCGTGAAGCAGGAATTTCTGGAGTTGGGGATCGAGGCATCGCTGTTGGCCAGGCGTCCGAACGAATTGAGTGGCGGACAGCAGCAAAGGGTCGCGGTGGCGAGGGCGCTGGTTTCAAATCCCAAGCTTATTCTGGCGGATGAACCTACGGCCAATTTGGATTCCAAAACCGGTTCCACCCTTCTGGATAAAATGAAAGAGATGAATGAAAAGAAAGGCGTCACGTTCATTTTTTCGACCCACGATCCGATGGTCATGGAACGAGCTCGCCGCCTCATCAGCCTGCGCGACGGCCAAATTATGGATGATAAAAACAACCGTTGAAACTCGGATGATTTTGGAGAAATCGCCCGGGAAACTTGCTCTCCTTTACTTCTGTCTTGCTGCCGCTCTTTCAGCCTCCCCGTCGATGGCACAAGAACTTTTCTTTCAATTCAGGGGGTATGCCAAGAATTTGGCCATCCGTTCGGGATCGATTTTAACCGACGACGTTTATTTCCTGGACATTAGCCGTTTTCGAACCAAAGGCATATTTGATTTCGGCACACGTATTCACACTGAGGTTTGGTTGGACAATGAACTGCTGGCAGGCAATTTTTTGCGTTCTCCTGAATTTGAATTGCAGGAACGCCTCGAACGTCCCAGGTTTGCCGACCTCGATTGGACGCTAGGGGATGGGAATAAATACCAGATTCGGCAATCGCTCTTTCGTGCGTTCGCAACCGTTTATGCCGGCAGTGCAGAACTCACCCTCGGTCGGCAGCGCGTCGCCTGGGGCACAGGGTTTGTCTGGAACCCAACCGACTTGCTGAATCCATTCAATCCTGCGGCCATCGAACTCGAAGAAAAAGAAGGCGTGGACGCCGCCTATTTGACCATCCCTTTTGGCACGCTTTCTCGATTCGAGGCAGCTTATGCGCCTGGAAGAGGCCGCCTGGAAACCAGCCTCGCCGCCCGTGTGAGTACCAACCTCGGCAGCTACGATCTTGCGTTGATGGTAGGCAATTTTCAAGATGACAAAGTCATCGGGGGCGATTTTGCCGGTTATGTCGGCGGTGCCGGCTTCCGAGGAGAATTCGCCTATACCTGGAAAGGCAACGATGACAATTTCCTGCGGGCCATTGCAAATGCCGATTACAATTTCCCGAACGATGTGTACGTGTTTGTGGAGCTTTACTTCAATGGACAGGGAACCACGGATAAGGATAATTACGACTTCACAGAGCTGTTGTCGGGTCGGACATTCAATCTGGCCAAAAACTACTTTGCTGCCTCTGTCACCAAAGCGGTGACACCGTTGTTGTCCTTGAGTTTTTACAGCATCCTGAATTTGAATGACCGGAGCAGTCTTATCGGCCCGGCAATCGTATATTCTCTGGCAACGAATTTGGAGATTTCCGCTAGCGCGTATCTTTTTGTGGGAGCGGATGACAGCGAATATGGCGCAGTCGGGAACAGCTATTTTGGTTTTTTACAATACTATTTTTGAGATTCTTTTACAGGCAAAATGACTAAGAACGTGCTGCCTTTCCCAACCTTGCTCGTTACTCTTATTTCTCCATTGTGTTTTTGGATGATATGGTAGGCCGTCGATAGACCCGAAGTCATCTTCACACGCGAACCCTCTTCGGAAAACCCGAAATCGAATAATCTCTTCAATCTGTTAGCTGGAATGCCTTTGCCGTTGTCTGAGAATTCAACATGCACATCACCATTTTGAGTGAACATTCTTATTTTGATGGTGCCGGAGTCTGTAATGGATTGGGAAGCGTTCCTCAAGAGACTCATGAAAACCTGGTTGAGTTGTCCAGGATAGCAAGGAATCTTAGGGATGTCATGATACTCCTTGATTACCGAGATGCGTTCTTGAAATTCAGATTCGAGCAGGGTCAGGCTGCTGTCGATGCCTTCGCGGATGTCCGCCCTCTGATATTCGGCCTCATCGAGCCGTGCAAAATTTCTTAAACTTTTGACAATGGTGGCGATGCGATCGCCGGCCATCAAGGTGACGTCAATATTGTTTCTGAGCGTCGTGAGTGAGCTGGCCAGTGCCTCGCCACTGTCTTTCGATATGGATTTGCTTTGATTGATGGTGTGTTCGATTTTCCGTATACAGCGTGCGCATACATCTGCAGAGCTGTTCATCGCACCTATCGGGTTGTTGATTTCATGGGCCAACCCGGCTACCAGGTCGCCGAGTGCCGCCATCTTTTCCTTCATCATGAGTTGTTCCTGGGTGTTTCTCAGTTCCCTCATGGCGCGAGCAAGCTCTTTGTTCTGAGCTTTAAGCTTATGTGCCTGTCGCTCGGTTTTTATTTTCGCGT
>JAABYK010000622.1:11288-14549 GCA_011775825.1 Candidatus Zhuqueibacterota bacterium | reverse complement strand
CTGCACATTCAAATCTCCTTCGGCCACCTTTCCCGCCGCCTTTTCAAGTTGCTCCACAGGCACCGTAATAAACCGGACCAATCCGGCAGCGACAAAAGCAGACAAAATGACCGACCCAAGCAGAATACCAATGCTGATGTTTAATGTTGCTTTGTAGGTGTTTTCCGCCCGTTCCGCTGCGTGGAAGGAGTCGTGTTTGTTCACATTCACAAGTTCAACCAGATCCTTGCTGAAATCTTCAAATACCTCCTGGGCTTTGCCGTTGAGTATTTCAATGGCCTGTTCATTTTCATTGTTGCGGATATGTTTGAAGAAAGCAATGCTCAGATCGAGATAGGATTCCCATTCCTGATCAAATTTAGCGTAAAGTTTGGCCTCCTCCTCTGAGTAAAGGCCGTGTTGCTCTGAAACGGCTCTGAGTTCCTTGTATATGTCCTGGTTCTCCTCGATTTTCGTGAGCTGCTCGACGGTCATCAAATTGAGCGTTTGCCGGGCGGTCTCGTCTGTGGCCAGAGCCGTTTGTAATTGTGTTCGACGTAATTCAGAGGAAGTCAGATTAATGTCAGAGATGGCGATGGCTCTTGGAAGCCAGTTTTGGGTGACGTCGTCAATTTCCTTCTTGATGTTCGCCATATTGTAGAGCGAGAAAATATTGACGCCAGCCATCAAGATGAGAATAATGCCAAAACCGATCCTCTGTTTGGTCCCGAGTTTCAGGTCTTTAAATCGCATTTCATTTTTTGTTTTTAGATTCGTGAAATAATGAAATTACTCTGGTGCAATGATACGTAGGCTGGAAAGGCGTGTTACTTCTTCTTTTCTTTTTCAATGACAAGTAAGGTCTTTACCTTGTTGCTTATTTTTGGCTTGCTCACAAATCCAATGGCTCCAGACGTGGAGGCGACCTTTTTTAACATCTCGTCTTCGGATTCGAGAGACTCCGGTGGATCGCCTTCTCCGGAAAGCATCTTCTTCAGCCAGAGGGATTTCATGCGCGAAGGACTCTTCCCCAAATAATCGTAAAACAGGTCTTTTGCTTCGCACTGGGATTTTAAATCCAAAACAATGACTGGCTTATCGTTGCTCCATCGCTTAATATCGCCTATGTAGAAATCCAGTAACTCGGACTTTTTTATTGTATCCATCGGTACGGATTTGTGCGCAATCACCGCAACTTGGGAAGAGGCGCAAGGTGTCCACACAAAAATCAAAAGAGCCAAAATTGTTGATCTCATCGCACCATTCCAGCTAAAAGAAAATGGAAACAGCCACCGAGTAGTGATTGAACTCTTGATTTCGTAGGTTTGCCAATTCGAAAACCTTAGCATCCGTGTCCAATTCAAAATCAACGGGCGCAAATTGGCCTTTGAATCGTATCCTATCGTTGATATTGAATGCGACTCCGACGGTCGGCACTTTGATGTCGTTCATACCTGTGGCCAAAATCGTATCGAAGATTTGGGTGAAATCCTCTTCCGACAGCCAGTAACTGCCGTAGACAAACAGTTGCTCGGTCACTTGATACCCCAATGTCGCATAGTAGAACTCTTTGTCGATAATAATTTCAGGCGTGTCATCATAGTAGTTAACGATGATGAATTCACTCTCAAGGGAGAACTTGCCAAGATGATACGACAAGTCTCCGCCAAAACGAACCCTTGGAATTTCCTCAAATCTATTTGCTGGTCCGCCCAAGAATCGTCCCGCATCCTGAAGAATATTGGTGTTGTCCCGGGTCGCGGAGAGACCGACCTTTAGCTCCCCGTAGCGAATTCCGAGCCGCCCCCCGATCAGAAAGGTATTGGTGGTATCCACACCCGTTTGGCCCAAGCTACTGCGGCTGTTTATATTTGGACTGTTGCCAAGATAAAGCGCGTAGTCAAGTTTAACTTTGTTCAAGGTCAAAAAACCGTACGCTTGCACAAAGGCTCGGGCCGGTGTAAACTCCTCCACAGCAATGAACTCACTAAACGATGTTTCATAGACCAAAGGACGAATGACATAAGGTAGAAGCGGCGTACGATTTTTGATGGTGTTCAGATGGTTAAATATGGGGATATGGAGCCCCATTTTGAGGTTGAACTTTTCGTTGGAGCGATACCGTACCCAGGCTTCTTCAAGATTAAAGGCTCCCCATTGCCGACTCGATGAGAAATTGTTGAGAAGTTCAAAATTAACGAAAGTTCGCCAATGACGAGCTAGATCCTTTTGGAAAAATAGATTGAGCTGCTGAACGCTAAAAGAGTTCTCCTCCGGACTGTCGATGAACTCTGTTTGATGGATAAATGTGTTTTGAAAATAACCGAATATGCGCAGATCCGATTCACTGAACTGACCGAAGGCCTCAGAAGCAACAATGAATGTAATGCCAAGAAAAAGCAGCGCTCTGAATCGCATTATTGTCTCGCCAAATATTAGAGGATCCAGTATAACAACTTTACTAAACTTCCAAAGTTTAGTAAAGTTTAAGGCATTAGTGCAAGATTAATTTAGCAATTCCCAGCAATATCGCAAACAGAAAAAGCGTAATCTTGACAAACGGGTGATTTTTTAGTATGTTGTTTATTAAAGAGTTAAGATTATCTTAAAGTAAGGAGTCCATTTCATGATCAAGCTAAAGCGAGTTTACGAGGCCCCTGCTGACCACGATGGTGCAAGAATCCTGGTGGAAAGGCTCTGGCCGCGCGGATTGTCCAAAGAAAAAGCACAAGTAGACGTTTGGATGAAAGAGATTGCCCCGAGCACAGACCTGCGTAAATGGTACGATCACGATCCGGAAAAGTGGCCCGAATTTAAGGCTCGCTACAAAGCCGAGCTTGCAGAAAAGACCCATCTGCTCGAGGAGTTGGAGAAAAAAGTTTCAGAAAGCGACGTCACGTTTGTGTTTGCAGCGAAGGATGAAGTGCGCAATAGCGCCGTGGTTTTAAAGGAGGTGTTGGAAACGAGTGGCTGAGTAAAGCCAATTAGATGAAGGTTTCGAATATTCTCACCCCCATTATGGTTCTCGATCTGTAAGTGTAAAGGCAACCGTCTCCAAAAAATGCTTCTTTTTGGCTAGCTTTATAAATTGAGAAGCCGAGTATCACGCCTTATTCAGTCAACTCAATTGAGATTAGGCCCATTTGAGCCAGTGACTCAGGTGGCTTTTTGGTTTGGCACGCCTTTTTTAATTTCTAGACAACATATAGTGAAAATTTCGTAGAAAGAAATTGTAGTTTCTAAACCAAAGAGAAAGGAGCGTGCCAAATGTTGTACCAAACT
>JAABYK010000622.1:0-11247 GCA_011775825.1 Candidatus Zhuqueibacterota bacterium | reverse complement strand
CGACCCATTTATGGCTTTGATTTTCTCAGTTTCAAGAATAGCCCGGGGAGCGATGAAACTCTGTTGGAAATATTCTGCAGTATACCAACCGATTTTCAGTTCGTAAAATATAACAAGGGATTTTTTGCCAGTTATGAGCTGACCATTACCCTCCGCGACTTATCCCAAAATGAGATAGCTTCTACTGTCTTCGTGGATTCCATGACCGTGGAGACGTTTGACGAGATTGATCTTGCTCGGCCACCGCATCTGGTTCGAGCGGCTTTTTTAGTGGAGCCGGGATACTATACTGCAAGAATAACGTTAAAGGACTTAGAGACACGAAAGCAAGGCGAGTTTGAAAAAGAGCTCGGCGTACCCGATTACCACGTCTCAAAACTGATGTTCAGCGATTTGCAAATCGCCAACATGATTAAGCCAGCAAGTCAGGAAACTATGCTGGTCAAAAATGGTCGAACGGTCATCCCGAATGTTTATGGAATAGTTGATCCTAAGACACCTGTTTTATATGTGTACTCGGAGCTGTATAATCTTCGATACGAACGAGACGGAGCAAACAAGCATGTGCTAATTGGCTATTCGATCTTGAATAAAGAAGGAGAAGAAATGCGCAGGAATCTGCGTCGATGTCAAAAACCGGGCGATACGTGTGTTCTCAATTTCGAGATATCTGTTGCGGAGCTTGAGGCCGGAATGTACAAACTGCAGGTGAGCGCGCGAGATTTGGATAGCGAACAGACGGCACATCGGTCCAGCTATTTTTACATTGCCAATCCTGAGGAGANNGGAAAGGAGTAAATATGCCTAATCGTTTCAACCCTACTCTGTCGAGTGAAATGATTGGGAGCAAGAAATCGGCATCCATTTTGACATTGCTATTTCTCATTTTTTTTGCGTCCAATTCGTTTGCTCAATTTGCTTTTGGGGACATTTTCGGCTTTGGTAAGAACAAAGTCCAG
Organism: Candidatus Zhuqueibacterota bacterium; assembly: GCA_011775825.1. Classification (GTDB taxonomy): domain Bacteria; phylum Zhuqueibacterota; class Zhuqueibacteria; order Oceanimicrobiales; family Oceanimicrobiaceae; genus JAABYK01. The sequence goes on along the minus strand of JAABYK010000622.1, from coordinate 10,288 downwards.
TACAAAACATTTGACTGGTCAATCATCAAAACCGAGCATTTTAATGTGTATTTTTACGAGAGCGAGCGTCAGGCAGCCATGGATGCGGCTCGCATCGCCGAGCGTTCCTACGCGTACCTGAGTGAAGTACTGGATTATCAATTCAAGAAGAAGATACCCATTTTGCTGTATGCCTCCCATAATGATTTTCAGCAAACCAATGCCATCCAGGGTTTCATCAGTGAGGGGACGCAAGGTGTGACCGAATCGTTTAAGGGACGCGTGATTTTGCCCATTACCGGTTCCTATGCGCAGTTCATCCACGTTCTGACTCATGAGTTGGTGCACGCATTTCAGTTTGATATCATGTTGGCGGATAATCCCGGTCAGGTGGTGCGCCGCTTCAATCCGCCGCTTTGGTTTGTAGAGGGGATGGCAGAATATCTGTCGGTTGGTATGGACAACATCACACGGATGTGGATGCGAGATGCCGTCTTGAACAGTCAGTTGCTATCGATTCCGGAGATGGCTCAGGTCTTTGATATTCGAGTCTACCGAATGGGCCAGGCGATTTGGTACTACGTGGGCGAGCGTTACGGCAAGAAAGTAGTGGGACGGATCTTTAAGACCGCACGCGCGACCGGCGATCTGAACCGCGCGTTTAAGGCGCATACGGGGTTAGACCTGGCGGAACTCTCCAAACGCTGGCATGAGGATGCTCAGGTCCGCTATTTACCCGAGGACGTCGTTTTGGAAAAGCCGGTGGAAGTGGCCGAACAGCTTACCAAGCACAGAGGCCGTTTTTCAAGGCTCAACATTGTGCCCGCGATTTCACCGGATGGTCGTCAATTGGCTTACGTCGGGGACAAAGATTTTAAACTCAGTGTCTTGCTGAAAACTTTGGACGATAAGGACGATATCGATGAAATCGTAGAGAGCGGTTCGAGCGAGAGTTTTCATACCTTAAGATATTTCGATACCTCCATGAATTGGTCGCCGGATGGTTCGAAATTCTCTTTTGTCTCAAAGGCCGGCGCCAATGATGCTATCTACATTGTAGATGCCCGAAAACAGGATGTGATCAAAAAGCTGCAATTCAAAGATTTGACGGGCTTGGTGGCCCCAAGTTGGTCGCCTGATGGCAAACGCCTGGTTTTTTCGGGCCTTTCCGGCGGCATGACCGACTTGTATATTGTCAACGAAGATGGCTCGAATCTCGTCCGATTGACCGATGATCGCTACGCCTATCTCCATCCGCAATGGTCGCCCGACGGAAAGAGAATCGCTTTTACCACCGATCGTGGACCGAACACGAATGTGGACGACCTGATATTCGGCAATTACAATATTGCCATGATGGATTTGGAAACACGGAAGGTCGACTTGCTGACCCAAAGGGGAGGCAACCACATCAATCCCGTTTGGTCAAAGAACGGCGAGCGCATCATCTTCGTATCGGACATGACAAATATTCCCAACGCGTATTCGATTGATCTGGAGTCTCGGGAAATCTATCAAATCACCGATTTTATCACAGGCTTGTCCGGGATTATCGGTCAGAGTCCTGCCATTAGCCTGGCGCCAGAGACCGGCCAGTTGGTCTTCAGCGCATTCTGGAATGCGGGCTGGAATATTTTCCAAATACCTGACTACCGAGAACAGGAGAAAAGAATCGAGTTGCCGTCTATCCAATATTTGGAAAAATTGCGGGATCCCAATGAGAAATATTTGAGTTATGAGTTGCCGGACAGCTCCGAAAGCCAGGTAAAGGACTACGATTCGTCGTTGTCTTTGGATGCCGTCTTTGGCGGTGGCGGATTTGCAACGAATGTCGGGTTTGCCGGACAAACTGCCTTGATCTTTAGTGACATGCTTGGCGACAAAAACTTAATTATTCAGGCAGCATTGTTTGGCGATCCTACGGAATCCACGATTATTGCATCGTATCTGAATCAGAAGCACCGCGTCGATTACGCCTTTACGGGCTTTCAGTTTCGCAACGACTTTGGCTTATTTACGGCTGCAGATTCCGGTGGATTTGTGAGCCAGGTCTTTCGAGGTGTGGCCGCGGATGCTTCGTTGCCGTTTTCATCCTTTACGAGATTTGAGTTTGGCGGTGACCTGACGTTTGTGGAAGAAGATGTGGTGAATTTTAGCTTCGTTACGTTCGACACTCAAGACCGGGATCTTGGCACTGCCCTATTTGGGAGTGTACGAGGCGCTTTGGTTCATGACACGTCGTTCTTCGGAATTTATGCTCCCGTTTCAGGCACTCGAGCCCGGTTAACCGCAACTCAGGCAGTTGGGGATCTGGAGTTTACGAACCTGATATTGGATTACAGAAAATACATCCCGATAAAAATCCCGCGATACTCATATGCGTTTCGTCTGGTTGCAGGTGGCAGTTTTGGCGACAATCAGCGTTTGTTTCGGATCGGTGGCCCCTTGACCTTCAGAGGACAGGACTTCGGTGAGCTTTTTGGCACCCGCACGTTTTTCCACAATTCTGAGTTCAGATTTCCCTTGCTGCCATTCGCACCCATTGAATATGATTTCTTAAGCGCCGTTGCATTTTTCGATGCAGCTCATGCCTGGTTTGATAATGATTTCGAATTTAACGACATCGACACCGCTTTCGGTTTTGGAGTTCGATTGAGTTTGGGTGGGATTTTCCGCTTGCGATGGGATTTTCCAATCGCTACAGACGGCCCCGGCACCTTTTTCTCAATCGGGTTCGATTATTAGGTGTTAACCTAGTCAAGCGATGTAGAGTCAATCTTTACCCCGACAAAGGCCCATTCGATGTCGTCTAGGTTGGAATATTTTAGGCGCTTATCTGTATTTTGTGGTGATGGCGGTAATTAAAGGAGTAAGGAGTAAATCCACTTTGTGGTTATCTTAATGTACGGCTAAACCTCGAAAGACTCGGTCTCTATCTCACCCTCACTATGCCTACAGGTTGTTTGCAATCTGTGGGCATTTTTTTGACATGTTCGGATTGCCGAATACTGCGCTAACAAAAAATCGAAATTAATCGGAATGAATAGCCGGTTTTCAAGGTTGAATAAGGTAGAAAGAGCTAAAAAGAAGTGACAAAAAGCATTCAAGCGGAAGGAGCTGTTATGCCTGAAAAACGGAAATCTAATAAAGAGCGTTTCTATAACGTTATTCTCAAGCCATTTCGAAAAGGTATAAAAACCCGAGATGCGATTGGGGTTTCAATAATTTTGCATATACTTGCCGGTACGGCTTTAGCCTATTTCCTGAGTGGGACGGTTTATGTCGTGCCCCCGAAGGAATCACATAGTATCGAATTTGATTTAATAACCGAAACCGTGCGGTCCGATCTTGCGGGTCAGGTAGACGGCAAGAACCCTCAGGATCTCCCTGCGCCTGGAATAGAGTCCAAGTCGAACGGTGGCGGAAGTTCCTCGGCTACGAATGCCGCGAACAGAGAAGCCATTGTTTCAGCGTCTTTGGCAAGTTTAAGTCAACTTAGAGAGTCCTTTAATTTTGTGACGCAAAACGTGGCTTCGGACTCTGCAAGTAGCCTGACCCCGGTCCACGGTCGAGGACCCAATTCAGATGTGTTTGGATCGGGGCTTGGTAGTGAGGCCGGATATGATAACGGCAGTGGGATACAGGTTATCTTTGGCGGCGGCGGAGTCTGCACGCCCAACCACGGAGGTATCTACTAGACTGCCGAAATAGGGACGTTGTTGAAATCTCAACAATGAGAGTTTTTCTACAGGAAACTCGAGATCCAATTGATTGAGTATTATGCCACTTGAGAATCACTCTCAAGTGGCATTTTTTATTTTGACATGATTATAAGCCCTATTTAAGGGTTGACTGAAAACGGAAAGGACTACGTCATTCCGGTAGTCTCTGTCCTGGAATCTCCTCGATTTCCGCACGAGATTCCCAATTAAAAATCTCGGACGTTCTTTTGCAATCTTTGTGGCTTTGGTGTAAAAATTTAACTCTGAACGGACTTATTTCTTGGGTTCAAAAGAACCGTGCTATGAAATTATTTGTTGTGTTGTGTACAACAAATCTTTATATTTAATTTAATATAGTTCCACACTATTTGGGGATTGGAGGAGAGATGATCGCATTAACCAAGCCCTCGTTTACTTGTTTTCTTGCTGCTTTCCTTCTCGTCTCAGCAACTTCCGGTCAAGAAAAATCACAAATAAGCCAATATAAATCCGTCGAACCCAAAAAAGGCGAACGCTGCATTGTTTGCGGTGTGCAACTCACCGAGGAGGACGTGGTTTTGATCGTAAGGGGCAGACGTGTGCCTCTAAATCAAACCATGGTCGATTCGTTTCTAAACAATAAAGCCTACTATTTTGCTAAGCTCCAACCAAAAAGCGCCTTGTTTCAGGAAAACCTGGAGGCCCCGGAAGGTGTGGCTCAGGGCGGCATTAGTCTCGGCTGGTTTCTGTTCGGACTGTATGTTTTAATTGCTTTGATATTTAGTGGGTTCAGCGGCTACACTGCTGTTTCCAAGGGCTTGCCGCCTATACGATATTTTTTTATCGGTCTGTTTTTCAGTGTATTCGGATATATTTATGTTTTGACCCGCTCTGCTGAGGTCAGGAGAGAAGAGATACCGCACGGCTTGGTCAAAGTACCATCCACGAAAGCTCCGGTCCCCTGCCCGAAATGCAGTAACACAAATCATCCATCCGCAAAACATTGCCTGGAATGCGGAGCCAAACTCACGCCCGCTACTGATTCAGAAGTTTCCCGGACGGCGTGATGGTCGGTGCAAATTCAAACGCTGTGAACGGTCGCCATATTGGATGTCGTTCTTCAAAAGAATGAAATATTCAACTGGGAAGGTTGTTTGAATTATACTACGGTTTCGGACAACCTGGTAATCGGTCAGGACTCTTGCAGACAGTGAAGTCTGGATAAGATCACAGGAATAGAATCATGTCAAAAAAAATAAGCGCTTTGTCACACAAAATAAAACGGCGTATTACCGACATTCTGCATTCCGGCAGCAGTCACAACGAACGACCTTATTTGAAGAAAAACAACGAAAGTAACTTACCGGGCTTGTATATAATTGGTGATCTCGCCGGGGCTCCGGTCATCAAATATGCCATGACGCAGGGTCACGATGTCATCGAACATATTGCGTCTCATCTTACCAGTACTGGTGACGATGAGAGCGATCTTTATGACGTCATTATTATTGGGGCCGGCGCTGCTGGCCTTAACGCCGCTCTGCAAGCCAGAGAGCGTGGCTTGCGTTACCTCTTGCTTGAAAAAGAAAAAATTGCGAACACCGTTGAAAATTTTCCTGAAGGAAAATGGGTCTACGCGGAACCTGAGGACCAACCTGCAAAAGGCAAACTTTGGCTCGATGGTGCTACCAAAGAGGACTTGATTAAACGGTGGCATCAAATCATAAACGACAATGAACTCAACATTCATACACAAGAAGGTGTAACCAGTTGCCAAAAGCAGGATGGCTTGTTTCATCTTGCCACGGACAAAAGCGAATATCGCAGCAAACGGGTTGTACTGGCTACGGGCCAGAGAGGGAACCCGCGAAAACTCGATGTCCCTGGTGAAGATCAGGAGCATGTGTATCATCGTCTCTACTCGCCTCGCAAATACAAGGACGAAGAGGTTCTCGTGGTTGGAGGCGGAAACAGCGCCATCGAGGCAGCCATCACACTGAGTGAAGAAAACAAGGTCTACCTGTCGTATCGCCGCGGTGAGTTCTCACGAATCTTTAAAGACAACGAACGCAAGTTGAATGAACAAATCGCGGCCAAGAAAATCGAGCCCATTCTGCATTCTAATGTCACGGAGTTTGGAGAGAATGAAGCCACATTGACGATTAACCAAGGCGGCTCACAGAAGACGCGACAAGTGCCGTACAAGCATGCCTTTGTGCTGATTGGCGCTGAAGTGCCAAGAAAATTTCTCAAATCCATGGGCCTCAAAATGGAAAATGAGTGGCAAGGCAGCCTCCTGCGTTCGGCAGCGCTTACCCTTTTGGGGTTCGTCGGCCTTTGGATTTTTGGAGTCAGATTCGGGGCACAGCCTTCCTTGCTCGGGATAGAGCTGTCATTGATTCCGAGTTGGTTTGGAATTCTGCTGTGGGCAGCCGGTTTAATTGGCTTAATTCAGTTTGGTCGCAAAGGGGATCGTTTTGCCTGGCTGGGATTGTCCTTTTTTGTGTGGTATACAGTTTACGGTGTCAAAGTCGGCAAGGGACAGGAATTTTGGCCTTATAAAGATTGGGGGTACCAACTCCTGTCGGTCTTCGACCGTCCGTGGTCGTTCTGGTATACGGTGCTTTACACCACTTTGATGACGGTTTTCGGTTTGCAGGCCCTTAAAAGATGGGGCTTGCACCGCAAAGACAAATTCCAAATCTGGCGCTTTGTGAGTCTGCTCAGTTTCCAGTGGGTGTTCTTTTTCTTAATTCCGGAATTTCTGTTTCAGATGGCCGTACAGAATCAGTGGATTGGAGAAAAACTAGCCACGGATCCAACGTTCGCCGATCAGGCTTGGCGGAGTTACGGCATCGTTTATGCGTGGCCGCTGTTCTTTTACACCTTTTTCTACAATCCGCATCAGATTTGGGTGGTCTGGGGCATCATCCTGACTTTCGTGATCATTCCGATTTTCGTGCTCTTTCATGGCAAACGCTATTGTTCCTGGATATGTGGCTGTGGCGGTCTGGCGGAGACCTTCGGAGATCGCTGGCGACATCTGGCGCCTAAAGGAAAGGCGTCTATTAAATGGGAGTGGATGAATTTCGCCGTTTTGATTTTCGCGGTGATGGTCACCATCTTAGTTCTGGGAAAAGACATTGTTAATGCCGTTACGGGTGCAGCAGATTTGGGAGTCGGCATCTATCGGATTTTTGCTGACGTTTGGCTGGTAGGCATATTACCGGTGACCTTGTATCCCTTTCTTGGCGGCAAAGTCTGGTGTCGATACTGGTGTCCGCTTGCGAAACTGATGCAACTGGAGTCGAAACTGTTCACCAAGCTGAAGGTGGGGAAATTTAAGATAGAGGCCAACGACAAGTGCATCGCTTGCTACGAATGTTCGCGCAATTGTCAAGTCGGTATCGACGTCATGAGCTATGCGCTCAAACAGCAGGTTCTGGATAACGAGACCAGTTCCTGTATCGGCTGCGGCATTTGCGTCACGGTGTGCCCCATGGATACACTCAGTTTCGGCAAGCAAGCGCAAACAGGCGGCATGCAACCCGTGAAGGTGACCAGCAATGAGAGAGGAGAAGCGGTGTTGAATTAACGTAGCGCAATCGTCTCGATNNCCTTATTTCCCTATACCTTATACCTTTTAACTTTCAGATCAACAGCTAGACCAACTAAGTAAGTAAACGCCATGTGCCCCTTCTGCTATCCTGAAAAACACCAAGACCAACAGATCGTACTGGAGAACGAGCACTGCCGTTTTCTGCAACAGCCACAAGAGGTCCTTATTGGTTCCGGCATTATCGTCCCGAGGCAGCACAGAGAAACCGTCTTCGACTTAACCGATGAAGAGTGGGCTGCGACCTTCTCCCTTCTGAAGCAAGCGAAACAGGAGCTGGATTCCAGGTATCATCCACAGGGGTATAGCGTCGGATGGAATGCCGGCAGCGTGGCCGGGCAGGAGATCTTTCACGTACACCTGCATGTCATTCCGAGATTCGAGGACGAGCCGCTTGCGGGCAAAGGGATTCGCTACTGGCTCAAGCAGCCGGAGAACAGCCGGCACGCATGAGCTACGTTTCTCGCCCAACATAAACACAGCCGATCAGCATGCTAAATCTCAATCCTTTCACTAAATCTAAATTGGAGCACTAAGACATGACTTTCAAACCGGCTCCGCGCTTTTTAACCAGCGAAGGTATTGAAGTACCAGCCGTTACAGCAAGCAAATGCGCGAGATCGATCGCATCGCGGTAGAAGAAACCGGCCCCAATCTGTTTCAAATGATGGAAAACGCGGGTCGAAATTTAGCATCGTTAGCCATGCGGTTTCTGGGAAGAAGCTGGCAAAGTGCCCGAATAGCTGTGCTTGCCGGAAGCGGTGGCGGTATTTGTGCCGGCCGTCATCTTGCCAACCGGAAAGCTAACGTTAGCTTGTGCCTCACGAAACCCGAAGGTCTGGGAGAGGTTCCGGCTTTTCAGCGCAAGACGTTTCAAATTACTTGCGGGACAGAGGTGGATTTTGTAACTTTGCAACCAAAACCGGTGGACCTGATCCTGGATGCGCTAATCGGTTACGGTCTGCAATCAGCGCCATGGAATTACGTGTCTGAGCGCATTCAGTGGGCGAACCAATCAGGTGCTGAGATTCTATCACTCGATGTCCCTTCCGGAGTGAAGGCCACAACCGGAGAAGCCCCCGGCGAATGTATTAATGCCAATTGGACTATGACTTTGGCCTTGCCAAAAACCGGCCTTCGATCAGAGATGACGGGAGAGCTATTTCTTGCAGACATTGGCATTCCCGATGCGACCTTTAGACGAATTGGCGTGAACTATCTTTCGCCGTTTGCGGATGATTTTGTGATTGCACTGAAACAGTTAACCTGAGTTTCTCATATGTAGTTCGTAGGTATAATTTAATCCCATGCAAAAAGGAAAACAGCCATGATTTTAGTTGGTGATGTTGGCGGCACAAAGACGCGTTTGGCGCTTTATGAAGAACAAGAAGAATCATTGGTTCGGTGTGATACCGAGACATTTGCCAGCCGCGATTTCGAAGGGGTGTCGGATATCGTGAATACATTTCTGAGCGCCCGGAAGTCCACCGTGCAGAATGCCTGCTTCGGTGTGCCGGGCCCGGTGCAGAATGGCGAAGCCAAAATGACGAATCTGCCCTGGACATTGAAGGAAGACGCGATTGCCGAGGCAACTGATTTGAAAAAGGTAAAACTCGTCAATGATCTGGTTGCCACGACTGCGGCCGTGCCGTATCTTTCGGAGGATGAACTTCACATCCTTTATGAAGGCAGAGCCAAGGCGGATGAAGACGCACCGCGTGCTGTGCTTGCTCCGGGCACAGGCCTTGGTGAAGCGTTTTTGTACTCACATGCCGGAAAGTACTACGTGCACGCTTCCGAGGGGGGGCACGTTGATTTTGCGCCAACTACAGACATCGAAGTCGAGTTGTTGCAATATCTGAGAAGCAAATTCGATCGCGTGAGTTTTGAGCGTGTTTTGTGCGGACCGGGTCTGGTGAATATTTACTCCTTCCTCAGGGACAAAGGACATATTTCCGTACCTCAGAAATTGGAAGAACGACTTCAAAATGAAGATCCCGCTGCAGTTATTTCGTCCACGGGTCAAACCGGGGAGTTTGATATAACGGCCAAAGCACTGGACATTTTTGTCTCAGTCTTGGGAGCGCAGGCCGGGAATCTCGTACTGACATTACTCACCCGTGGCGGCGTGTATTTGGGCGGCGGTATCCCGCCGAAAATCATCAAAAAACTATCTGAAGGCAGCGTGGTAACATCATATTTGAACAAAGGAAGATTGACCCCGGTTGTTGAGAACACGTCCTTTTATATGATACGGGATGATTACGTCGCGCTGCTCGGTGCGGCGCACATTGCCAAAGAACTTTGACAAAGCGGCGTTTGTCGTTGGAAAGAGAGTTCATTTGATTTCTTTTGGAAAAACAGATTCGAAAGGTTATTGTAAAGAACGCCAGGAAATCGCCAGGAACTCATCGCGGGTTCGCTTCAGCCTTCCATCTCCGACGTCGCTCTGGCGTTGAATAATGCAGGTTTATCCAACTTTTACAAAATTAGTTTGCTTTCTTAATTAATTAGTCTGAACGAAACTCGATTTTTTGTGTCATTGCGAGCGCTTCTCAGCGAAGCAATCTCCTTATTAGCCACGGCAGGAGATTGCTTCGGCAAAAAACGCCTCGCAATGACTACTATAGTTAGAGTTTTCGGTCAGACATTTATAAGAAGCAATCACTTGGGAGGTTAAAATGGAAGGAAAGGAGAGGGAAACGAAGTCCATCGACCAGTTATGTATTAATACCATTCGCACTTTGTCGATGGATGCCGTTCAGAAAGCGACTTCAGGGCATCCGGGCACGGCCATGGCGCTGGCGCCTGTGGCCTATATTTTATGGGACAGATTTATCCAACACAATCCGCTCAATCCCGATTGGTCCAATCGAGACCGCTTCGTGCTTTCCATCGGCCATGCGTCGATGTTGCTTTACAGCACGCTCCACATCAATGGCTACGACATCACAATCGACGATATCAAGCGCTTTCGGCAGTTGCACAGCAA
>JAABYK010000306.1:10488-13428 GCA_011775825.1 Candidatus Zhuqueibacterota bacterium | reverse complement strand
GCCCCCAAATTTTGAACAACGTATCGCAAGCTGGACAGGCCATGCTGCACAGGCCAATACTTATTGTCTACGCAGCTCATTGGAATTGACGTAAGAAACCTAAATCCAGAGAAGACGTTCAGCCCAAAAGCGCTTGCATTTTACACCCAAAAGGATTATTTTCCCAACTAAAATTGTACTTACAAATTGAGGAGGATTTCGATGAGTAAAAAAGCGATCACATTCATCTTATGCGCTTTCCTGATTTCAGTTCAATTCGGACTTGCCAATGCGCAGGGTCTCAAAAAGCAAACCAGGACCAAAGTGACCTTCGGATTTGGCACGTATTTGGCGGAAGAAGTGGTCAAAATGACGGGCGACGTCAAACGCACGGAGTCGGATGCCGAGTTTAAAGGCAAAGGTTTGACCGGCAAGTTGGCCGGGAAGTTTTTCGCAAAATCGGGCGAGACCGCCGAAGTGCTCAACCTGGCGGAAGAAAAGGTCTACCAGGTCGATACCAAAGACAAGAAATGCCGGGTTCGGCCTATCGTGAAGATGAGCGACTCGGTTGAGGTGGCCATGAACAGAGCGAAAGAGGCCATGCAGTCGTGGCAGCAAGAGCGCGAAAAATACAGTGAGCTTCAGGACAGCAGCCAGATCGAAATTATCGAAACCGTGTTCCGCGTGCAAAACATGGATGAATCCAAGAAAGTCAACGGGTTTGATTCGGAGAAATTCTGGATCGACGCCTACACGCGCTGGCAAAACAAGCAGACCGGGCAAACCGGCACCGACAGCATGTCCATCATCGCCCGCATGACGCCGCTGAGCGACGACATCCAACAAGCGCAGCAAATCGAAATGGATTTCAATCAAAAGTACATGGAAAAGCTCGGCGTGGATGTCCAGCTAAACGAGATGAAAGAAAGCCTGTTGGGCGGCAAGTGGTTTGACATGTTGCAACAGGTGCAAGGCGGCAGCGCGGCGGTTCCCGATTATGAAGATGTGGGCGACGAGATGAAGCAACTCGAAGGCTATTATCCTATCGTGATCGACGGCAAATATTATCCCGTGCGCTCCACTCCGAAATCGGGCGAAATGTCAGAAGGCCAGGAGGAAGAAGGGGTGAAGGATATGTCCGACGTGCAGGGCAAACTGGGCGGATTGGCGAAAGGCTTGTTTGGCAAAAAGAAAAAGGACAAGAAAGAAGACAAGCTCGAACCGGCGTTTTCTTTTTACTCGGAAACGCGCAAGTTGGAACTGACCAATATCACTGCCAGCGATTTGTTGCCGGCGTACGATTGTGAGGAAATGAAGTAATCGTGATGAAGTCGTTTGTTCGGCAGGCCCGGGACGTGATTGCGGGCCTGCTTGAAAAACCGTCCCCGTTTTCAAAGTCTGTCATCCTTTCGGTGGGTCTCCACCTGCTTCTGCTATCCGTTTTCGGTTTTGTGGTCGGTCTCTTTGACACGCCGAGTTTTTACAAACCGCCCCTGGTGTTTGATTTCGTGTTTTCGCCCACCGAGGAGGTGCAGCATGCGGGTGAAATGCAGTCCGAGACCAAAGCCGCCAAGGTGGATAAACCAAAAGAGGGCCGCGGAGAGCTGGAAACCACCAAACCGGATGGGTTCGAAAGTCCGGAACCGTCAGCTCCGAAACAACCGCTGGCAAATGCGACGCCGGAACCGAATGAGCTGGTTCCTGACAAAGCCACGTTCACGGAGGCCGCCGAACCGAGTTACGTCCCCGAAGCCGACATCCGATCGAGGCTTGCCAATCGCTATGAAGTGACCACCGTGACGCCAAGCTCGCTGTCTCTTCCCAGCAGGGCCGCGCTTGCGCCCAATCGGATTCCCGCGAAGCTGGCCATGACCAACGAGCAGCGCGAGATGCTTTACAAAAAGCTGAGGAAATGGTCGGAAAAGTTCAACCGCAATGAATGGGCTGATTCGCTGGTGGTGTGGGAACACGACGGCAAGGTGTACTCGGCCAGATTTCGCCATCTTCCGGGTCAATCGGAAACCGACATCGATGAGGTGGCCATCGACATTCTCACCCACAAGGATGGCTACAGCCTGTCGACAGAGATGCACATGAAGCGGCTGGCGTTTTCCAATTTCGCGCAATTTGTGGACTACTGGGACCCGCGGGTGGCGGTGCACGACGATGTTTTGGAGGGACGCTTTCATTCCAACACCAGGTTCAATGTCAGCAGCAGCTTTGGCGTGGCGCCCAAGTTTCACGGCAAGGTCACGACCTCGTCGTATGAAATCAGCAGCAGCGGGTCTCTGCCCTTTTTCAAACGCGAGTCCGTGTTTCTTGGAGGACTGGAAACCGGCGTCAAAGAAATTCGCTTGCCCAAGCGCTTTCTGCCTTTTTTGGAACAAACCAACATTCCGCGCAGCCATTCACACATCCTCAGCGAGGACACCGAAATTACCTTCCGGGCCGATGGGTCGTATACATGGAAGCTGAAAGACACGCCTGAAAAACCGCAGCGTCGCCAATTGCCCGAAGATTCGTTTTACATCATCGGTCGTGAACATAAAGAACTGCACATCAAGGGTGCGGTGAATGGCAAAGTGCTGGTGTATTCGCCTGAGAAGATCGTCATCGATGGCGACTTGCGTTACGCCGCCTATCCTGAGATAGACTCTGATTCTGATGATTACCTGGGCTTAGTCTGCGATAAAGACATTGAAGTCGCTGAGCCTGAAGTTACCGGGCCGGGCGATTTGTATATTCATGCGGCTATTTTTGCGAAAGGACGCTTCCGGGTGCCCCACCTCGGTGGCAACCGAGGAGACACATTGTACATCTACGGAAGCATGACCGCCGGATCGTTGTCGGCCACCGAACCGCGCTATGCCACGCATGTGCAATTTGACGAGCGACTCGACAAAACCCGACCGCCGAATTTTCCACTGACCGACCGCTATGAAGTCAAGGAGTGGGAAAGTG
>JAABYK010000306.1:4700-10453 GCA_011775825.1 Candidatus Zhuqueibacterota bacterium | reverse complement strand
AATGCTTTAATCGGGAATCCACCCGGCTAAAATGTTTTTCTTGGACTGAAAGCTTACATGAGATCATTTCAAATCCTCAGGAACCAAAATGAAAGACATCGCCACACTCTTAGACGAACCGGACACCTCGATTGCGGTGGTTGGCGCCACTGACAATTCTGCCAAGTACGGCAGCGTCATTTACCGCGACCTGAAACGCAAAGGATTCAAAGTCTATCCGGTGAATCCAAACCGAAACACGGTAGATGGGGATAAGGCGTCTGCCAGCCTTGAGGATCTCCCGGACCCCCCGACCATTGTAAATTTTGTGGTTCCGCCGCATGTCACCCTCAACGTGCTCCGGAAATGCTTGGAGTTGGGGCTCACAAACGTTTGGGTTCAGCCGGGCGCGGAAAACCCGGAAGTACTGGCGTTCCTGCACGAAAACCAGTTCAATTATTTGGCCAATGCGTGCATCATGGTGGAAAGTCGGTTGAAAACGTGAGCCGGAACTAAAAAGTAAGCGCATCCGAAGTGTCGCAACAGTGTCAACATAAGACGAACAGCGTCAACAAGTCCCCTTTTGAAGGGAGAAGATGACAGACTCACAAGTTCAAACATTTGGACAGGTTTTGATCGTCGAATGCGAACGCAGGCTGTTTGACGAGTCCTTGCCGCGCCTCAAAAAATGTCTTTCGTTGTTAACTGAAGATGAAATTTGGTTTCGGCCCAACGACGAAACCGTCAGCGTGGGCAATTTGGTGCTTCACCTTTGCGGAAACGTCAGACAGTGGATCATGTCGGGCCTTGGCGGGGCTAAGGACACGCGCGAACGTTCCAAAGAATTCTCCGAACAAGGGCCCCTTCCGATGGGTCAGCTTGAGCGCCGCCTCGAGGAAACCATGGCTGAAGTGAGACGTGTGCTGCGGGAACTAGATCCAACTACACTCCTGGAAAAGAGACCGGTTCAGGCATTTGAGGAATCGGGAATCAGTATTTTGGTGCACGTCGTCGAGCACTTTTCCTACCACGTCGGGCAAATCACATATTTTGTGAAATCGACAAAAGGCGTTGACTTGCAGTATTACCAGGGAGTAGATCTCAGTAAGAAGGCTTAGGCGATGAGCTTGGGGGTAAAAAGAATCATTCCTCCAAATCAACCTTGTATTTTCGGCAGTTTTTTTGTATTTTGGATATTTAGATATTTAGTTAGCAAAAAAACAGGGCGGAACCATGTCAAATAAAAATTTAGAAAATCTGGAAGATATTGGGGAAGCAAGTCAGTTGATCAATGATTTTAAGTATGTGAAGCAGGCCTACTTTGATTTGAAAAAGCGCCAGCGCGCGTTGATTGAGCAAGACAAAGAAAGCGTGGATGGCGATTATTGGGAAGATGAGAATTTTGAGGAAGAAATCAAAATTTTTGAGCAGCGCAGAAAGTTGTACGAAGAAGGTCAGCAACTGTACAAGCTACTAAAAACAAAACTGGAAAAATAATCACTTCGGAGGTGACAATTCATGCCTTTTCTCGATCCGAAATATCAAAAAGCTGCTGAAATACGCGTGAAACGACGGCCTAAACAGTTGGCCGTGATAAATCAAGGTGGATGCACGGGATGCCAGGTTTGCATCGATTTCTGTCCCGTGGATTGTATCGAACTTGTCCCGGGTCCTGATCCGGATAACCCGTCTGTGCATAAATTGGTAGAAGTGGATTTGCCGAGGTGCATCGGCTGTACGTTGTGCGCCAAATATTGTCCCTGGGAGACCATCGAGATGTTTTCCTTTGAGGATGCCTACGAAATTGCACCGGAGTGGACCCTGGAAGCCGTGGTGGAAAAACAGTGGGAACGTGAACCCGTGCAAGAGGAAGAGGTCAAGCCTCGCCGTCGCGACAGGGCGAAAAGAGCGGCCAAGGCTAAGGCGGAAAAAGAATAGCTTGCACCCCTACCAATGACGAATCCATGGCAGAAACCAGAAAACGCAAGCGAATTCTAACCGGAGATCGTCCGACGGGTAAATTGCATCTCGGACATTACGTCGGTACGCTGGCCAACCGCGTTCGATTGCAGAACGAGTATGATGTATTTCTCCTGGTGGCGGACTACCACATGCTCACCACCCGCTTCGAGAAGTCGCACATCGAGGAGGTTGCTCAAAACACCCGCCATCTGGTTTTGGATTACCTGAGTGTGGGCATTGATCCCGAAAGAACGACGATCTACGTTCAGTCTCTGGTGCCGGAAGTCGCGGAGATTTTCCTCATTTTCTCCATGCTGGTGACCGTGCCGCGGTTGCAGCGCGTGCCCACTTTGAAAGAAATGATGGCCGATCTTGAGATTGAGAATCCATCTGCAGGCTTGTTAAATTATCCGGTTCTGCAGGCCGCAGACATTCTGATTGTCCGAGCCGATCTGGTGCCGGTTGGCAAAGATCAAGAATCCCACATCGAAGTGAGTCGGGAGATCGCCAGACGTTTTAATCAGACATACGACAAAGTTTTCCCGATCCCGGAGGGGTTGTACGGCGACGTGGCCACCCTTGTCGGTACCGATGGCAAAGCCAAGATGAGCAAAAGCTTGAACAATGCCATCTTCTTGTCGGATGATGAGGAGACGGTTACCCGGAAAGTTAAGAGCATGTACACAGATCCTACCAGAATTCGTGCTACCGACCCGGGACATGTCGAAGGGAATCCGGTGTTTATTTACCACGATGCTTTTAACGCGAACAAAAATGAAGTGGAGGAATTGAAACAGCGTTACCGCAAGGGACAGGTCGGCGATGTGGAGGTCAAACAGCGACTCGTTCGTGCCGTCAACGATTTCCTCGAACCCATTCGTCAGAGAAGACGTGAATATGAGGCGAAGCCCAAACTCGTGGAAGAAATCATCGACCGGGGTACGGAAGCCGTCACTCGTGAAGGCCGGGAAACCGTGCGGCTCATGCGCGAAGCCATGGGCATGACCTATTTCAAGAAGTTCAAGTCCTGAGCCTCGATTTGGGGCTTTTGCGAACACAGGCTCTTTGGACAGCTTGACAAATCCCGCCGGCGTGGATGAAACTCTTTATTCAATTGTATAAAAATTAAATTCTGGTTCAAACCCTCATTCGAAATCGATTCGAACCTTTCAATTGCTTACCGTTTCAAAGTAGTTATGAGTACCATTGAGAAAAGAATCAGAGAAGCGGATTTTTCCGAATTAGACGAACCTGAAATGAGCGAGCTAGATTGGCAGGAGTTTAACGAAGGCATTTCTTTGTTCAACAGCGGTGAATTTTGGGAATCCCATGAAGCATGGGAGGAAGTGTGGAAACGTCATTCCGAAAACAGTCGGATGTTTTTTCAAGGCCTGATTCAAATCGCTGCCGGGCTGCACCAACTAGGTCGCCAGATCTACCATGGAGCTGACAAGCATTTCCGCAATGCACTCTGGAAGCTTAGACCCTTTCAGCCCACCTTTTTGGGAATTGACGTGCGTGATTTGGTCATGACCGTTGAAGCCGGTCATCGTCAACTTATGGAATTGGGGGAACATGGTTTAGATTGCTATGACCAAACTCTTGTGCCCAAAATTAAAAAACTCCCGTCAGAAAAGAATTAGTTTGAGCAGAAACCCTTTCTGCATCAGAACGTAGTGTTCAACAGAGAGCGTTTATTGCAAATCATCGAAATTTTTAGCATGAAAAGGTCGACGCATTTAATCTTTTTCTATTGCATTTGTATTTTATTGGCAAGTTGCGCAGGGCGTGGCAAAACTGCCGGGCCGCCAAGCTTCGGCTTGTCGCTTTTATCGGAAGATGTCAAGAATGAAATACGAGTCGTCTCCAAGTCGGTAGTTGGCATTCATGCCAGCATTAATTATGAAGTTTTCCAGTACAATTATCTTCAAAGGAACGGAAATCTGGTTCGGGATCCAAACAGTCCCGTGGGTTACAAACTCGATTCCGGGAACGGAGATTCGGGTGTGATTGTGACTACCGATCATAAGACCCTCTCTGGCGGCGGGCTCATCATAAACTTCAATAATGCGGCATCCAAATACACGATACTTACAAGTAATCATTTGGTCTCGCCTGAAGACACCACAGATATTTATTATTTGGATGACCATGGCCAACCAACCGATGTTCTGTTTGCTCGCTACGTTGTGGATCGAGTTTCCATTACAGTTCGAGGGGAGTCGAGTTGGCGTTCGCGAGCCGATTTGATTGCCAACGATCCCGTAAACGATATCGCTGTCATCGTGACTGAAACTGAGACCGTGCTTGGTCAGGCATTCGCGAACAAAGTCGGCTATGATCGCGATTTGGATTGGGGTGACTGGGTCTTTCTGTTCGGTTATCCAAAAGGCATTAAGCAGTTGACCGGCGGATGGATAAGCCAGGCACCCTATCGAAATACGTTAGCGGTCGATGCGGTCGTCCGGTTTGGCTACTCAGGCGGTCCCGTTTTTGCTTTGTCTTCCGACAGAGCTGAATTGCAATTTGTCGGATTGATAAAAAGCGTGCCAAGCAATACCTTTGAATATATCGCACCGGATGGGACCTTGCCCGTGGGCTATCGGCTGTCATACAAAGAGGTGGAACGACTTTTCGTGAAACGGAAAATGATGGTCGAGTACGGAACCGCCTATTTTGTCCGTCCGCAGATCATTAAGAAATTTTTCCGGTTAGCAGAGATCGTTTTTGAGGACAATGGGATAAAACTCGACTCGAAATACTTCGACGGCTAATCTNNTTTGGAGTACGGCGACTGTGTCGCCGTTGCACCGACACAGTCGGCGCATTCCATAAGCACTCGTTCCAAAATTTACAGCAACAAAATTGTTGTGAGGAAACGCCCTCAATTTAAAGGCAAAATAATTTTGGGCAAAACAAAACAATTAAAAAGCTTCATAGTAGATGGTTAAGTTGCAAAATGGCCGGTAGCCTTTTTCATAAGCTCTGTAACCATTATGGATAAAATCATTTCGCCCTTAATTGTCATAATTGGTCTCAACTTTTTTAGTTAGTAACCGCGAACATTTTTGACGGTTAAAGCAACCCAAATTGTTCCGACGGCTCTTAGAATGTTTTTTTCGGAATAAATAAAACCTCTTTACCATGAACATAGCACGCATGCAACAGTTAACGAAAGATCTCATCGCCATCGATTCCGTGTCGGGCAATGAAGGCGAAATTGCAGACTTTCTGAGCAGGGAGTTGGAAACGCGCGGTATGACGGTTCAGCCGTTTTGTGTATCCGGGAAGCGTAACAATCTGCTGGCCACATGGGACGAGCAGCCGCCGAAAATCGTGTTCAACACCCACATGGATACGGTGCCGGAGCAGTACGGACCTCATGAAGACAGTGAACGCATTTATGGCCGTGGTGCATGCGATACCCACGGGATTCTGGCCGCACAATTGGAAGCGTTGCAGGACTTGCACGAGCAAGGCGTTAAAGGTTTGGGTATATTGCTCGTGGTGGGTGAAGAGACCAATCACGATGGCGCTTTGCACGCGGGAAACTGTGACGATATTTCAGCACCGGAGGTTCTCATCGTGGGCGAGCCCACTGAGAACACATTGATGGCTTCACAGAAGGGTTGCCTGAAGGGCGATCTCATGGCTTACGGTGTCGAAGGCCATTCCGGGTACCCCGAACAATATGATTCCGCGGTTGAGAAACTCATTTTCGCTCTTAACAGACTTCTGAGCGCCTCCTGGCTGAAGAAAGATTCCCAAACCGGCACGACCCTCAATGTTACCATCAAAGAAGGCGGCAAAGC
>JAABYK010000306.1:0-4641 GCA_011775825.1 Candidatus Zhuqueibacterota bacterium | reverse complement strand
ACGTGCATCAAACCTACCGCATTTTGAAATTATTTGGGATGCCGCGGAAAATGAGTCGATCGCAAATTTATCGACTCTGCCCGGATTTGCAACCGGTACGACTGCATTCAATACGGACATTGCCTATTTCGGTTGGAGAGCTTCCAGGACGTTTTTGGTTGGTCCGGGCTCGATCTTACAGGCACATAAAGATTTAAAAGACGAGGTTTGGATAAACGCCGAGTGGATTTCTAAACGAGAACAAATTGCCGGGGCAGAATTGTATATTGCAATTGTGAAAAAACTGGTTCAATCATCTGGAAAGAGACATTTGTAAAAACAAAGGCGAGCCCGAAAACGTGCACCATAAAGGAGGCCCGCTAAACCACGTTTCATATGGACTCGCCTTCTTCACTTCCAAGCCGCTCCTTAAGTAAAGAACGGCTCTAAGGGAGGAGGAAACTGAATGAGTTCCGATTAAAACTATAGGTTTCAAGCCACTTGATTTCAAGCTCGGACCATGATTTTTTTTGTGGTCAGACTTGACCAGATTCTGGCTCACCCAACCAAGAAGAAACCATGAATGTCTCTATATTCAACTTTATAAAAAGACTTGCGGTTTTAGGAGTGGCTTCTGACTTTCAGTGAATGATGACAAAAGAGGAGACAACCTGTAACGGAATTCTGAACACATTTCTTTGGCAGACATTCAATCGCGGGCACTGCAATCGCCAATCGCCTGCCACTTCAACCTTTGAGCCGAACCCCTTTTCAGGTCTGAAGTTTTGAGAGACAAACGAAGCAAACAGCCCACCGAAGGAGCGACTCAATAACTTTCCGTTGTTTTGATATTCACGGACTCAGCCAAATAACAAAACACAACCAAATTACTTTTCTACTGCTTTTCTCTGCACTCCGAAATAAAGATCGTCCTCTTTGCCATCGCCGTCCCAGTCCAGCAAGCAGGTAAACTCAGCTAAATTTTTGCGTACCACGGTGTGGCATTTGTAAGTCACCATTTCCGGTCTTGTTTGATTCACAATCAATGAATCCTCATCGACCGTCCAGGTTCCGGAAGGTCTGCGGACGAGTGAATCGCTGGGAGTTCGGTATTCCGAGTAGTAACTTCCGTCTTCTTTGAAGTAGGTTTGGATGGGCTTGATGCCGAGCTTGGCCACCCAGTTCTCTTCGTTGNNATAGAGACATTGCGCCATTCTCCCACCAGAGCTTCTCGTAAAACCGCGTGCCCATTTTGTCCATCTGACGAGCAGTACTGCAAAATAGCTGCAGCTATGATTACCCATACAATTACCAGTTTATTTCTCATGTTTCATCTCCTTAGGTTAATTCACTGAGCGCCGGGGTAGCCGTTTAGCGCCACCCGTACTACAAATCGGCAACATTGTATTTTTTGGGCCAAGTTTCGTCGGCACTACTATGGCAGAATAATTATACGGCAAAATGATTAAGGGCAAAACAATTGTCCTAAAGATTTGAGTGGTTTTGTCACAAATCGACTTGCCTTTTGAAATGGCCTGTTTTATTATTCTGTCAAAAAATCATTCTGCCTTTAATCTTTAAACTGAAACACCTTTTCGATTTTTTCCTAATCGCTGTCAATCGGTGTCAATGGGAGTGAATCCGTGACTAACGCAACTCCCAAAGTGGTTTGAAATTTGGTTATTTGGGTTTTGGAATTTATTTGTCATTTTGGAATTTGTCATTTACGGCTCTGCCGCGCCGTATGTCTCTCTGCAAAAGTATTCGTCCAAGCATTGGACGAAACGGTTTCTCTTTTGTTGCACTTTCGGAATTTGTACCCAGAATGAAACTCTCATTCTTTATCTTGGCACAAATGGGATGACCTTGATTTCACCCCTGATAATATCTATAATTCACATACGACTTGTGTACATTGTTGACGAGTCGCAAATCATTGTTAATCAGGGTCTGTATCCGAAAAAGCGTGCGTGGACATAATTGAAAAAAATCATGGTCCCCGAAATTCGTATCCAAAGTTGCAACGATGCTTCGGTAAATTCGGACGGCGATTATGTGCTTTATTGGATGATCGCCAACCGGCGTGTCCGGTGGAATTTCAGTCTCGATCGCACCATTGAGTGGGCTGAGAAATTAAACAAGCCTTTGTTGCTCCTCGAAGCGCTACGTTGCGACTACGCCTGGGCAAGCGATCGATTGCACCGCTTCATTCTGGAGGGCATGGCGGACAATGCCCGCCGACTTCAAGATACAAACGTTACGTATTATCCTTATGTGGAGCGAAAAACCGGGGCGGGCAAAGGACTGCTGTCTGAATTGGCAAAACAGGCGTGTGTCATCATCACGGATGATTTCCCGGCTTTTTTTCTTCCGCGCATGATCGAAGCGGCTGCCCAGCAAGTTTCCGTTCACATGGAGAAGGTGGATTCCAACGGGCTGCTGCCCATGCGTGCGGCGGAGAAAGAGTATGCGCGAGCGTATGATTTTCGGCGCTTCCTTCAGAAAGTATTGCCGAACCATCTTACCGAGTTTCCGACGCCGGAACCCATTGCAGAGAGCCATTTACCGAAATTGTCGGGCTTGCCAAAGTCCATCGAGAAGCGCTGGCCCCGGGCATCATTGACGTGGTTGGATGATCCTGATCTCGGAGCCTTGCCCATCGACCATTCCGTTGCGCCTGCGCAGAGTCAGGGGGGAAGCAAGGAGGCGGAAGACATCCTGCATAACTTCTTAAACAATAAATTATCGGATTACTCCGAACAGCGCAACGAACCTGAAAAAGCAGCGACGAGCGGAATGTCAGCTTATCTTCATTTTGGACACATCTCCGTTCACCAAATCTTTTATGAAATTATGCAAAAGGAAGATTGGTCCCTCAATCGTCTGTCTCCGAAAACCACCGGCAGCCGCAGTGGCTGGTGGGGTGTGAGTGACACAACCGAAGCTTTTTTGGACGAACTCATCACCTGGCGTGAACTCGGCTACAACATGTGTTACCGGCGTGCTGATTACGAACAGTATCAATCGTTGCCGGATTGGGCCAAACAAACGCTTGCCGAGCATGACAGCGATCCGCGGGAATACATTTACACGGAAGACGAATTCGAGCGCGGACGAACGCACGACCCCCTCTGGAACGCCGCACAGATGCAGCTTGTGCGAGAGGGTCGGATTCACAATTATTTGCGCATGCTCTGGGGGAAGAAAATTTTAGAATGGACGAAATCGCCACAAGAAGCCTTGCACGTTATGATCGAACTCAATAATAAATATGCTCTTGACGGCCGAAACCCAAATTCGTACTCTGGAATTTTTTGGGTGTTGGGACGCTATGATCGAGCCTGGGGTCCGGAGCGACCAATTTTCGGCAAGGTGCGCTACATGAGTTCGGAAAATACCGCTCGTAAATTTCAAGTCAAAAATTACATCGAGACGTATCAGCCATGAGCCGTTTCCTGCAAGAGTTAAGCAAGCGCAACAGCGACCCGTCTGATCGAAACTGGCTCTACGTTCCGTACGATCAACTCAACGATGGCATGGGCCCGTTAGCCAGAGACGAGCCAAACACGTGGGGTATCATTTTAATCGAAAATAGTTGGAAAGCCTCCTGCCGTCCCTATCACAAGCAAAAGCTAACTTTCATTTTGGCGAACATGCGTCATTTCGCGTTGGAACAGGCTTCTCGTGGTGTCGCGGTAAAATATGTGTTCACTCACGGCTTGTATCGAGACGCATTGGAGCCGCTTCTCGAAGAGTTCGGCCAGATTCGAGTCATGCAGCCAGCAGAATATGCGCTGCGTGCGGATTTGCAACCACTCGTTGACACAGGCAAAGTGCAAATCATTCCACACGAGGGTTGGTTGACGAGTGAGGAACAGTTTTACGTAAGCCATAAAACCCCGGGTCCGCCCTGGCGTATGGACGCGTTCTATCGCCATGTGCGTCAACAAACCGGTCTCTTGATGGAGCACGGCCAGCCCGTTGGCGGGAAATACAGCTTCGATGCTGAAAATCGCAAGAGTTGGCGTGGACAGCCAGTGGCGCCCGAGGTCCCCACATTTCCAATCGACGCCATCAAAGGAGAGGTTGGCAAGCTTATCGAAAACCAATTTGGTCGTCATCCGGGCAAGCTTGACCTGAAAAAATTGCCGGCCACAAAGGCAGATGCCGACACGCTTTGGAATTGGGCAAAAGAAAATTGCATGCCCAACTTCGGTCCCTATGAAGACGCGATGTCCATGCAATCCACCACGCTTTTTCATACGCGCATTTCTTCATTGTTAAACATTCATCGACTCCTGCCTGCGAAGGTGGTTTCGGAAGCGGCTGAGATGGACGTTCTTTTGTCGAGCAAAGAAGGATTTATCCGACAAGTATTAGGGTGGCGGGAATTCATGCATCACGTTCACACAGTCACGCGGGGGTTTCGGACACTTGCAGACGGGAGCATCAACAAGGCGACGACGCCGGGCGATGGCGGATACAGTCGATGGGCCGGCAAAAACTGGGAAAATGAATCGGACCGGGAGTTCCCTGATGGCGGAGTGAAGCCGTGTGAACTTGGAGGTGACCTCGCTTTACCATCGGCCTTTTGGGGAAAACGCTCCGGCCTGGCTTGTCTGGATCGCGTCGTGAAGGATGTTTGGGAAGAAGGCTACAGCC
>JAABYK010000124.1:45179-45621 GCA_011775825.1 Candidatus Zhuqueibacterota bacterium | reverse complement strand
AAACACCCCTGCCGACTTCGTCGGCTGTCCCCTCAAGGGGACATTTTTTAGCTCTGCTACTCCGTCGGCGGCAAATAGCGTTTCGGAAATTTCGCCACCACGGTGTACTGCGGGTCGACAATATTAGCCACGGTCGCCTCGACCACTTGCGACACCACTTGATACGCCTCCCAGCGATCGAAACCGTAATCCGTCTCCAGCCATTCGATGAGCTCGACATGCGCCAAACGAAAAGCGTCGATGAGGGGACGCGCGCTGCCCGCCACCATGATGAATTCATCGTCTTCGATGCGCGGCCAGTCGATAGTCTTATCTTTGATGAGACCGAATTGCAACGTGACATCCATCGTGGTTTCGAGACCGGTACCGGCTACCTCCCCCTCGCCTTGCAAAGCGTGCCCGTCGCCAAAATAGAACAGCGCACCTTCGTGGAAAACGGGCA
>JAABYK010000124.1:25484-45077 GCA_011775825.1 Candidatus Zhuqueibacterota bacterium | reverse complement strand
ATTGCGTTCACGGTCCAGGCGCCAGAGAAAGCGCTCGCCCGGGATTTTCGGATTCAGCAGTCGCAGCCGCACGTCGGTGGCGAGTCCGCCAAAATCGGGATTGATGCGCGCAGGGGCCAAATCCCGGTTGGGCCGCGCTTTGATGATTTTCACCACCAACTGATCCTTCGGTGTTGCCCCTTCAATGTAGATGGGACCAACCTCACCCGGCCAGGCGCCGCCTTCTTCGGTGTGATATGCCCCCATCAAGGTCTCGCTGACCAGCACGTCGCCGGGTTTTAACGTCAGCACCGGTTCCCGGACTTTGAAGGCCTGATAGCCGATTTCGGGTTTGAAATGGGTGGTGTCCTGGGCAAAAGTTAGAGTAGGAGATAACAGAATGGCAAAAAACAAACTAATCATCTTGGATAATTCGTTCATATTCTCCTCCAAATATGCAGTCTATTTCATGTTCATGAATCTGTCTCTATAGGTCTTCTCATAAAAACAAAACTAATCGCTTTCTATTCGTTTTAAGACGGTTTCGAATTCTTGCAAGAACCCTTCCACTCCTTTTGAATAGTAAATTATGTTGTTAGATAATCTGCCAAATCCACGATTTCTTAATTCATTGATGAAGTTTGCTTTGAACTCGCGCAGAGCCTCAAAAACATCAAGTCTTGGTTTTGTAGTAATTTTGTCGCTAAAGATTATTCTTAGCCTGGCAAATAAATTATCTGGTAGTCGCCGTTTCTTTATGATCTGCTGTGCTTCCCGTTCACTTTTCAAATCAACGAAAATCACCTTTGTACGGATTCCTTTTTGAATCTTGTTCAGTACAAACATATTCCTCAAAAAGGTCTCGAGATGTATTTCATTTAATGACAAACCCATTACGATAATAAGCTCGCTTTCGGAGATAGACTCGACAAATCTTGAGTAGTATGCAGAATATGGATTCCGGCCAAATGAATCTATCTTATTTGTGCCAGACGTCAGGAATGAGTTGTAGTTAATTCCTACATCAGGGTGATCGAATATTTGTGTTTCTTTATGACCAACAAATAAACGTTCAAATCTAACCTCCTGTGCTTGCTCGTAATCATCATAAAAGTAAAAATCTTTGTGTGCATTTAATCCAAGTGGAACAAAACCAATATGTCCGTGCAAATAAGAGACTGTATTTGTTGCTTCCAAAAACTCAACCTCATTAAATGTCTCATCAAATCCCGACACAATTTCTCCGATATTGTTCGTCACCTCACTTATCAGAGGATCATAATTCAGACTTATTATATCAAATCCTTTTGAGACAGTTTGTATCTTCTGCAGAAAGTTCTCGAACAACCTCTTGCCTCGAGCATATTGTTTTTTGTCACTGTGCTGCTGAAAGGCAATTATAACGGATGCAATAATTTCTCTAATTAAGTAAGGCAAGTAGTGAAAACCACCGGGATGTGTATTCTCAAAACCAAAGTCAAAACGGGGCTGAATTTCATGTTTTTGAAAGTGTTTTTCGCGTCTTACAAAGAAAAGAGCTGAATCAGGATCTGTGATTTGATCTTCTCCTCTTCTGTAAACACTTGCTAATCTATCCAAAGCTTGAACGTAGAATTCGAAGTTTATCGTATCTAGATACTTGCTTTGTGCCAAAACACGTGAAAACGAACGCAAGAAGGTTGAAACTTCGTGAGCACTGATATTTGCTCTGAGGGTATCATATCCCGGTCTCGCTTTTGCTTGGTTATATCTCTCAACAATTTTCTCCCACGAGTTTTCATCCAAGACATTTTTGCATATGGTCGCTGTAGACAGGTCTTCATGCCGCTGTTTGAAAAAAGGTCGTGACGCACCCGCCCCAAGTAAAATTGAAATCCTTCCAGTCATTTTTGTAACAGCAAGCTCTTAATCTCCTTGAAATTTCACAATTTCAAACAGAAGTCCGTGAAATCTGTGACTACAAATTCTCTTGCCAAAATACGACCATCTTATTAAACAGATGCCTCCTCGCCGGTCGATCTTTGATGCCGTGTTTGCGCATGGGATAAAACATCATGTCGAATGGAATGCCGGCCTGCACAAGTTCTTCGATGAACGCCCAGGAGTTTTGCGGATGCACGTTGTCGTCGTAGGTGCCGTGCACCAACAGCAGCCGCCCATGCAGATTTTTGGCGCTTTTTACGAAGGAGGTCCGTTCATAGCCCCCGGGATTGTCCTGCGGACGTTTCATGGTAAACTCCGCCCACTTGGTGTCGTAATAATGCCAGTCCGTCACCGGTGCCACGGAAATGCCGGCTTTAAACTCTTGCGTGTTGGTCATGGCGTTCAAGGTGAAGCTGCCGCCGCCGCTCCATCCCCAGATGCCGAAGCGCTCGCCATCCACGTACGGCTGCGATTTCAGCCATTTTACCCCATCCACAATGTCGCGCATTTCGATGGGACCGGACATAAGCTTGTGTAAGCGATTTTCCAAAATTTTGCTGATGGCCGTGGCGCTGCGATGATCGAAGCGCACCACCAGATATCCATTTCGCAGCAGAATTTGGTCGAAGTAACGATTCCGATTCCAGGCATTGAACACCGTGGGCGCCGAAGGGCCAGCGTAAATATGATAAATAATCGGATAGGCTTTGCTCGCGTCAAAATCTTTTGGCTTGAGAATTTCCGCCGGCATGGGGAAGCCATCGGACGTCGGAATGGTGAACAGTTCCGGATATTTGAACCCAATCTCGGAGAACATTTCCTTCCGCGGTGGTGCCAGTTCGTGCAGCCGTTCGCCGTTGTTTTTGTGCAAATTCAGGGAGGGCAAAGTCGTGATATTCGAAAACGTGTCAAAGTAGTACTTCCCATTCGGACTGCAAATAATTCGATGGGTGCCGTCCCGTTTCGTGAGCCGTTCCATGCCGGTTCCATCAAATTTGATGCGATACAGATGACGTTCGATGGATGACTTCTTGAGAGACGTGAAATAAATCCAGCCAGTCTCTTCATCGATGGCAGACACCGCCTGCCGCAACCAAAACGGTCCACCCGAAGCGCGCAGCGACCACTCGCCTTTGGTGATCTGATTCACCAACTCGCCATCCATAGTAAAGCGATAGAGATGAGCGTACCCGTCGCGTTCCGATTGCCAGATGAAATGCTTGCCGTTGTCCAGAAAATACAGATCGTCGTTGATGTTCACCCAGGCCGTATCGCTTTCGGTAAAGACGTGTTTGGTTTCACCGGTGGCGCGGTCCGCAAAATAGGTGTCCAGTTGGGTTTGCGCTCGATTCATGACCTGCACGGCGAAGCGCTGGTTGTTGGGCAGCCATTTTACACGCGCGACGTACTCGTAATCGCTGGTATCCAAATTCACCCAGGTGGTCTTGGCATCGTCGATTCCCACGACCCCAACGCGCACGATGGGATTGGTGGTCCCGGCCTTAGGATACCGCTGCTCGATAACCCTCGGGACCTGTGGTTCGAAATCCACAAAATGCATGATGCTCACTGGCGACTCATCCGTCTGCAGATAGGCGATGGATTTCGAATCCTCCGACCACCAGTATCCAATGTCGCGGCGCCCGAAGATTTCCTCCCAGTAGACCCAGGAAAGCGTGCCGTTGAGAACGGTCTCGCTGCCATCGGTCGTCAGCGCTTTTTCGGATTGCTTTTCGATATTGTAGACGTACAAATCGTTGGCGCGCACGTAAGCCAGCATACTGCCGTCCGGCGAGAAGTTGACGGACTTTTCCTCCGCTTCGGTATCCGTCACTTGATGGAATTCCGCATTCTTTAGATTAAGCAGATAGACATCTTCTTCGAACAGGTAAACTGCGCGCGTGCCTTGTTCATCAAACGCAATGGGCCACTCCAGCACCGTTGTGGTGTCGTCTTCGCCAACATACGACTTGAGACTTGTAACCGCTTTGTTCATATCCAAAATTGGTTCGCGTTTCAACGACTGCGGATCGAAGGCTTCGAAGGTGCGCTCATCCTCGAGTTTGCGCAAATCATACAGAATCGCCGTGTTATCTTCTAACCAAACAAATTTCGGCAGCGCGGTCAGCTCCTCGCTTTTGTCGCTGTAAATCCATTCGACGGTGATCTGTTTTTTCTCTTGGGCAACTACCAGACTCCATAAAAGCAGCAAATTAACGGTGAGAATTAGAAATGTTTGCATGTGATTCCCTCTCCTTTTAATCATTTCATAAGGTGTGCAGTCAACTAAGAGTCGCCTTCGGTCTGAGAAATCCTCGCTGCAATATCAAAAATAAATGTCAGTTTGTCAAGTGAAATAATGTTCGCTTGCGTACACATGGTGTATTAATAGCGGATACCTTAACAAGGTCGATCCGATACGTACATTCGCTAAGTTTTTAAAAAACAGTCGTGGCATGCTTCTTGAACAGATTCCTAATGCAGAGGTGCGGGCAGAAAACAGCCATATGTGGAGAAAGACCATGATTAAGAATTACCTCAAAATTGCCATCCGGAACATGCTCAAAAACAAGGGCTACATGTTCATAAATATCATCGGCTTAGCTATTGGCATCGCCGTTTGCTTTTTGATTTTTCTGTGGGTTACAGACGAACTCAGCTACGATCGTTTCCACGAAAAATCTCAACGAATTTACAGAACCTTGTGGGATGCCCGTTTTGGCGACAACGAATGGACGCTTCCCTTTGGACCGGTTCCGCTGGCGAAGGTGTTGAGGAATGAGTTTCCCGAGGTGGAGCAGGCCGTTCGAATCAGACCGGCCAGCCGGACCGTTCGGCAAGATAAGGAATACATCGTCGAAGAAAACGTTTTCTACGTGGATCCGACTTTTTTCGACGTGTTCACGGTTTCCTTCATTGCCGGAAATCCGGAAACCGCACTCAACGATGCCAATTCCGTCGTTCTGACTAAAGAAAAAGCCCAGCGCTATTTCCCAAATCAAAATCCGGTTGGACAGACGCTTGAACTCAACGATGGTACGCTGCTGAAAGTAAGCGCTGTGGTCAAACGCTTTCCGCCGCAGTCGCATTGCCACTTTGATTTTTTGGCGCCACTGCAGGCCTTGCCGATCATCGAGCGCCGTCGTACGCATTGGGGTTCGGCGACCGTTTACACATATTTTGTACTCAGAGAAGGAGAGCAAGCTGCGGTGGTCGAAAGGAAACTGCACGATTATGTTGAAGAGAATGTGTTTGACCGGGAATCGAATCCCGCGGGAAACTACAGCCGCTTCTTAGTGCAGCCGTTAACGGACATTCATCTGCGTTCGCATTTTAAATACGAGCTCTCAGCAAACGGCAATATTCTGTACGTCTATCTCTTCTCCGTGATCGCCGTTTTCATTTTGGTGCTCGCTTGCATCAATTTTGTCAATCTCTCCACAGCACGATCCGCCCATCGGGCGAAAGAAGTGGGGCTCCGAAAAGTTCTGGGTGGCCAGCGCTATCAGCTCGTTGGTCAGTTTCTTGCCGAATCGTTGGTCTATGTGGCCCTGGCGGTCCTCCTCGGGATCGTATTGACAGAGCTCGCTTTGCCGGCTTTTAACCCCCTCGCAGACAAACAAATGACAACCCATTACCTCGACTCGCCGTCTACTTTAATTGCACTGACCTTGATCGCTCTTGCAGTGGCTGTCCTGGCCGGGATGTATCCGGCCTTCTATCTGTCCGCTTTTTGGCCGGTACGGGCGCTTAGAGGCCATGTCACTTCTAACACCGGACGGGATTGGCTGCGTAACGGGCTGGTGGTGACGCAGTTTTGTGTTTCCATTGGTCTGCTCGCGGGTACCTTTGTGGTCCGAAGCCAACTAAAATATATCAAAAATAAGCGACTCGGTTTTGACAAAGAACACGTGCTGGTGGTGAAAGATGCAAACGCGCTGGGCAATAAGTCCCCGGTCTTCAAGGACCGACTGAATTCTCATCCGCTGGTGGTTGCCGCTTCGGCGACGCAAAGCTTGCCGGGACGCACCTTCGATTCCACCGTGTTCGAACCTGAACAGCCAGCCAATTATGAGCAATCCTCGCTCACCTACGCCATGATTGACGAACATTATGTCGATGCGCTCGGACTTGAGATTGCGGAAGGGCGGAATTTCTCCAGGCAGTTTGCGACCGACTCCTCTGCTTTTCTCATCAACCAGTCGGCAGCGCAGGCGTTGGGGTGGCCGGATCCCGTTGGCAAACAAATCACCATGTCCGGTGTGGTCAAAGGTTCGGTCATCGGGGTTGTGGAGGATTTTCATTTCGAATCGCTCCATCACGAAGTGAAACCGGTGCTGTTTCCGTTCATCCGATGGCGTCCATCTTATATTGCGGTTCGACTGCAGCCGGGAGATTTGGCCGATGGCATCGCGGCGGTTCAACAACTCTGGGAGGAATTTGTACCGCAGCAGCCCTTTGAATACTCTTTCCTGGATCAGGATTACCAGCAAATTTACGACAAGGAGCAACGAGTTGCCAGGATCTTCGGTACGTTTTCAGCGCTGGCAATTTTTATCGCGTGTCTCGGCTTGTTCGGGTTGGCGGCGTTTACCGCCGAACAGCGCACCAAGGAAATCGGCATTCGAAAAGTGTTAGGAGCCACGGTCACGGGTATCGTCGGGCTGCTTTCCAAAGATATTGCCAAGCTGGTGTTGGCGGCAAATCTGATCGCCTGGCCGCTGGCTTATTACGGGATGAACAAATGGTTGCAAAATTTCGCTTATCGAACCGATTTCGATTGGTGGATATTTCTGCTGGCAGGTGGCCTGGCGCTGGCGATTGCGCTACTGACCGTGAGTACGCAGGCGGTCAAAGCTGCATTGACCAACCCGGTTGAAAGCTTGAGATATGAGTGAAATGTGCGACGCACTTCCGAAGTGCGTCGCACATTTGTGGTCATTATGAACCGCTAACTGTTGGAGAGAATATGTTCAAAAACTATTTCAAAATCGCCCTGAGAAATCTCATCAAACATAGAGTTTATACGCTCATCAACGTATTGGGGCTGGCAATCGGTATGGCGGCCTGCCTGTTGATGCTGACGTTTGTACTGCACGAATTGAGTTATGACAAGTTTCATGAAAAAAGCGAACGCATTTTCCGCATCAATGATCGCTGGACCTCAGGTCAGATCGAAGAGGAACTGGCGGTGGTACCGTTTCCCCTTGGACCAACAATGAAAGTCGAATATCCCGACATGATCGAGGCGGTGACGCGCCTGTATCGACCGGCTTCCTGGGCTAGCACCGTCACCGTCGTTTATGAAGATCAATCGCTCATCGAGGACGACGTTGTTTTCGCTGACCCGACTTTTTTTGACTTATTTGATTTCCAACTGGTGCAGGGGTCAGAGGCCGCGCTGCAATCCCCCAATGGTGTGATTGTCACCGAGGCGGTGGCGCACAGATACTTCGGTGAGAAGAACCCGATCGGACAGCACCTCACCATAAACAACGACCTGGAACTGGAAGTAGGCGCGGTAGTTCAGAATATCCCGGAGAATTCCCATATCCGCTTCGATTTTCTGGTAACCAGCGAGGCCCTGGCCAACTGGTGGAATAACACAGCCTACCGGGACAACTGGACCTGGACCGCCTGCTGGACCTATTTTCTGTTGAGCGATCCGGAACTTGCCAGCGCCTTGCAAAAGGAACTGCCCGGTTTTGTTGACCGCCATTTCCCCGATTCGATCGAAGATGATACCTATCTGCATGTACAGGCGCTGAATGATATTCACCTGTATCCGCAGGCATACTATGAACTCACTCCCGGAGGCAACATCATCTACGTTTACATCTTCTCGGCCATTGCCGGGCTGATTTTGTTGATCGCATGCATCAACTTTATGAATTTGGCCACGGCACGCTCGGCAAGTCGCGCCCGGGAGGTGGGCATGCGCAAGGTGCTGGGTGCTTATCGAACCAACCTGGTCCGTCAATTCCTGGGTGAGACGATTCTGATGAGCATACTGGCGTTGCTGCTGGCCGTAGCGCTGGTGGAGCTGGCTCTTCCGCTATTTAATTCGCTCACGGACAAAACGCTGGACATTCACTATTTTGAAAATATTTATGTCCTCGTCGGACTGCTGGGTATCGCTTTGCTGGTAGGCGTTCTTGCTGGCAGCTATCCGGCGTTCTTTCTGTCGGGCTTTCCTCCCGTTGCCGTGTTAAAGGGATCGCCGGGCAGCGGCGCGCGTACGAACCGCTCGGAAGCCTCGTTTCGAAAGGCTTTGGTGGTCAGCCAGTTTGTCATCTCGCTGGTATTGCTTATCTCTATTACGATCATTCATAACCAGTTAAATTATCTGAGAAATAAGGACCTGGGTTTCAACAAGGAACAGGTGGTCCTGTTCGACCGTTTCAATCTGGATTCGCAACGCTACCTGTCCTTGAAATCGGAATTGCTAAAACATAGAGATATCGTAGCCGTGAGTTCGCTCAGCGGCAGTGTACCGGGTCGAGCAGACGGAGTCGCCAATGCCTTCATCACCGACGGCATGTCGCCGGATGATCCTTTGTGGCTAAGCGTGATGTGGGGCAGTTATGATTTTGAAGACGTGCTAGGTCTTGATCTCCTCGCCGGACGATCGTTTTCNNTTTAGGTTGGAGCGTGGAAGAAGCTCTCGGAAAGCAGTTGCACCGGCTGGATGCCCAGGGCCAGGTGGGCCGTACTGGCGTTATTCTGGGCGTTGTAAATAATTTCCACTACCAGTCGCTGCACGAAACCCTCAAGCCATTGGTGATTCCGTTCGGCGCCTGGGATTATGCGGTGCGCATCAATCCTCATAATATCTCCGAAACCATAAGCTATATGCAGAAGACCTGGGAAACCATGGTTCCCGGGATGCCGCTCAATTACAGATTTCTTGATGACAATATCGACCAGCTTTATCGCAAAGAGCAAAAACTCGGGCAGATTATTCAGTATTTCACCATTTTGGCGATTTTTATCGCTTGCCTGGGTTTGTTTGGGTTGGCCTCCTTTACCACGCAAACGCGCACCAAGGAAATCGGGGTGCGCAAGGTGCTGGGCGCCACGGTACCCAGCCTGGTCTTATTGCTCTCGAAAGAATTCACCCGACTGGTGCTTATGGCCTTCGTCATTGCCACGCCCATTGCCTGGTGGGCGATGAACCGCTGGCTGGAAAACTTCGCCTATCGTATCGGGATTGAGTGGTGGATATTCGCGCTGGCTGGCGCCCTGGCACTGACGATTGCGCTACTGACCGTGAGTTCTCAAGCCATCAAAGCTGCCTTAACAAATCCGGCGGACTCATTACGATATGAGTAATTGTGGCTCCAGGATCGCCCGGTATATTCATGCCGGGCGAAAAATGTTTTTTGGATATTCATCCCAAAGGATGGCTGTTCTAAATCGAATTTGGAAGGACCAATGTTCGGTTGGGTTTCCTGCGTTTATTTTGAGGCCAGATAACCGCCAATGATACCCAAAATAGGTTTAAGTTTTTTGGCTGCTGGGTCGGCTTCCACACCGAAGTTCTCTAATGCAGTAGCACCGAGGAGATATAGGGAATCCTTCGGTGCAAATATGACTGGGCAAGTAAGTGTCTCGTTGAGGTCATAAATGGTAAATAAGGCTTCACCTAATAGACGACGGTCGCGACGACCATCAGCTAAAATCAACTCTCTGTGCAATGCCTCTAGACCGATGGCCTGTAATCGGTCTTCTGGTATGAAACTGTATAATGCACCTGTATCTACCCAAAAATTCTCTTCAAAAGAAAGTTCGGGCTTGGCAGGATTGGACACCTTGAGTCGTACTTTGAACATGCCCATACCGATGTTCCTTTCAATTGAACTTTCAGAACATTTTTACTTAAAAATACGTTTAGACAATTCAGGTACTCGAACAAGGTCTGCTTCGACCATAATCAAATCAAGAATTGGATCGATCTCAATTCCCGGAAATTTCTTGCCAAGAGCTTGCCCTACGCGGTGATACTCCTCGAATATTTCAGGGGAAATGACTAATGTGACTTTGCCATCTTGACAGGCTTTGAGAATTTCGTATGGAGGGCCGGTGAAAGATACTCCAGACACAAATACATTCGTATCAACGATAATCTTCACTTACGCGCACGCACTTCAGCAATCGCAGCAGCAATATCATTCCGCTTCATTCCGGCAGCCTTCGCCTGCTTTCGAACTTCAGTGATAAGGTCTTCGAAGTCATCGAGGGATGGAGGTGTGATGGCCTTTAGAATTCAAGTATCTTTATCCCCACTACGATGAATTGTGAGCCTGCCTTCAGACCGAGACGCTTACGAATTTCTTCCGGTATGACTACCTGACCCTTCGAGGACATTTTTGTCGTTGCTAAGCAAGACATGGATTCTTTCTTTCCTTGATATTACTGATTCGACTTACAAGTAAGAATATAATAAATGGAATCCTCACCAACAAGCGAAAAGTTTCTCACCAGTGCCAACGAATACGTATACTACAACTAAGCCGCAGGTTGATATGCTTGAACCTCTTTATCGAGACGCTCGGCTAATTCATCTTCAGCGACGTCGAGATCATAGTCCATTTGAAGACCTAACCAGAATTGAGGAGACATGTCAAAGTACTTCGCCAATCTTAAAGCGGTATCGGCAGTTATGCGACGTTTACGTTGAACAATTTCGTTAATTCTACGTGGCGGTACTCTAATATCGAGAGCTAACCGATTTTGACTAAGATTCATCGGCTTGAGAAATTCTTCGAAAAGAATTTCCCCAGGATGAACGGGAGCTAGTTTCTTAGAAGACATATGAAATCACTCTCCTTAATTCAATGATAATCGACTATTTCGACGTTTTGAGCGTCGTTCTCACGCCATTCAAAACAGACTCTCCATTGGTCATTAATTCGTATGCTATGTTGTCCTTTTCGGTTACCTTTCAAAGCCTCCAACCGATTACCTGGTGGCACACGTAAATCCTTTAAAGTTTTAGCTCGGTTTAGCATTCGTAATTTTCTCAGCACCGCCCGTTGGATATCATCAGGAAACTTCTTAGAGAATTGTCGTTTGAATATCCTCGCAGTTTCTTTGCATTTAACCGAGCTAATCATTATTCAATATATAACGCATGGCGTTAAATGTCAAGTGTATTTTCTCCATGTTATTCTTTCATAAGAGTTAGAAGCATTTTGACTGTCGCCCAATCTGTTTCTATCTCATTTCTGCTTCATGCGTTCCAAAATGGACATCAGCCGCTCGTTGCCCCCTGCCGGTGGACGCCAATCAACATGCACGACCTCCGCTTCCTGGGCTTTGAGGCTTTCCGTGAACGACTCCAGTCCAACGTTGAAGGCTTGTATGGGCTGCTGCAGAACACTCAGGTCGACGGGCGGTAATAGCGTTGATTCACCCAATGCCTGTAGGCGGCCGCCCACATAGAGCGCTGCCGCACGACTGCTGGTCTCGACACGCACGCCTGCCTTCTCAAGTTGCTCCACCTGACCCGACAAATCTTGTGGATCTTCATCCGTACCGACAACCACGGCAACGAATTCCAACTCTCTTCTGGCCTTTTGGGCTTGTTTGCGCACCCGGGAAATGACCGGTACGAGCTCACTAGCGGGATCGGGATGCGCCCCATGGCCCAAAACCACGTCGAGTAAGATGATGGCGACTTCGGGATCCTCGGCCTCTTCTTCGAGGCGCTGCAGGCGGAGCGTGTTGTCGAGCATGGGATGCAATCGACCCACAGTAAACTCATCCTCCCCAAAGTCAATAATCGAATTACCCTGGCTGGCCATCGGATTGGTGAGTCGCTGCTTTTCGCTGAGTGCAATGTTAGAGTGGACTTCTGGCAGATAGCTTTGCAGAATCAACAGAGTTTCGTAAGCCAGAGTGCCGCCGGAAAAAAGTCCACGTACATATCGTTGACTTGGAGCGAAATTCGTCGATTGCGAATGGTCAGCAATTGTGGAAACACCTGACTCAGCCAATTCGACCGCCCTATCTGCAGCGTCGTCCAGCGAATTTACGAAGAGAAGTGGGCTGTCATGGTTGGCGGGAGAGGACATGGGCAAACCGATAAAATTGATGATAACCGGCTTATTGGCAGCACTCGCCTGCCGCAGCACAGCCGCGGAGACTTCGAGATCCGGGGGTTTTGAAATGAGGACAATCACCTTCGTTTCCGGATCGCGGCTGAGCAAATCGAGGCTTTGTTGGGATGTTATGCCGCCAATTTTTTGCGTTAAGTCCCGTCCACCTGTGCCGAAAGCATGGCTGATGCCGCTGCCCATCTGGTGAATGCGTGAGGCCACTTGCTGCAGACCGGTTCCTGACGCACCCACCAGACCAATGGGGCCGCGTTGCACCTGATTCGCAAAGCCAAAGCCCACTCCATTGATGATGGCGGTGCCGCAATCCGGTCCCATCACCAAAAGGCCCTTTTCCGCGGCCTCTTTTTTCAAGGCGATTTCGTCTTCCGGAGCCACGTTGTCGCTGTAAAAAAAGATGTGCTTTTTCAAGCCTAATGCTTCACGGGCCACGCCGGCAGCATACCGACCCGGTACGGAAATCAGTACCCAGGAAGCCTCAGGCAGCATTTTGGTGGCGCTGTCGAGACTCCTGGGACGGTAATCCTTCTGCGAAGTGGTTTGGCGCTTGGAAAGGAGATCATCCACCTGGCTCAATGCGGTGTTGGCTGCAGCTTCGTCCTGACCTTCGATGCTCACGATAAGATCGTCAGCTTGGGCTGCTTGAGCTTCTTCGGTCAACAGGCCATTTTGCTCGAGCAGATCCTTGTTGGCAGCACTTCCCATCATGACACCGGCATTGGTGATACCGGGCAGCGCGTTCAGGGTGGCCTGCAATTGCATCAAAACAACCGAGTCGTAATAAGCGCCCTTTCGAATTTCCGATTTTATGACGGACATGCTGGTTTCAGAGACTCAGTTCTTATTAGTAAAAAGATGCAAAAAGCTTCTGAATTTTTCAAGGATTATCGAAAAAGCGACATCAACAATGCGAAGAAGAGCACGTATACAATGAATCCGATAAAGCAGACTCCAACAGCTCGAAACGTACTGGTGTAATCCAGGGCCTGTCGAACGGCGATCACCATAGCTATCAGCATCCAAATCATCGCCGCAAGCGATACCAGTAAGTGCAGGCCCGGAATGATCCCCACGATGCGAATGAGACCGGGAGAGCTTGAGAATCCGATGGTTCGCAGCAACTCTCCCAAGTCTGCTGAGGTTTGCGATTCCGGTAGCAATCGTGTGCCAATGAAATATGTTAGGAAGGCCCAGATAAACCAGCCGATCAGAGCTGCGATGGTCCCTGCGACGATGCCGCCAATGCCGGTCTCACCGATGCTGGCGATTCCGGCGGCAACGCTTGACAGCACCACCACCAACATTGCCTGGCCCGTTGCGGTAGTGTCCGCCTCCACCTCTTCGTACAAATTGACATCGAGTTTGGCCGCACGAAGCATGCGATTTTGTAAATTTGCCATCTTATCCCTCCTTCGGTTTTTTTAAAGCCTTTCGGCTATAATTGAGTAAATTGATTGGGTGACCTCACTTAACTCCTGTTTTGTGTTCAACCGTTTTCCTTCAAAAAAAACTTAATGTGAATTATTCAAAAAAAGCGCCGGGGCAGTCATTCCCGCGAAGGCCGAAGGCGGGAATCCATTATAATCATGACTTATGGACTTTTCTGGATGCCCGCCTCCGCGGGCAGGACAATTTAACACTTTGAGTATAAAAGAGCTATTTTTGAATAATTCAAGTTAAAATTCACTCCATGTTTTGGTACTTCGATAAGTCCTGTGCTCTATTTAGCTGAGTCCGTCTGTTGTAGCAACTTGGCTACCAGGGCGGTCCAGCCCGTTTGATGGCTGGCGCCGAGACCAGCCCCATTATCACCATGGAAGTATTCGAAAAACGGGACGTGGCCCTGCCAGTACTTATCCTGCTGAAAGAGTTTGTTGTCCCCAAACACCGGACGACATCCAAAATTTTGTGAGTCTTGTAAGAATATGTTAATGAGTCGTTTTGAAAGCTCGGATGCCACACTTTGCAAGCTGTGCCAGCAGTTCGAATAACGGGGACACTCGAGTTTAAAGTCATCTCCGTAATAGTGATGGTACTTTTGCAGCGATTCGATCATCAAGTAATTCAGCGGAAACCAGATGGGGCCGCGCCAGTTTGAATTGCCTCCGAACATACCGGTACTGGACTCCGCCGGTTCATAACTGACCGTGTAAGTCTGACCATCGAGGTGAAACGTGTACGGCTCATGCAAGTGTTGCCAGGAAAGCGATCGCAGCCCATATTTCGATAAGAACTGCGACGGGTCCAACATGCGCGGCAAAATCTTGTGAAGCTGTTGTTTGTTCACAATGGAGAGCAAACGACGTCCGCCATCGCCAGGCTCAGTGAGTGAGGCGATGTCCTGCACCAATTGCGGGCGGTATTTGATGAACCATTCCATTCGTCGACGAAAACGCGGAAGCATTTCCAGGAGATCCGGTTCGAGGGTCTCGACCGCAAACAGCGGAATCAGCCCGACGAAGGAGCGGACCTTGAGCGGGATGGCGTGGCCCTCGGCGGCGTGGAGGACGTCATAAAAGAAGCCATCTTCAGGATCCCATAGACTCAGATCGTCCTCGCCCAGATGGTTCATGGCGTGCGCAATGTATATAAAATGTTCGAAAAACTTGGTGGCCACATCCTCATAAGCCGGATTGGTTCGGGCCAATTCCACAGCAATGGCAAGCATGTTCAAACAGTACATGCCCATCCAGGCGGTGCTGTCGGCTTGCTCGAGATGTCCACCGGTTGGTATCGGGGCACTGCGGTCGAAAACGCCGATGTTATCGAGCCCGAGAAAGCCGCCCTGAAAGAGGTTCTTACCATGTTCATCTTTTCGGTTGACCCACCAGGTAAAATTCAGCAAGAGTTTGTGAAATGCAGCCTCGAGGAAACGGGAGTCAGTATGGCCGGTAATTTTGCGAGCAATCTTGTAGACCCGCCAGACTGCCCAGGCATGTACGGGGGGATTCACATCGCTGAAGGACCATTCATAAGCAGGAATTTGTCCATTCGGATGCATATACCATTCCCGCAACAGCAGCGTCAGTTGGCGTTTGGCCCACTCCGGATCGATGAGCGCAATGGGCAAACAATGGAAGGCCAAATCCCACGCGGCAAACCAGGGATATTCCCATTTGTCCGGCATGGATAGAACATCCAGATTATAGAGGTGACCCCAATTCTTGT
Source organism: Candidatus Zhuqueibacterota bacterium (assembly GCA_011775825.1). Taxonomy (GTDB): domain Bacteria; phylum Zhuqueibacterota; class Zhuqueibacteria; order Oceanimicrobiales; family Oceanimicrobiaceae; genus JAABYK01. Next base: position 29,889 of record JAABYK010000124.1, on the reverse strand, counting down.
TTCGACCTTGTTTGCGAGTTTCCGGCGGCGGTGGCCCACCCGGATCGCCTTTTAGCCACATTTCGACTCCGTAATGATAGAACTGCTTGGACCACATCAATCCCGCGAAAGCCTGGTGTTGTACAAGCGTCTCGTCCTGCGTAAGCACCGGATTTTGAATTGCGGCGTAAAACTCGTCTGCTTCTTTGATGCGCTGAGAAAAGAGTCTGTCAAAATCGGCGAAGGGTGTCGTGAGGTCGGTGTTGCTGAAACGAACATGCACAGAGCGGCTTTCACCTGGCGCAATTAGCATCTTAAAGTTTGCAGCCACTTTTGTACCCGATTTGTTGGGATTCACACGGTGCGTATGTCCCAGAACCACGGCATCATTTATGCTGTCCTTCACGTACGGACTCACATTCGGAATGTTGAACAGCCGCTCCTGATTTGTCTCATTCTCGGTGAAGAGCAGCTCCGGTTCCGCGCCATCGTCGCTGCTCACGTACCACCATCTCTTTCCGAGATGACGATGTGTGGTGAGAACGGTACCCCGGGCGAGTTCCTTAAGTTGGGGCTTGTCCTGTTTGTATCCCCAGGACCACGTATTCCGAAACCAGAGGTGCGGCAGAACCAAGATGGGCGCCGCTTCCGGGCCGCGATTATGAACGGTGATGCGGCACAGAAAATCCTCCTGGTCGGCTTTGGCGTATTCGATGAAGACGTCGAAATAGCGGTGTTCAGCAAATGCCTCGGGTAAAGCGTCGATGAGTTCAAATTCCGGCTGGTTGCGTCCCCGTCGCCTATTCTCCTCGATCAATTTTTTATAAGGGAATTCGACTTGCGGATACTTGTAAAGCATTTTCATGTAGGAATGCGTCGGTGTGCCATCGAGGTAAAAGTAGACCTCCTTCACATCTTCGCCATGATTGCCTTCCCGTCCATTCAGTCCGAAAAGGCGTTCTTTCAGAATCGGATCGCGCTCATTCCACAGAGCGACAGCCATGCAAATGTTCTGAAAGCGATTGCAGAACCCTCCGAGTCCATCTTCATTCCAGCGATAGGCGCGACTGCGAGCATGCTCATGAGGAAAAAACTCCCAGGCATTGCCCGACTCGCTGTAGTCCTCGCGAACCGTTCCCCAGGCACGTTCGCTGACATAAGGACCCCAGTTTTTCCAGTCGGCTTTGCGAGCTTCGGAATCGGCTAATCGTTTGTGTTCGGCTGTTTGAAGTGGCATCTATTTTCTTTACAATCGAACGGAACCAGGGATCGATCTAACTGACTACAGCAACCCATTATGCGGTCTGGTGAATGCAACAACTATCATGGTGATCACGATAATCCAAATACCAGCAAAAACAGGAACAAAATGCTGCCTCTTTTTTAACATCTCCGGATACCGGATTTCTTTGCCCGCAAATTTTCCTCGCGGTTTACTTGGAAAGAAAAAGGTTTTGTATGTCTCAATCGTACCAACGGTAAATCCCAGGGCGCCCAGTGCGATAAAAAGATAATTACCGGTAAAATTGGCGAGCATAAACGCGTACAGTAACGCAATGACCGGACTGCGAAAGAATTTCAGGATCGAGAAGCCTTCCTTCGGGGCATCTTNNGCTGCCAATCAGCAACACCGTGATCAGACCCGACGGATTGAATCCGATTTGCTGCAAATAATAAATGCCGTACACGCCAAGCAACACGCCGGTCATGTAAGCCGCGCCGACGGAGAGCTGCACAGCCCGGCTTTTCACAACATTGCCCTGAACGCTAAACTGCATGGGTATGAAATACTTGGATTGATCTTCGACGCGCAGGAACGTCTTATAAAATTCAATCATCGCACGTTCAACAACATATGTGAAGCCATACAACACCACTAAGTTGGGGATCTTTGTCGCATCGAGGTTGGTGATCAGAACCACGGTGACTGCAATAACGCCGCTAACAATAGTGCTTCGGAAATATTTTCGCCACGTGAATCCTTCGTAGGGGGCGTCTTTGTACATGCCCCAGGTGGATGTATGCAGTCCGGCCAAAAGTCCGACGATGAGTGCCATCAGTAGATTCATCAGTCCATTATCCTTTCAAATTCAGGTTTCGGCCAACGAGCCATTTGCCTTACGCGCCGATCGGTAAATCTCTTCGATGAGCTTGAGGTCTTGTTTCGCAAGGTCCAAACTGAACCGGGGATCCCGGTCGTTTTGAACGCATTCGATGAAATCTGCGAACATGGCTTTATAGCCGGCAATGTCTTTCAGCCCCGGGAAAATAAGCCGTTTTTTCTTTCCTCTGACAATGACAAATATGCCGTTTGTCTCAAAGGTAACGCTGCCTTCCTTCCCATAGATTTTTGAGATTCGCAAGCCCTTGAACAGGGAAGGAGTCTCCCAGGAATAGTAAAACGTTCCCACCGCACCCTCTTCATATTCCAGGGCCACGAGGATACTTTGCTCCATTTTTTTCTTTGTACCGGGTTGGAAACCATGGACGGACTTGATTTTGAGGCCCAGGTTTGCGATGAAATTTATCCAGTGAATCCCACCCTCGAAAAGAGCGCCACCGCCTGCCAGGTTCGAATCATCTCGCCAATCATTCGCCTCAATCACTTGCTTTTTCAAAGCGTTTACATGGACAAACAGAATTTCCCCGATCGCCCCGGACGCCATGATCTCCCTTAATTTAATCGCTAGCGGCTTGTAAAAATAGTTTTCAGCGATGAACACGCGCCGCCCGGACGTCTCCTGTGCTTGGCGGATGGTGTCGAAATCGTTTGAATTTAAGAAGGGCGGTTTCTCCACGATTACGTGCTTACCGGCTTCCAAAGCCTGCAACGTCAGGTCAAGATGTTGACTTGGCGGCGTGGCGACGAGCACCACATCGACTTCATTGGCATTGACAACCGACTCATAGGAACCGAAAGCACCCTGGCCCTTGTATTTCCGATTGTACGCTTCCGCTTTTCCTTTGTCACGACTGGCATAAAACCGGCGGATATTCTTGAAACCGGAGAGGGTTTTACTATGCAGCCGCGTCGCAAAGCCACAGCCAAGAAAGGCCAGATTCAAGGTTTTCTTCAATTCAGATTTCAAGTTTCGTTTTCAATCAAGTGTTCACCCACACGCAACGCATTTGCCGAAATCGTCAGACTCGGATTTAACCCTCCGGAAGTAGGCATGAAACTGCCATCCACCACAAACAAATTCTCCACGCCACGAAATTGACAATATGGATCCAAAGCGGACGTTTCCGGATTTTCCCCCATGCGTACCGTACCAACCGCATGAGAGAAGGTCTTGATCTTGTGTGTGTAACAGAATAAAGCGCCGGCCTTCTTCAAAATCGACTTGGCTTTTTCAAGCAGCGCATTCCTCGCCGCGTAATCACGCTTCGTATAATGATGCGTAATCAGCAGTTGTGGCAAACCGAAGTCATCCCTCTTACTGCGATCGATGGCCACATGATTTTCGTATCTAGGCTGATCCTCGGCCATCACCAGCAGTCCGGTCAAGTGCGGTACACCGAGTCCAATCAAATGACCGAGCGGCGTGGGCAGGAGTGTATGAACCAGTCCGATGGGAGGCGTCTGCACTTGCTGCATGCTGCCTAATTTTCCCGGTGGCTCCTTAATGGTTGAGTGTCCGAAGTAGAAATCATGAATTCCAAGCTGTTTATGAAATTCCCCCATTGGATCGGGTCGCTTTGGGAAAAAGCCAAAGGCGATGGCATTGCAATGTCGCGTCAAATATCGACCGACTGTGTCCTCTCCCGGATTCAATTTCTGCAAATCCGAAGCGAGAAGTAGATGGGGCGAAGCCAAGGCGCCAGCCGAAAGGATAAACTTCTTAGCACGGTAAGTTGTTTTTCGGTTCAACTTTTTGTCGAAGCATTCGACTTCCGCCACTTTGCCCTCGCGAACCACGAGCTTCGTCACCACGGTGTTTGCCTTTAGCTGCATGCCTTTATTCAAAAGGTTCGGGATGACTCGAGAAGCAAGATCGTTTTTGGCTTCCACGGCGCATGCGAATGTGTCGCAGGTGGTACATTTCACACATGTGGGATGTCCATTGTTCTGAGAATAGTTGATGGCCAAAGGCAACCGGAAAGGGCGCAAGTCGAGGTTTTTTGCCGCCCGGTCGATCATTTGTGAGGCATCGGAAAGGTGGTTTAGTCTCTGTGGATAGGGATTGCTACGTCGCGGTTCCGTCGGATCGCTGCCGGATTCTCCGGCGATGTTCAGAATCTGTTCAGCTCTGGCGTAATAGGGTTCCAATTCCGAGTATGTGTAAGGCCAGTATGCCTGGGAGTCGGCCACAATTTCAGGGGTAGGCTCAAAATCGGCCTCACGAAGACGCATGGACACGGCTCCGTAAAACACCGACGGGCCGCCCACGCAGTTATAGGCTCCCATGACATCGCTGTTGCCCCC
>JAABYK010000124.1:17004-25430 GCA_011775825.1 Candidatus Zhuqueibacterota bacterium | reverse complement strand
CATTCACAAGAACATGCGAAACCATCGAACCGCCAAATCCGCTTCCGATGACAATTACGTCGTATTCCGATTGATTGGTCACGTTAATTTTACAAAAGCTGCTATACAAATAAAACGCCTCTTACTGCCAATTAGCAAGGGGCGTTATTTTGAGAAAAGTAATGTTACAATTTGGGTGCAAACTTAACCGTTTCGGATAAAAAAAGCAAGGTATTTTTGGGAAGACGGGTTAAAGGTTGGAAGGGAGTGCGTCATTCTTCAAAGATTTTTGAAATTCTGAGCTTGAAACCAACCAGAATATCTTGGCCGATCAAAGTATCTTTTTCCGTCAACCTCTCTGCTTCGGTAACCGAACTGTAAACAGTAAGAGTCCGCTCCTGTGGTTTTCCAAAGAGCCGCTGTTCAAAGGTACTGGGTAATGCCGGTATCTGCAATGGTTTTCATAAAAGGGAATTTCGCTTGTTTCAGTCTGCGAGCCAACAGTCGCTCCTGCCGGATTTGCCAGTTCATCCTCGATGAGATTATTCAGAAGTTTTAGATAGGAGAGTTTATTGGCCTTTGCCTCCTGCAATCGGATATTGAGTTTATGCGTCATACCGGACAGCCTGACAGATTTGAGTTTATAACACAGTTCTTCCATTATTCCCCTCCAGGTAACAAAGATTGATACTCATCAGGAGAGCGAACGATGTCACTTTCCTGGGTAAATTGAATTTCTTTCTAAATTTGTTTCTGAATCCGGATTGATTCAGCATGTTTTTTGACGATGTGATAGGTGAAACTGAAACGGCGAAGCAAACCAAGGTTGAAATGGTGGAGAGCAAAATAGTCGAAACTTATGTCTCCGATTTGAAAGGATTGCTCGAAAAAGGGACCATTATGGAGAGAAAGTCGTTCCTGAAAACATTTGTTAAACGCATCGAAGTCGATTACCTCAATGTAACTATCTATTATACCATACCCTTAGATACAAAAAAAGAAAATCCTTCAAACAGTGAAGTTCTGCCTATTAAGTGGAACGGCTCCCCGAACAAAGTAATAGATAGAACCTTTAAGACTTCGTTCCGATTTCCACGAAAAAACGAGTCGCTCTTTATGACAAATGAGTGGAGGTATCGAAATCCCATCATTCTGGCGCAGGAACTCGATGAACGTCTCTGCCGTGGAGATCTTTTTTCTAAGGCAGATATGGCTAGAACCTTAGAACCTTAGGCTACTCGAGAGGTCGAATAACGCAACTTCTGAACCTTTTGGCGCTATCCGACTAGGTACTCGATCGGGTACGCGCATTGGGCGATTATTGGACCACGCCTTTCGTGACCGATAGAAAACTCAGGTCTTTTTTTAGCTTAGAACACCAAGAACAGATTTATGAACTTAGAAACTCTTGAGAGATCATTAAAAGTCTCACAATGACAGCAATGCGTAATAACAAGGATGGGCGTCTGATAGGGGACGGTATCTCTATCCCTGTAAATGGTGAGATAGAGAGTTCAAGTCCTGAGTATATATTGATATAGTAAAAATCTGTGTTTAGAGTTTCATCGCATTACGAGAAGTTTTCGAGTTACAAATACTCCATCAGCCCTCATCTGATCAACATAAACACCACTTGCTAACTTAAATCCTAGTTATGTCTAAATGCTGTATTCCGGCTGAAACCTGCCACCATTCCGGCGAAAGTTGCAACTGATTCCAGTTCAAACCTGCCACCTGTTCCGGACGAAACCTGCTACTCTGTTAAGTTTTTCCTGAACAATTCCTCATTAACTCGGGTCACTCCCTTGACTACGCCGTAAACACAAAAGGAATCGAACCGTATTTGTCCGTAATAGAAGATGAAATTGAAACGGCTGACGAAACCCTGCTGCGAAGAGACGGGATGGGCATTTGGGAAATTGACGTCGTGAAAGTCCGTGCGTTGTCAAACTCGGAGATTTTGTTAATGGAAGTGCCGATAAACCACGAATTACACTGAAATTGCACTAATAAATTAGTGAAATTCATGGTTCATTAAAATTTTTGCCCATGAATTTGACCTTTAAGGTGCTACTAATGACTCAAAGCCTCCAGGCCGAGGGCTCATCTCTACCCGAATCGGCACCGGCTCTTGCTTAAGAAAGTTTTTGAGACGATCTTCGGAGTTTTCGGTTGAGTTTTTTCAATGCTTAGCAATCACCTCCGCCGCGTAATCCGCTAAAGCCATAATGGTCAACTGCGGATTGACCCCGATTGAAGTCGGGAAAACGCTGGCGTCGCAGATGTACAAATTTTCGAATCCGTGTACGCGAAATTCGCTGTCGACCACCCCTAGCTTTTCGTCATCGCTCATGGGATTGCCGCCTTGCGGATGCGCGGACCCGAAAGAAATATCGTCCGGTTCCAACACGACTTCGTCTAGTCGCCGGATTTGCGAGGGATGACTAAATTCGGCATGTTGAAAAGTTGCCGGAATTACGCGCAAAGCCCCGGCCTGCATGAAAATGCGACAAGCCTGTTTGACCCCCTGTTTGAGCTTGTGCAGGTCGGAAATCGGCAACGTGAAATCGATCGGGGAGTTCAAGTCTTTTAGTATGGGCAACGGCGAGGGCCGGACTCGGCCAACCGGCTGGGTGGCTACCAGTGACCCGGCGATGGCAAAATGCCGATACCGTCGCATATTATAAAAATGTTCCTGGAACCACGCCGGCATCGCCGCGGCAAACGAGCCAGGCAACATAGCAATGGTTTCCAGAAAATAATCCGAATGCTCATGATACGCACACATCTGAATGCCGTCAAAGGAATCGATTGTTTCCGGAAACTCGGCGAACACCCAACTCCCGACGTTGAAGCACAGCCGGGTACCGACGTTACGTTTGATCCCCGAACGAAGGAGCAGCAAACTCGAACCGATAGCGCCGCCGGCAACGATAATTTTTTCGGCTTTCACGGTTAACGGTGTGCCGTCAGCACGCCGACATTCGACGGCTTGCACTTTGGATCCTTGTTTTGTGATTTCGTTCGCTTTGCACTCGCTCACCAAAATGGCTCCGTCCTCCAACGCTTTTGGAATGTGAGAACGATCGACAGACATCTTCTTCTCATAAGGACAACCGAGCGTACAATTTCCGGCTCCGATACAGCCATCCAGATTCGTTTCAAACCAATGGCCATCCAAACCGAGCTCTTTACACCCTTGCATGAACTTAAGACTGCCTTTCTCGACCAGATGCTGCATATATTTCAAATTAATTATCCCAAGCTGCTCGCGCACGCGCGTAAACGATTGGTCCAATTTCTTTTTATCCAGATTCATGCCCAGGCCTTGCCATTCTCTGAAGACGCGATCAGGGAGACCGAAAATGATGCCGTTGTTCACCAGGGTACTGCCACCCACACATCGCCCTTGCAGTACGTACATATCGAAATCGACCGTCAACTGCAGTCCCCCGTCCTTGTAGGCGATTGATTGCATGCTTCGTTCGTCGTCGCTGATGCGATCGCGTTTGAGAAAGGGCCCTTCTTCTAAAATGACCACCTGTTTCCCCGCCGCCAATGCGGCAGCGAGCACGGCCCCTCCCGCACCGGAACCGATCACACAAACCTCGGCCTCTAACTCGCGATTGGTAACTGACGCGGGATAGGAGACTTCTCCGGAAGGCAGCACTGCACGTGCGGTTCGATATTTTTCTCGCTTCGGAAATTCGATAAAACCGAGTTCGCTTTGCGTGCGCTTATCTGTATAATAAGTCAGGAAAACCAGTTGTTTGGTCTTTATTAAGTCGCGGAATAAACCGCGGCCTCTCTGGAAGACCGAAGCCAGGTACTGTTCCCGTTCCAGTTTCCCCATACGGGACATCGGCACCCGGAACCGGAATAAGGACGAGCCTAGCTCAACAAAAGCCAAGGCCACCTTTAGACCTGCCATGCGTGGCGACGGTGTTTTCGCCAGCAGGTCCGCCGCCGCATCGGTGATTTCCCGAGGGGTTAGGACTTCGACATCTCCTTTAAGAATGATATCGCAAAATTGTTCGAACACGCGGTGCAGCCATGGTCCCCAAAAAACTTTGGGACGCTCGGCCCGATCTACCCCGGCACCGAGGACCCAGATGGCCACACCGGCAATGAAATGGCTGGCGGCGCCTATCCAGAACCAAAGGCGCGCTTCCCGGGATAGATTAAACTTGATTATCCAAAAAAGGATAACAATCGTAGCAAACAGGGAGACGATTACGGCGATGTCTTGGGCAAACAGCGCGCGTCTGGGTGTTTTTGCGCCCAGCAAACAGAGATAGGAAAGCGCGGCATATACCGCGACGGCATTGCCCGTAGCGATTTTAGTGATGGCATCCTGAGGGTTCAGCCAAAGCAGAGCGGCCACCAAAAACCCAACGGAGGCGACGCCGAAAATGACGGCAAAGAAGTAGAGTCCGATCCGAAAAAGCTTGATCTTAGCAGACAACGAATTTGAAAGTTGTTCGACGCTGATGTCACGGTTCATGTCCGAAGATAAACGAACCGCTCGACTGCGCCGCGCCATCAACAAAAACGCGAGCGTCAAGCCTCCCATAACATAATCCAGAGCGCCGCCGCCGACCACTGCAAGCACGCTACCGTCAAAGACCGACCGGCTTAAGAGTAAGACCAGCATGGCCGTTCCGGAGGCGATCTTGAAACAGAAGAGCGCCATACCGGCGCGTTCATTATCGCGAATGCCGCTCAAAAAATAGAGCGCACACAAAAAGAGCAGCCCTTGCCCCACCCAGGCCCATGCCAACATCGGGTGATTGTTGTAGAGCGACGCGCTGAACGGCAGCCAGGCGGCTACGCCTATGACCATGACGCCGCCCGTGAAGAGAACGAGCCAAAGCGTAAATAAAATTCTCAGTCGGTCTTCAGCATGTGTTATGTTCATGATTTCCCTCATATTTAGTAGTATTTGCCGGGGTGAAGCTTAATGCTCATTGCGTCAAACGTGAGACTTGAAACGTGAAAACAAATGATTACGTTTCACAGTTTGCGTTCTTTTCCACTTCCTTGAGCACCCGGATGAAATTGCCTCCCAAAATTTTCATGACCTCCTCTTCCGAGAAGCCGCTGTTCAAAAGCGCTTGCGTCACTTTGGGTAAATCTCGGATATCCCGAATACCGCGCACGTTCCAAAGCCAGCCATCCATATCCGAGCCGAGCGCCACATGATCCGCGCCGACGCGATCGGCGATATATTTTATGTTAGCAATCAGAACCTCCACTTTCGAAAACAAGCTCCAACGCTTCAAATACCAGGGACAAAAGATCACGCCGATCAAGCCGCCTTTGTCCGCTATAGCCCGGATTTGCTCGTCCGATAAGTTTCTCTCTTTGAATATAACCAACGCTAATTTCCTTACTCCAATATGGGTCGCCACCACGGGCGCATCGCTTAAATCCATCACCGCCCAAAATGCTTTCTCCGAACAATGGGCGGTGTCTATCAACAAGCCTAACTTGTTCATTTCCCGTACGACGTCCCGTCCAAAGTTTGTAAGTCCATCGCAGAGACGAAACGGGTGTGCTGCGGCAGCTGCGATGCGGTTATTAATGAAATGGGTCAGCGTCATATACCGAACCCCTTGTGCGTGAAAACGGTGCAAATTATCCAAATCTTTGCCAATGGCGTGTCCGCCTTCGATGGCGTGAATAAAAGCGACTTTGCCCTCATTGTTGATTTGTTCAATATCTTTAACTGTGCGGGCGACTCCAATTTTGTCCTGATTGCTTTCTACAAATTTTTCCATCAACGCCATCATGTCGAAGCAAATCTCGGTGTGGGTTTTCCGGGTAAAAGGCTTGGGGGGCGAGTAAATCATCGAAAACAGCACATCCACACCGCCTTCCTTGGCGCGGGGTAGGTCCACATGATTGAGAAACGGGTTGTAAAATAGTGGGGGATGATGGCGTTTGCTGAGGTCTCGTCCGAGAAACCACATGTTGAGCAAGGGATGCGTGTGCAGATCCACAACGGTGGCTTTTTTGTGGATAGACAAATGATTCTCTTTATTAGAATTGAATTGATTTGCCGTCACCTTTGCCTCTAATCTGATTGCTTTGCTAAATCCCAATTTGTCAATCCCCAAATTCGTAGAGCGTGTAACTTAGAACGATTTTGCACCCATTTTTATGCTCACGCTTTGGAGCGGCATGGAATTTGAGATTTTATTATTCTCTTTACAACATCACATCGAAGAAATATTTCAGAGGGCGGCAAGAATGCCTACCTTCAAGTCAAAACCTGGAGCGTCGGCTAACATCGCAAATCAGCCGCGTGCTTTTTGCGTCGCTGAATTTGTTTTGTGAGGACACGTATTGAAACCATATGCGACACTTATTCCTTTCTGGTAACGTCAAGGGCACCCGCACGTTAAGCGAGAGTTGATTATAGCTCAACGATGTCGAACGACATATTTACGAATCAAGCAAAACTCCATCAATCACAGGAACTGTTCCGACCGCAGACTATCCCAGGAGTTGGTATGGTTTTAGCGCTCGTCATTCTATACGAAATCCATAACACATCAATCAATTCGAATGGATGCAAAACCTTTGCTCGTATTCGCGTCTTTAAAAACCACAAAACGAATCCACTGAAAATACATCAGCCAAAGGACATTAGAAATTCGGTAATACTTATTCTTAAAATCGTCATAAAAAAATCTTAAAGATCGTCGCTAAAATTAGGGGACAAAAATTTACGCTACTACTGTTTACGGTTTGATTAGCTTATTTTATGTACCAAACCCGAATGCGGATATGAGTCAGAAATGCCAAATAATCTGCATCGCCAATGTGTACCAATATTGAATTGTTACTCTCAATCGAATAACTTATTTCATCTCCAACGTGATCGTTTCCAGCGAATCCAGAATCTTTAGTCATGAGGTCAACAAAAAAATTGTCATTGTTATACCTATTAGTTGGCAGGTATTGATCAACACCAAAGGGAATTGAAAAATAGCCCAATTCTCCGGGATCGACCTCAACCCATCCACTATCAAATGCCGGTCTGGAAAAAGGAGCTCCTTGCGATGGGCCGACATCACCATAATATTTACCTGTTACATAGACGTCTCCCTCCGAATAAACAGCAGGCCCTGCTCCTGTATTTCGGGCGTGTACGCCGGCATGGCCCGCATTGCTGCTTGTGGTAACGCCCAGAATGCCGTCTTTGTTTTCACTGCGTCCAGTAACTCCATTGCCAAAAGGACTACTGCCAAAAACGCCGCTCTTGTCTGGGTTATTAGACCACCCAACCATTCCGTCATTGGCATTACTGCGACCTTCTACACCAATTCCCTGAGTGCTCTCACCTAGCACGCCCCCAGCAGCGCTCTCTCCTTTTACACCACGACCATTATTGCTAAATCCATAAACGCCGTGTTTGTTTTGGCTGTTACCCCAAACTCCGTTGCCATCCGTATTATTACCATATACGCCTGCTTTGTCGGATGCTTCAGAATATCCGATAGCACCATGATCGTGCTTACTAAATCCTCTAACCCCTGGGCCGCTTCCAGAATTTTCTCCTTCGACCCCGGCCAGGTTAGATTCAGACTTTCCGTAAATACCATGCGAGTTTGTGCTCATCACCGTCATACCACGGCCAGAACCGGTATTCTCGATGCGCAGCATGTCGGCTGAACTGCTTCCTCTGGTGGTGTCAGGTGCATTTTTTCTCAGAAAATCACCCGAAGCAGTGCCACCAGATAAAACGCTGGATGGGAATTTACCAGAGCCATCCAGGGGAAGCAAGGTGTTCGGCTGAGGCGTTGTACTGACCGAGATGCCAGCCACCTTATCGGCATCATCTGCGCGGAAGCTGTAAGCCGCACTGGTCATCATCATACGCGGCTGCAGCTCTGAATCGTTCTCCACTTGAATTCCTAAAAAATAAGGCTTGTCAAAAGCTAAGTTTAAAGTATTTACCGTACCAAGAAGTACGTGAAACATGCCACCTCCTATAAACACTTTATTGTGTACTTCAGACCACAATAAATTATTGCTCTCATCATACAGATTAAAAGTGATTTTATAATCTCTTTCTGCTACGGGTTGTTCGTCTGAACCCAAGAGCATTCCCTGGTAGTTGATCACCCTGGGAATTTGAGCCATAAGGTTGGTTGGAAAATGGAAAAAGGCCAGCACACTAAGTGAAATAAGTATTCGTTTCATGACATACCTCCCAATGGGATTGTTCAAAAACTTCAAACAAGCTGTTATTTGACTAATAACATCTTTTTGATATTTTGAAATAGGATGTCGGCACTGCTGTTTGCCGACCTTGCGGCAGAGGCTGTAATGCGATATAGGTATATCCCCGAACTTAACATCTTCCCATGGTCGTCGTGACCGTCCCAAACGACCTGTATAGTTCCTGGTCCTTGTATTTGCTCATTCAATAAGAGCCG
>JAABYK010000124.1:12260-16873 GCA_011775825.1 Candidatus Zhuqueibacterota bacterium | reverse complement strand
CGAATCCGGATGAATGCCAGAAGCCCGAAAACAAGTAATTATTAGCACTTTGTATACCGCCAACAAGCGTCTCACCTGTAGTTGCATGATGGATATGATTCGTGCTGACAACGCTCATTACTCCTCCCGTGCCAATTACGTAGCGTGGAATAAAATAAGTTGCCCTATTCGTGTTATTGCTGCTGTGAATGGAATGAGTTTGAGCTACATTCTGTTCTGACCGGACGAGTGTTAGGGCAGGCTCCTGACCGTAAATTAATGGGCTTAGAAACGTCAAAAAGGTGACCAGGCCAAGCCTTGGCGCGATCTTAAGGCAAAGGTTGTTTTTCATGATCGTCCTCCTCGTTTTTTATAACGCTAACTTATAATTGAATGACCGAAAAGTAGTGTTGTAACACGACTATTGAAGGTTTGGGCCGCAAAATTTTACAAATTTTGAGACATGCGTGTGCAGTCCAAATCCAACTGTATTCATACATCTAAATCAAACCAACAAATTGCTGCAATTCAGGATGATGCCTTGTGAATGTACCTTCATGACCGCTAGAAAATGCTGAATTTAGTTTCGGAACGTGTGGCAGCCCATGGGTCATGAATTCCCGTGCCTGGGGCCCTGCGTTTAATCATCTTATAAACCTTAGTCCGGTGCAGCTGGCGGTCACTCAGGCGTTTTGTTTTGCCGATGGCAGTTCTAAACGGTGGGGTCCTTTGGCATTGCCAATCCCGGCCACGGTTATAGCGTATTAAGCATGTTTCTCCGTAAATGTACGGTTAACAGAGAATTGAATCCCCGATATTGACCATTGTTTGACAAAAATTTGCGTGATTCCACACCGAAAGCCTTACCAAACAACGTGAATTACTAAAAAATGTAGTCAAACGTCTGATTTTTCTTTATTCGGGATAAGGTTGAGCTTTTGGAAGTAATAATGTAACCTCCAATTTAATAATATATTAGGACGACAAATCCTTAGCGTACATTTACGCACCAATCTCTCTAGTTCCCTTTTTAAGGAAATTTTCAGATTTGAAAAATACGATGACAACATATTATCCGTGTTCATTGATTTCTAAAAAAGCCACCGGACGTTCCTCACGGTGGCTTTTTTGATGCCAGAAGTCGTTCCTTTTACCGCACTAGGCTCATCTTTTTGGTCTGCATAAAATCACCGGCGGTGATGCGGTACAGATACACCCCGCTCGATACGGAATTGCCAGAATTGTCTTTGCCATCCCAGCGGACCTTGTGAGTCCCTGCTGTGTAGGGTGAATTAGACAACGTACGAATCTCTTCCCCGAGGATATTGTAAACCTTCAAAACTACTTGGCTGGCCTCAGGTAACCGAAAGCGAATTTCGGTTTCGGGATTGAAGGGATTAGGATAGTTTTGTTCAAGCCCATAATCTACTGGAATGGTTGACTCGATATAATCTAATGGCAATTGTTGGTTCCTATTAAGAACAGTCTTTAGCAGACTATTAGTACAGTTGGATTGCACAGTGTAAACAGGCCCATCGTCTACCGCTGAGCCATTAGGCGCTTGATTATGAGGTACCGTTACTACACAACTGGCTGTACCAACATTTCCGCTGTTATCTTGAACAGCGAGATGGATTGTGTATACTCGACCATTACCTTCGCCCTGCCGTTCTTTGCGAAGTTGAACAGATTTGCAATCTGAGGCGATAACGATGTCATCTGTGGTTTTCCCATCCCCATTGCCTTGTGCATCCTCGGCTTCGTCGCTGGTCACGGAAGTAATGACGACATCATTGATTGGAATGCTTCCTTCACAAGCATGTTCCACTGAAACCACACAATCCTCAATATTGAAGATTTCGTGAGTATGATCAGGTGGCCAGAGGGTAATTACAGGAACTACTTTAATCACTGGTGCAGGCACATAAAGTTTAATATCATCAAAATACGCAGTACTTGTACCAGAACCGGAAAAATTTGACCCGGATAAAGCAAATTCCTTATCAAAAGACGACTTAGGAAGAAGAGCAATATCTTCTGCCTTTAATACATCGTCTATCCAGACTTTGGCTTTCAAACTACTAAAATTGCAGAGCACTTTTACTTTGTACCAGGTTTGAACGGTCCAGGACTGTAATTCCACACCAACAGCACCAAAGAACGCTATCTTCCCGCCATTTTGAAAGGCAACAAAATTTCTAGGAAAATACATGTTTGGTAGTATTGTCTGACCAAAGCCGATATCATAACCTTTGTCTGGCTGATTAAGATACACCCAACCTTCGTATACAATGCAGTCGGGGATCTCTGATAATTCGTGTACTTCGACTCTAGCAAAATTGGGTTGGGAAACCAACTTAAATGACTTAATAGCCGATACTGCAACATCTTCACTTATTGCGGCAGACTGGCCACTGAAACGCGTAATCCAATTTGAAGCAGGGTGGCTTCCCGTAAGATAACTTTCAAAATTATCCTCAAAAATAATGGTCTGTGAGTATGCCAATTGAGTAATTGACAAAATCACAACTAATGACAAAATGTAGCTTTTCATGGCAAACCTCCTCGTTTTTGAAAATCAGCGAAACACATTGATCCAAATTATGATTATGTTGTCATCCCTCCTTTCCTTTATAAATTATAAATTTATAAATTCTTCACGGATTTTTATTGTGAGCCTGAGCAGACTTCCGGTGCAGAAAATGCGGTCGCTGTTCTTCTTGCAATAAAAAAGCCGACCTACCTGCGAACCAATTCTAACGATTCTTCGGCAACTCGGCTACCTTGGCAACTTCCTAAGTCGACTACTCCGGTCTGCTGTCAGCGCTTCTCACTTCGGTTTTGCTTTCAGATCAAGCGCTCATGGTTTTGCTTTAGACCCGTAGTTTTGTGCCGCTCGATTTCTCGAGCTTTACCTTTTCGGAATCTTTTGGGTATTCTGGATTTTTTTCGTGCGCCTTAGGTTTTTGTCAACAGATATTAATCCATGAGATTAGTAGGGCCAGAGATATCACCTCAATTTGTGCACTTTTTGCACGCTAAGTGTTGGTCAATTGCGAATATTGTCGGCCCTGAATTTAAATAAAGAAAAAGAAAGTATAATGTCACCTGCGTGGCAGTGATATGTTTGTAGTAAATTGAATCTGCTTACGCATCATTAACCCCTTAAGGGGTGGTATGTTAAAAAGTGTCCTAAAATTTAATTATAAAAGGATGGGGCCCTTTGTCAAATCCAAATAGGAATTTGTCATTCCAAATGGGAAGTAATTTTTCCAAACGAAGATGTGAAACGGAGGAAACTGTCAAACACGAACGGAAACGGAGACAAGGCTATGTCATAAGAGGAGTTCCTGTGGCGTTATCTCGCTGAGGCGTATGCGGGCTTCGCTGGGGCAGTAGCCCAGTTCTTTGCGAAAATCTCGCGCCATGTTACTCTCTTCGCTGTAGTTTAATTGCATAGCAATATCCCAATTGTCAAGCGTTGTGTGCTTCATAAAGCAAAGCGCCTGGTAAACCCGGATTTGGCGCATCAATTGGGTAAAGGACTTACCAAAAGCTCGGCGGCATACAGTCCGCAACCACCGGGGGCTTATTCCCAATGTTTGTGCCACTTCGCTTTCCCGCAAGCGCTTGGGGGAGGCTGGCACAATTTCATTTAGTATAGTATTTTACCAATATACCGTGAGGCAGACAGGCTATGTGGGTATCGAACTGCCAAAAACTCTTTTAATCCCCCAAACCGTATGGCATCACGAATAACCGTCTCAATTTTCGTCATCTTCCACTCACAACAAAGAAAACGATTTGCGCCCAACTTAGCAGCAGCAATAACAAAATCAAGCCCGAACTGATTTGGTCACCTGCCATAATTTTTTCTATGGTGTTGCCAATCGATGCCTAACCGCCGGCGATGGCCCCTACGATGAAAAGGGGCTCTGCCCCTGAGGCCACGGCTTCGGGCAGTTGTGTATCCGGTGACTCATGGGATATGTCTTCTTCACAGGCGAAAAACCGCAAAAACGGGCGGCGCTGGTGCGTGACGTGGTCACGGATAGTCCCGCGCAGCATCGGATAACGAGTTTCGAGCGCGTCAAGGACCGAGCGCAGCGTGACCCGACCCTGGACGTCGAGAAGCACCTCGCCGTCAACTTGTGCCAGCGTTCGCAGATGTGGTGGCAGTATCACTCGGATCATGGCAGTGTCTGAACCTCCACGGATAACACACTCGGAAGATCTCTTACAATCGCATTCCAACTGTCGCCGGCGTCGGCTGAGCAGTATACCTGTCCGCCGGTGGTGCCAAAGTAGATGCCGCACCTATCGAGCGAATCGACAGCCATGGCGTCACGCAGCACGTTGACGTAGCAGTTGCGTTGCGGCAGCCCTTTTGTGAGCGCTTCCCACTCGTTTCCTCCCGTGCGGCTGCGATAGACGCGCAGCTTACCATCCGGCGGATAGTGCTCGGAGTCGCTTTTGATCGGAACGACGTAAATGGTCTCCGGTTCGTACGCATGAACCTCGATCGGGAAGCCAAAGTCACTCGGCAAGTTTCCGCTGACCTCGTGCCACGAGTCCCCGGCGTCGTCGCTGCGCATAACGTCCCAATGCTTTTGCATAAACAGCACATTCGGACT
>JAABYK010000124.1:4186-12177 GCA_011775825.1 Candidatus Zhuqueibacterota bacterium | reverse complement strand
ATCCAGGAGAATTGTGTGCAAGCACATTCCACCCGCACCAGGCTGCCATTTGGGGCCGGACTCATGGCCGCGCAATCCGGGGATTTCGTGCCAGGTCTTGGCTCCATCAGTGGTACGGAATAACGCGGCATCCTCAACCCCGGCGTAAACGGTTTCCGGATCGTTTAGCGACGGTTCGAGATGCCAGACGCGCTTGAATTCCCACGGATGTTGCGTGCCGTCGTACCATTGATGTGTAGTGAGGGGTTTGGCTTCAGAGTCATACACGAACTTGTTGCTTTCACCCACAGGGAAGCCCTCGGGAGTCGTGGTCGGCTCACCTGGTTTTAAGCCTGGCTGCTCCCAGGTTTTGCCGCCATCATTGGAGCGCTGTATGATCTGACCGAACCAGCCAGTGGATTGCGATACATAAATTCGGTTCGGGTCGGCTGGGGAACCTTTCATGTGAAAAATTTCCCAACCAGCAAAATGCGGTCCACTGACTTCCCAGTCTTTGCGCTTGCCATCCGAAGTCAGGATGAATGCGCCCTTTTTTGTTCCAACTAAAACGCGTACTTTGCTCATCTATTTCCTCCTTTCAGAGTTGGTTCAATCAAACACTATTGCTTTCGGTTAAGGACAAAACGATCGGAATTTTCCGTAGATACGTACGATCCGTGAATTGGTTTACATTAAGTCGTTGACTTGCGGCGCGATTCTCAATCTTGTTCTTGTATCTATATTATATCAAACTTTCAGACTTATTTTGTTTAAGTTCAACCTTGTTCATGAGCTTGTTTTAATGCATCGATATCAATTTTCTTCATTTGCAACATCGCTTGCATCACCCGTTGGGATTTTTCAGGATCGGGATCATGGAGTAACGCCTCGAGCGCAGTAGGAACGATCTGCCAGGACAAACCGAATTTATCCTTCAGCCAGCCGCACATGCTTTCCTGGCCGCCATCCGCGGTGAGTTTTTCCCAGAAGTAATCGACTTCCTCCTGGGTTTTGCAGCTTACGAACATCGAAATCGCTTCTGTAAATTTGAATTGCGGCCCGGCATCCATACATTGAAAGAGTTGTCCGTCGAGTTCGAAAGTGCCGTTCATCACTTTGCCGGCCATGGCATTTCCGTCCGGGAAGGGGTTGTTTTCGCCCCAATACTTTATGTTTATAATTTTCGAATTCTTGAAAATAGATGTATAGAATTTCATGGCCTCTTCGGCTTGACTATCGAACCACAAAAATGGGCTTATTTTTTTCATCGGTTTTGCTCCTTTTGTTAGATCAATAACGGTTCAGTTAGCTTTTGGTTTATAGCATAGCAGGACGATACCGCAAGTAAAAGATTTGGCGTGTACCAGAATCCAATCCTGCTTTTTCTTCAAATTTCGAAAAATAGTCATGCCGTCTCCAAGCGCAACGGGGTTGATAAAAAGATGGTATTCATCAATTAAACCATCTCGAATCAGAGAAGAGACAAAGCCGGCGCCGCCATAAACGATGATGTCTTTGCCATCTTTGAGTTTCAATTTTTTGATTTCGTCAACGAGATTGCCCGTTGCGATGTCCGTATTCTCCCACTCTGATTTGTCAAGGGTTTTGGTGAAAACAACTTTAGGCGTGTCGATCATCTTCTTCCCGAAGGTGAAATCGGGATTCTCCGGGTTGGTTATTACATTGGACCAGTGTGAAATAAAGCCGTCGGCCATGTTCCTGCCAAGGAGAATGGTGTCAATTGAATCGGTTAATTCATCGACATACCTATTCAGGTCATCATCCCAATCCCAAACTATCCAATCCAGTTCACCATTTTGCCCGGCAACGAATCCGTCAACGGTTAATTGCATTTGTAATCTTAACTTTCGCATTTGTGGCTTACCCCATGAGCTAATTGATTGTTACCTATTTTGTCATTAAAGGGCTACCTATCAGTCGCAACGCTTTGACGCCACCGCAACAACGCGTCGAGGCTCCAGTCGCCAGCACCGGATGCGGCAAAAAACAGGAAGATGAAGCAGAACAGTACCGCGGGCACTCCCTGATTTTCAATCGGCCAGCCGCCGTTTGCCCCGTGAAACTGCCAGTACGCCACCGCCATTTCACCGGACAGGATGAACGCCACCGGCCGGGTAAAAAGACCAAGCATCATGGCGGCGCCGCCGACAACCTCGAGCACCGTCCCAATGCCTACCTGGGACATGAGCTGAAGCGTACTGCCGTCCGGCATCCCGCCGAACCAGCCAAAAAGCTTCAGGCCACCGGCCTGTAGAAAAAGCAGACCGGCCACTACCCGCAACAGAAACACGGTGATTTGTTCTGCGCGCTTCATGTCAATAACTTGTTTCAAAGGTTTCATTTAGATTCGCTCCCTCGCTTATTGTGAAAACAACTTATTCGTGAACTCTTTCGGAGTGATATGTGACAGCGAAATATAAAGTCATGAATCTTCACATACAAGACCAAAAAACGACAAACAAAAGGGTTGATTGCGACATGATCACAACCCAAAAATGGGGGAACAATACAAGGGAAAGGTTGTGGGATGGAAACTCAGTTGTGGAGTTGACTTTAACATTCCTTTTTTGTATCATTCCACCATGAAAACCATATCCATACTCGTTCCGCAAAAAGCTATTTTAGGCAGTCTCGAGGGCACCCGCCAATTATTTTCCCAGGTCAATGATTTTCTCAAAGCTAGGGAAGCGCCCCCTTTATTCAAAGTGCAACTGGTTGGGCTTACAAAAGCGACAAAACTCGCCGGCGGTCTCTACACCATAAACGCGGACCTGCTCATTACAGATGTAAAAAAAACAGACCTTGTGGTTATCCCAGCCCTCGATGGGGATATAAGAAGCGCGCTGGAAATGAACCGAAATTTTATTCCCTGGATCATAAAACAATACAAAAACGGCGCAGAAGTTGCTAGCCTGTGCATCGGGGCGTTCTTGCTGGCGTCGACCGGGTTGTTAAAAGGCAAAAAGTGTGCGACACATTGGATGGCTGCTAATGCCTTCAGAAAAATGTTTCCGGATGTCAACCTGGTGACCGAGCAAATCATCACCGATGAACAGGGTATTTATTCAAGCGGTGGTGCGTTCTCGTATCAGAATCTCATCTTGTACCTGATCGAAAAATATGCCGGCCGTGAAATGGCGGTTTTAATTGCCAAAACGTTTGCGATTGAAATAGAACGGATAAGTCAATCGTCATTTATCATTTTTCAAGGTCAGAAAGATCATGAAGATGAACCAATAAAAAAAGCTCAGGAGTTTATCGAGAAAAATTTCCAGAAAAAAATAACGGTCAACCAATTGGCAGAAATGTTGTTTTTGGGCCGAAGAAATTTTGAACGCCGGTTTAAGAAAGCCACAGCCAACACGGTGTTAGAATATATTCAGCGCGTAAAAATTGAGGCTGCCAAAATGAGCCTGGAATCGTCGTACGAAAATGTAAATGAAGTCATGTATAAAGTCGGTTATTCAGACCCGAAAGCGTTCCGAACGACCTTCAAAAAAATCACCGGTGTATCCCCCGTACAGTACCGTAACAAGTATAGTCGTGCCAGTTACTTGTAAGAGTAAGAGCAATAGCCTACCGTATAACCGAAAACGAGTGATTTGCAGCCCAATATCAGGTGGGATTGCACTATGTTATGCCCCTGTTCCCCACTACATTCTAAAAGTATACGTATATTTTAGCAAAAGCGTGCGGTCGTTGGTGAGCAGCAATTGCGATGTTGTCTGTGTTGAGATTCTCATATTGTAAAACAAACCACAAGTCATTGCCTTCTCGGAAATTAGATCGAAAGCGGATTTTGGTCGACACCCGATCATCTGCGCTGTTCGATTGCACAAATGTATTTAGGGAGACTCTTGTATTGAACGCCGCCTGGGTGCGAAGCCGAATAACATGAGTATCGAATCCCTGATCGCGATCCGGAAAACGCACGATGTTGACTTCATATTCACCGTTCAACTCCAGATATCGGAAAGCATTCCAGGCGGGTTCCAGGCCTAGCCAGATCGAGGCGCCAGCCGTCGAAAAATTTTCCCGGGAATCAGTCGAATCGCTGCTGAGTAATTTTCCGTCAGGCATATCGAAGCCTCCTTCAGCCTTGAAGTAGGTGTAGCTCCCTACCGGGATCTCCGTATTCTCCGGAAAGGAGAGCGCTACGGTGAGATCTTTATAATGGACTTCAAAATCCGTCCACAAATTTGCCCCGACTTCCACTGAAAATCGGTGTCATATTCGAGAAGCACAGACTCCGCAGAACCATCCTCATTACGGATGGCGACAAACCCGAAGAACTGTAACGGGCTCAACCTTCTAAACGCCGTGCATTCACCCATCAGCCAATCATAGCTGAAATACCCAGCCCAGTTCGGTGAAATTCTGACGGGTTGCAAATCCAAGCGAGGGAGAGAAGTCCTTCCCTTGTCCCGTTATGGTTAACCAATAATTGAAGCCAACACTGCTGCGGCGATTGAGCTGAACCTGAAACATCGCCGCGTCTGAAAAGTCAAACGACTTTTGCCGGATCACATCATCTTCAAGATTCTGTGCCCATTTAATTTAATGGTCAAATAGTCATCGCCAAAAATCCGCAAGATGCCATCGAGGCCATACGCGAAGTGGTAGTTTCCTTTTTCAACCAACGCGGACGTATTCTCGTTCGCGCTGCTCACGACAAATCTGCCGGTTACGACTGGCGATTACATAGTTTTCACTTGTAGTAAAGACTTTCGCATTCTCTCCGGCGTGCTCCTCATTTGAGTCGATTGCGATAAAGTAAATCTGGTCGGAATTGACTGCTTCATGACGAATCACTCATGCCTGAGCGTATCCACCGGATTCGCCATTGCTGCCTTAAGGGTCTGGTATCCTGCTGCGAGCCATGCAATAAGTAAGGTGGTCACGCCTGATGCCAGAAATATCCAGATACCGGGATGTATTCGGTAAGCGAAGGTTTGTAGCCACTCGTTCATCGCAAAATAGCCGATCGGTGTCGCGATCAAAAATGCCAGACAAATAAGCCGTGAAAAGTCGGCCAGCAACAATGTAACCACCTTGTAAACCGAGGAGCCCAGAACTTTGCGAACGCCTATTTCTTTCGCTCTTCTCTGAGCTGCGAATGATGTCAGCCCGATCAGGCCGAGACAGGCGACAAATACGGCAAGCAGAGCAAAAATTTTCATGGTGTTTCCGAGGTTCTGCTCCGCTGTGTACAATGCATTCAGCCGGTCACTCACGAACGAGTATAGAAACGGCCAGTCTGGCACGAATGCTTGCCATGTCTCTCTCAAGTAAGCAAGCGCCCTGCTGACTTCATCTCCGGTGACTTTGACGACCACATTCCGGCCACCTAGCGTCAACACCATTGGTGGGACCTGCTCACGCAGTGAAAGAAAATGAAAATCCTTAACGACGCCGATCACACGCCCGGTTGTTTTGCCACCGCCAAATTGATATTGCGTCAATTCTTTGCCCAGAGGAGCGTCTTGCCAGCCAAGCTCTTTCACCGCAGTTTCATTCAGGATAAACGCCTCTTTCTCGTCAGTGGCAAATTCTTTCGAAAAATCGCGTCCGGCAACAAGCTCGATACCCATGGTTCCGGTAAACCCGTAATTGACCCAAAGCAGTGCCATGGGCTTGGGAGCGTCTTCAGATCCGCCTTCCGGGATGAATCGATAATTATGCATAACATCTCCGGGCAGGGTCGTGGCAGCCGTAACACCGAGAATATTCGGGTTGCGCAACAACTCCTCACGAAATTCATCATATTTGTCGCCCAGTTTCCCCTGTGTCTCTATGATGATTTTCCCCTCTTTACTAAATCCGAGATCCTTGCTGTGAATATATCGGAACTGCGAAAAAACCGTCGCGATTCCGATTAGCAAAACAATGGAGACGGCGAACTGTCCGGTTACCAGTATTTTTTGCATCAATGAGGCACGGCTTCCTGGCGGTCCGTGAGTGCCTTTAAGCACTTGAATCGGCTGGAAAGTCGATAAAAAGAAAGCGGGATAACTCCCCGATAGAAATCCCACCCAAATACCGATCATAATTAATCCGGCAACCATGGTTGGCTGCTCTGCATAGCTCAAACTGAGTTTTCGAGCGACCAGGTCACCAAAAAGCGGCAACAAAAATTCTGCTAGAACACAGGCTAACAGGACGGAGATGAAACTGTATAAAAAGGCTTCGACCATGAATTGTTTAAAAATATTATGGCGTGATGCCCCGGTAACCTTGCGCATGCCAACCTCCTTTGCACGGCTCATCGCCCGGGCAGTTGACAAATTCATAAAATTAACGCAGGCGATGAGCAGGATCAGGATAGCGATGGAGAGAAACACGTAAACGCGGACCGCACTGCCGTTCGCTTGCATCTCTCCCCCCAGGTTGGAATGCAGATGGATGTCCTCCAGCGGCTGCAAACGAAGGGTCACGTAATCTCGAGTCGATTCGGGGTAGTGACGTTGGACAAAGTCAGGCAGTTGAACTGCTAAAGGGGAAGCGACCTGACTATCAGACAAAAGCAGGTAGGTCCAATTCGATGTCCAGACCCAGTTATTATCGAACCCATCCCAGTTGTTCCATAGAGTGGTTTGCAGGAACTGAAAATTCACAAGAGCATTGAACTTCAGATGTGAAGAGTTGGAGATATCCTTCACAACGCCGGTGACCTTGAGATCATGCTCATTTTCAAATGTCAGCGTCTCACCCAGGGGATCTTTTTCCCCGAAAAGCTTTTTCGCCAGCGCTTCGGTGATGACAATACTGCGAGGATGGAAAAAAGCGCTGGCGGGATCCCCTCGCAGGAACGGAATGGTGAAGATCTCAAAGACACTCGGGTCCGCCATCAGGACATTCTCAACGATAAAACGCTGCTCTTGAAAACTTAACAGGGGCGGATTAAAAGGATAAAAGCGAACCGTTTTTTCCACCTGCGGAAACTCGTTGGCCAAATTTTTGGCAACCGGAAACTGAACGACTGCGGTACGAGATGAAGAAATCTGCTGTTGACGACTGTAAACAATGCGAAAGATCCGGCTTGCGTTTTCATGAAAATCATCATAGCTTAGTTCATGTTTCACGTAAAGCAAGATCACCAGGCATGTTGCGATTCCCACTGTTAGGCCGATCATATTGATGAGGCCGTAGGTTTTGTTCCTCAGAAAGCCCCGAAGCGCGACTTTGAGATCGTTTTTCCACATAACAAGACTCCCTTGGGGTAACTATTGCCAACAAATGTTTATCTTTGAGGTGCTGGTCATGTGCATGTGAAATAGTACAGTCAATTCGAGCTAAAAGTCTTTAAATCCTGGCACATCCAGGTTTAAGCTGCACACCACAAAACTCCAGATATCGGCCCAGGTGTCGGCATATTCTTCCGTGTCTCTGCCATAACTATAATGACCGGATTCCCGAACGACTTTTATCAAAGCCGGATTCTCACACTTTTGAACCTCTTGCAATGCGGCCGTGAATTTGTAGCCATGCAGCGGTGGTGTGATTTCGTCTTTTTCACCCACAACTACCAGGGTTGCCGGATAGCAGGAGTTCTGTTTGAGATTATGATAGGGCGAATAGGCGTAGAGAGTTTTGAATTGCTCGGGATCGTCCGGTGAACCCAGCTCCTTCACCCTCGCGGTTGCACCTGTGAACAGATGATAGCGTATCATGTCAAGGCGAGGATATTCAATGAGTGCAGCTCCAAACAGCTCCGGTCTCTGCACGATAGCGGCTCCCGCCAGCACGCCGCTGGCGCTGCCCCCGTTGGCGATCATCTTATTCGCACTCGTATAGCCGTTGTCGATTAGCCACTCGGCCGCAGCAATATAATCATCGATGCCGTTTTGCTTCTTGTACAGGATGCCGTTCTGATACCAATCCTCGCCGTACTCGCCACCTCCGCGAATGTTGGGAAAAGCGTAAACCCCGCCCATCTCCATCCAGGCAATAATCTGCGGCTGATACCAGGGCATCGCGGACCAGGCAATCGC
>JAABYK010000124.1:1902-4109 GCA_011775825.1 Candidatus Zhuqueibacterota bacterium | reverse complement strand
AAAGTCCTCAGGCGTGAACTTGATCTGTGGTCTTTTGAAGAGGGTACTTTTCCCGGTTTTCAAATCGAGTTTGTAAATCGTACCCGGCTCAAGCAAGCCCCAGAGTTGATAATAGGCTTCCTGTGCAGTGCGGTCGTCCGGAAAACCACCTACAAGCGCTATAGAAGGCATGCCGACTTCATACTGAAATTTACCCTGATGATCGAAAACTTTGACAACCGGCAGCGCATCGCGGAGGTACCGTAAAACCAGGTAGTCGCCGATCTCGCTGACGGTGTTGATGGTTTCCTCACTTTGGGGGATCACCTCAACCCAATTTTCTCGCTCAGGTTTGTTGATGTGCACCGCGACCACACGCCCACGTGGTGCACCCAGCGTCGTCCTAATCCAGAAGGTCGAGCCGTTGCTGCCCTCGAAGGCGTATTTTGCATCTTCGCCATCGACTAATTTCACAATCTCACTATCGGAATTCTCCAGATCTTTATAGAGGATAAAGTCGACCCATCCGCTGAAGCTGCTGCCTTTGGCGACCGTGATGATGAGGTACTTGCCGTCATGCGTGACGCGACTCCCCAAAAGCCAGGTCGGGTTATCGGGTCGGGCGTAAACAAATTTATCTTCGGACTGGGGCGTGCCGATTTCATGGAAATAAATTTTCGGATCTTTGAGCCGGGCTTGCAGCTCTTTGCCTTTTTCAGGGACTTTGTAGCGCACATAATAAAATCCCTCACCTTCCTTTGTCCAAGAGATACCGCCGACCCCTGTCAATGTCTCAGGCCAGACTTTCTTCGTATCAACATCCATGATGTGATCCTCAGTCCACCTGGATTGCCCCCTTGACACCGAGTAAAATATACGATTGCCGTCGGGACTGACAGAATAGCCGGCCAAACGTGTTTCCGGATCTTTCAGAAACTTCTTAGGGTGCAGAAGCACTTTTGGCTCTGCGGACAGATTTGCCTGAACAAAAACCACACCCTGATTCTGTCCCGCTTCGGTTTTGGTAAAAAAGTAGCGGCCACCTTTCTTGGTCGGCATGCTGAAACTGTCAACGTCGCGGATTTGCAAAATTCGCTGCTTGATATCGTTGTGGAAGGCTACATCTTTCACATAACCGTCAAATAGCTTTTCCTGGGCGTCAACCCAGGATTTCGTCTCGGGGGAAGTCATCGCTTCCATCCATCTATAGGGATCAGCGACTTTAATTCCGTGATAATCATCGACCTGATCTGCTTTGCGGGCTTTGGGGTACCTGAGCCCGTCGGCTTTTTTGCCCAAAGCGAGCAATAAACCCACACTGAGAAGTGTAAAAATTAAAACTGTTGAAATTCTTTTGAATGTTTTCATGGAAAAGACCTCCTTTTTAAGGTAAGTGATAGAAGTTTGATCCGAAACACAAATTTTAATCTGCTGACGTCATTCTTGAGTTCGTTGCCATTCAACTATTTCAAAAGTTGTTGAACTGCCATTGGCCGCTTCTGAATACGCCTTCACAAAATAGGGAGGCTCCTTTGTCACCCAGTAACGCAGGCCATTTGAGCGACTCGTCTCGACGATCCAACTGGTAATTTTACCCAACCCTGCGACATCAATTTCTTCAGAATCCAGTACCTGAATGTGTTCCCATTTAAGTTTGGGATTCGTGGTTCCGCCCCATCCAAATCCCGGGAAGGTTGCCTCATAACCATCTCTCAAAGGGAAACCCGATACCAATAGACCGGAGAAGCTCGCAAACACCTGTTCTTCGAGCGTGACACCGATTAATTGCAGCACTTTCTCCGGTGCCGGAGCATATCCCCCGGTAACCTGCTTGCCCTTAAAATCCAGGTGAGCCAGACCACCGGGTGCGCCGCCCGTGTGGAATGCCTTGTAAGCCAGAGTTTTATGATCGGCGACACGAACGGTTGTAAACAATGTATTGCCCGTTGAATCCTTCCAGACTTGGGTAAATTTTAGTAGCGACTGACCTTCCACTTTAACAAGTTCGACCTTCTCGTGAATGAGATTACTTGATAGCGTTTTTCCAGCGGCTGTTTTGGGAACCCGCTTCCAGGTCACTTTAAAAGGCCGGATAAAGGAACCGTCCACGATGCCGCTCGCGACATGGATCGTATCCGTCTTTGCTTCCCCTCCTGGATTTCGCGACTCGAATACGCCGAAGGCTTGGCTGCTCTTGCTGTTAGAAAGAGTCAGGAGACTCGTCATGA
>JAABYK010000124.1:0-1896 GCA_011775825.1 Candidatus Zhuqueibacterota bacterium | reverse complement strand
ATCATTGCTGGTTAACTGCAAAAATATTCGCATCTTTGTTCAAAAAAAGCGCCTGACCATTTATGGACAGGCGAAGAATCACGCTAAGGCTCTAATAATTAGGCTCAACGTGGTTCGCTATGAGAAGCTGAAAAGATGTCTACGCATATTCTTCTTTTTGAAAATTGATTCCTCTGACCAACTCACAAATCGGTACGGCTAACCCGACCAAGGGCGAGACCGCACCTTATTACACGACCCGCAAAAAGCGTTGAGAAAGCACCGAACCAACTCAAAAAAACCACGCCCTTTGGTGGGAGTTAAGCCGTTTGTTATGTGGTTCGCTCGTCACTCACTTTTGGTGGTGAACGTCAAGCGTTTGACATTTGAGCCGTCAGCATCCATAACATAGGTTTCCCTATTACCAGACCTACACGATTCGAATAAAATTTTAGATCCGTCGGGAGAAAAAACTGGTCCTTGATCCCAAAAATAATTATGAGTGAGTTGAATTCGATTCTTTCCATTCAAATCTGTAACATATATCTCGGCTGTCGTTCTTACTAACGCTAACTTCTCATCTTTAGACAAATTAGTGTTCTTTAGATGAGCTGATTGCAAACTAGATGCATAGAATATGATTTTTTTACTATCTGGAGACCAATTGTGCACCATATTCGATAGTGCATCATTTGTTACATTGCGTTGATTAGTTCCGTCTGGGGACATCACGTAAATCTCTCGATTTCCATCGCGAGTTGTGTTAAAAGAAATCATCGTTCCATCGGGTGACCATCGAGGGACATAGTCCCTAAACTTATTATGGGTGAGCCGTTTGACGTTGGTGCCATCTGCATCCATTACGTAGATTTCTGCCTCTTCCTCATCACGATCGGAATGAAATACTATTTGCTTGGAGTCTGGTGACCAGTCTGGATCACCATTGCGAGAATTCTTATCTGTTAACTTTCTCAATTCATTTCCATCAATGTTCATGACAAATACAGCTTCTTCTGAATCGGAATAACTCATAAAAAGAACTTTCTTACCATCAGATGATATGGAGGGAAGATATTTGGCTGTATTAGTATAAGTCAGACGTTTAACATTGCTTCCATCGGAATTCATCATATAAATCTCTTGTATCCCGTCGCGATTTGAGTCAAAAACAATTTGCTTTCCGTCTGGAGACCAGGTTGCGCCTCGAGACATCGGCGCGTCTTTGTCACAATTTATTGCTTGGGCGTACGTAGACGATATTGGGATCAGTAAACAAAAACAAACGAAACTTAACCTTGTTTTGATCGACAACTTTCTCATCATTTTCGTATACTCTCTTGGTTTGTTACCTCGATAAATCTCTCAGGGGCGCCGAATGCATTATATTTGAAATGGTCTTTCCGCAGATCATATATTAATCTCATCCAAAGCCCAAGCCACCATGGCCCGTACATCCGCATCCGGATCCTGAAGTGAAGCCATCAGCGCTTCAACTGCGTCTGGATGGCCAATCCTCCCGAGCGTTTCGGCGACGGCGGCGCGAACCCGGGACTCGGAATCGCCCAGGGTCCGGCTCAAGTATTCGATAGCAGTGAGGTTTTCGAACTCCCCAAACACCTCTTGCAAAATCGGTGGAAACGATGGACTATAATCGACTAAAACTTTGTGTACAGGCTTATCGGTTGGCTTGTGAGTGAATTCACCAAGCAGTTTTGCGGCTGCGTAACGAACGTCCGGACTGGCGTCCCGTAAGGAAAGGGTCACCGCGACGAACGCCGGATCACAGCCGATTCCGCCTAATGCGGACAACGTGGCGACTCTTACTTTATCATTTTGATCCTTCAGCATTTTGATAACTTTATAGAAAGCACTGCGCTCACCTATTTCGCCCACAGCCCACAGGGCTGCAACCCGCAC
>JAABYK010000318.1:15684-30531 GCA_011775825.1 Candidatus Zhuqueibacterota bacterium | reverse complement strand
TTATTTTATAA
Organism: Candidatus Zhuqueibacterota bacterium; assembly: GCA_011775825.1. GTDB lineage: Bacteria > Zhuqueibacterota > Zhuqueibacteria > Oceanimicrobiales > Oceanimicrobiaceae > JAABYK01. Next base: position 30,520 of record JAABYK010000318.1, on the reverse strand, counting down.
ACGCCGCCTTTCAGCTTAAAATGAAATTGATAATCTTGCTTGTAGCCAACGGTTTTTCGGTTTAGTTCAATCCGTTGGTCATTGATGAACAGCTCGGCTCAGTTTTCATGACTGGTTCTATAGTCAGCAACGTTATTAATCTCAACCACTAAATTGTGATCTCTGGTGGGCTCTGGCAGAGCTTCCACGGGCTCTAAGCGTTCAAAGGATTCAAAGGGATTTCATGCTGCCGCCACAGCCCCAGATACTCGCTATCAATATAGCAGAGAAGAACCCAATTATGAATGTTCGTGATAATGTTTTCATAACATACCTCCATTTTTTAATGGATCGAGTACCCTTCACTTATAAAGCCTTGAATGGCGTGGTTTGTTGAAAGTCGTTATGGGAAGCATAAAGCAAAAGTGGAATCTTATTTCTGAATCTGTAATCCAATACTTCGCTGAGGTAAGCATACGAGCGTTCAGCAATTTGAGCCACATCCTTTGCTGTCTCGCGTTCTTCCTCATAAGAGTAGACATCAAAATGTTCGGTTTTAATTATAGACCGATCAAAAGATGTATATTGAATTTTGTTTTTACCGAAACCGAAAATATCGCCAAATTGACCAAAAGCTTCAGGGGGGACAAAAAACATACCCAAAAGAGCGTCAAAAGCGATGCAGAAAATCTCCACCTAGAAAGTTCTGCTTTGGGAATTTGAAGTTTTACTAATCATTCATTTCCTGTGAACTAAACTCTGCAAAAGGGGTAATCGAATCCAAATCGATCACGGCAAAACTTGTCGAGGTCTCGACGGTTTGGCGCGTGGCATCGTCTCGAACTCTTATTGTGAGAACATATTCTCCGGTAAAAAAATTATCCTTGGGGAATTTGAAATGGAATGCACAATTCTGTGCAATTTTTGTGTGCTGACGCTCAATTTGTCTAATCTGTTCACCGCGGCCATTCTCGAAAATCATGAACAGAGTCAAGGTCGTATCAGACATATTTTCTGTAAGCGCCAGATTATAGATTTCGAAATAGACATAAAGGTCATGACGATTATAGGCCAGGGTCCTGAAAATGTTAGGTAGAAGGTACAGATTATTCCTCGCCCACAGCAGTTCTGGTTCCCCTGGTTCAATTTTTGTACATAATTGAATTTCGCTGATCTGTAAATTTTGTGAATGAAAATCCCGGGGTAAAAAGAATGCTTCTATTTTGGAGGTTTTGTTGGTTTCGAGGTCGGTTATGACCGCCTTAAGACGATACTTACGAGGCTCTAATGGATAAACCACGGGAAAAATTCTTGCTTTTGTTCTTGATTGGGTCTCGAACGAATCAACTTCAAATACATCATGTAACACATTGCGTTTTAATAGATTATCTTCTCCGTCATAGATAAAGAATTCAAAATCATAGCTTGCTTGAAAACGCTCTTCGTGGCGGATAAATTGCAATTCATCGTAGGCTATTTGGACATAAAATTTAACCGTGGTCTGTCTTTCCGAACCGAGCCAGGATATATAATCCAAGACAAACTGAGGTCCTTCACCGTTTGACTTCATGGGCCTTTCGTTAGACGGCCCGTTTGGAGCAATTGGAGAGGCGATCAAATTTGAGACCCCCGAAAAGACTATTAATAATAATAGAAATCGAATTCTCATGTCTACTCCACTATGAAATAACAAGAATTGTATTTATTATTGTTTTCGAATTTACGTCAAGGCTTCTTTAAGGCTGATTGCCTGATGGACTCTGTGATAGCCATATCGATCTGAAATCATATTACAAATCCAAGAAATGCTTTTTTCATCTATGAACATTCTCTATTTTGTTTGTGCTTGGAGTAACGTTTTCGCTTCCGATGTAGACATCAACGGCTGCGCTTTTGGATTTGCCATCGTCTGTTGGAAGCTAAACGAACTGTTATCTCTACCGACAAATCGCCAATAGACGAACACCCGTGGGTTTGCTGAAAAATCCACAGGCACAAATGTGATGGATTCACGTTCGGAGTTTGCGGAAACGTATTGGAGGTTGTCGGTTGGGGCAAAAGGTTCCCTATTAACCTCCTTAGTGAGGACTCCTTTTCCGGTTGCAAGGAGGAGACCTCGTGAACCATCAAGATCGATGGCATAGACTGCGGCTTCAGGATGGCCGCGCCAGTCAAGATCGGAGTTATTTCTCACCACTACGAATAAGACTATCCCTGATTGACCAGTCCAGGGAATTTGTTCGCCCCCAATCACCACCGCTCCGGAATAGGTGAGGGCATCTGAACTGGCTGTTATAGGCCTATTCCCTTGGTTGGTGTTTGTGCTCGGAGGCGTGACATCTTTTATATCAGGTCCTTCACTACATCCAACGAATAGTTTGCTAACGGAAAACGCGAGAATGACAAGGACAAATAATGTTACAGGTTTCATGTTTCTTCACCTTTTTTCTTAGCGTTTTCAAATTTTCTTGACAAATACTGCAGGATGTCAAAATAGAAAGTCACCTTTTTGCAAGAAAGGTCTTGATCCGGAACAGTCTCTTTTAGTTTGACCTATCGACGTATCCATTTGCTTGGGCGTACCCGTGCAGAGATTTCGCCAGTTTTTTCCGAGCGCGACTAAGACGGGACATTACGGTTCCAATCGGGCAGTTAAGGATTTCGGCAATCTCCTTATATTTCAATTCATTCACATCACATAACAGAACCACTGTGCGGTACATCTCCGGCAATTCATCGAGCGCAGCGGTAATGGAATCATCAAAGAGCTCTTCCTGAGTTACGTCAAATTCACCGCCGTCCTCTTGTGAAATGTTCTCACAGATCGCTTCGAAATTCACTCTGGGGGGTTTACTTTTTTGTTTTCTATATCCATTAATAAAAGTGTTGGTGAGGATACGGTACGCCCAGGCGTAAAAGTTCGTGCCGAGCTTAAAGCTATGAAAGCATCGATAGGCCTTGAAATACGTTTCTTGTACCAGATCTTCCGCATCGATTGGATCCTTTGTCATGGCAAATGCAGTGATATAAAGTCGATCCATTACAGGAAAAGCCAGCGCTTCGAAGTCTCTGCGTTTTTGTTCTGTATTTTTGAAAATATTTCTCATGCCGATATCCCTCCTTTAGTGTTTAATTTAACATCTTAACCTTAATCCAACACATTCTTGGCCAGCCCCGCAGAGTGCAACATATTTTTTGCAAATATGGGACAATTTAACAAATACATGTCATTTGTAATCAGTTCTATTAGAATGTTCACCGCCTTTGGAATCAAAGAAGTGACCTCACAAAATTCCAAAATAATCTGACGGTCTGCACGTTTTATTAAATAGCTGATCTCGTTGGACCAAATAACGAAATTCCTTTCCGTTATCGCACCCTCGATTTTCAAAATCAGGGTTAAATCATTTTTAAACATTTTTCTAATGATGAACATCATAGCCTCATGGTGAAGTTTTTGTTATCGATCATGTAAAAGCTCCGAGTATGTATTAAATTTAGACCTGGGTTTAGCCATATTAAAATGTGTAGCTTTGCGAACCGTTTGACCGTTGTCCGGATCTGCCACAGTTAGATTCAATTGATAGAAGCCTTCTTCAAGTTCTTTGACCGGAATTCCTATAGAGAGGACACAAGTATCGCCAGGCTTTTCATATTTGCGCTTTATGAATGCAATCCGGCGAGCGTCGCTGTTTTTAATTATATAAGTCACACTAAATTCCTTGTTCGGCTCGAAAGAACTGTAATGCAAATTGTAAATCTCAGCATAAGCGTATAACGTATCCGAGACAATTCGTGGAACATTCGGTACAACTTTCCAATTATTTTTTGTCAGCATGTTTTTTTCATTAGTGGCGGTAATGGAAGCAGCAACCTGCAAATCACTAAGTTGAAGCTCGGGATTATGATAGTCCGGAACTTGAATTTTTTTGTCAAAGCCAGCATTGTTGAAAGTTTCAAGGTCTTTAAGACGAACTCGAGCTGTGTACTCGCCCGGTTTAACCAGAAATGCAAAACGACACAAACGAGCAGGCTTTGGACGATCAATATCTTTAAACGTCTCAATCTTCACAGAATCGATAAGACTTTCCTTGGCCAATTGATTTCCGTAAGAGTCATACAAAGCTATGGACAAGTCATAACTGCAGCAAAACTTATCCTTAAACTTAACAAATTGAAATTCATTTGTGGGGATTTGGCAAAATACCTCCAAGGAAGTCTGTGCATTATTTTCCCCTCTGAAAGTAAGAAATTCAAAAGAATAGACGGGCTTTTCTGCTTCGTACCCGGATGGCGCGGTAAAAGTTGAGGTCGGACTACCGAATACTAATAAAAGTAAAAAGAGCATTTGAAGTCCCGGTGAAGTTGAGAGATTGTTGTTTATTCTCATTTCGACCACCTCATTGGAAAGTTTCATGCAATTGTCATTTGTTTTTACTATCTACCAAATCCATGCCAAGATTAAAAAGGTGATTTTCAAAATGAGCCAATTGTTTTTTTTACAATTGGTTAACTTTCTAGATTAATGATTTGATATTTGCCAAATGAATTCAATGTCGGTCGATATATCGACAGGGAAGTCGTTATTCCGACATGACTTCAAGTGGATGGTTCTCGAAGAACACGACGGAAAGCATTCGGTAGAAAAACAAGGTGCCCGATAAGGCGCTTGAAGTGGCCGGGATTATCGGGAGGAACGCAGATGTTGGGGTTGCTTTATTTTTGAAGTCCGTTGGGTGGCAGGTTGCCAGGGAGACGACACGAGCCTAATAAAGCCCCAGTTTCTTCATTTTTGATAATAGTGTGGTTCTTTTGAGACCTAATAAACTAGCCGCGCCTTTAGCGCCCCCAACCACACCGTCCGTTTTCTCCAAAGCCTTCAAAATAAGCTGACGCTCGGCCTCCTCGAGAGTGGAAATAGCATCACCTGAGACAGAGTGTTGAGCCGTGACGCCAAGATGCGCTGGCTTCAAAACTTTACCTTCGCAGAGAATCACGGCCCGCTCCAGGAGGTTGGCCAACTCTCGAACATTTCCCGGCCAGTCATATCTCATGAGCTTTTCTAGTGCCTTGGGGCTAATGCTATCGATCCCTTTTCCCGTTCGGCCGGAAAACTTTTTGACAAAATGGTCGGTCAGGGGGGGGATGTCATCCCGACGTTCTCGAAGGGGTGGAATGTGAATAGGAAAGATATTTAGACGATAAAACAGGTCGGAGCGAAACGTGCCCTGCGCCACAGCTTCTTCCAAATTTTGATTGGTGGCGGCCAGCACCCGGACGTCGACTTGTATGGTTTGGGTGCCGCCGACGCGCTCGAATTCCTGCTCCTGCAAAACCCGCAGGAGTTTGGTCTGGGTCTCGAGTGGAAGCTCGCCGACTTCATCCAGGAAAATGGTGCCGCCATCGGCCAGTTCGAAGCGACCTTTCTTTTTGGTGGCGGCACCGGTAAAGGCGCCTTTTTCATGTCCGAACAGTTCGCTTTCGACCAGACCCGCTGGCAGACCGCCACAATTTACCTTGATCAACACGTTATCTTTTCGGCGGCTTAAATTGTGAATCGCCCTGGCCACGAGTTCTTTGCCCGTGCCCGTTTCGCCGGTGAGCAGTACGGTGGAATCGGTGGCGGCTACTTTTTCGATGTTCTTAAACACTTCTTTCATGGAGACGGAAGCACCGACAATTTCTTCAAAATTATACTCACTTTTGATTTGTTCCTGCAGATAAACCCGTTCAAGCCGTAGTTTGCTCAGTTCCGCCTCAGCTCGCTTGCGCTCGTTGATGTCACGCAAAATAATGGTGTAGAGCTTCTGCCCGGACACCTGCACCTGCGAGAAGGTAGCCTCCACCGGAAATTTGTCACCATCGGCCCGGATGCCGATGAGGCCTTCCGGCGCCCACATGTGTCGTTTGAATTTCTTGCGTTGCTCGGATTCCTTTAAGTATTTCTGTAGTAGCCTACCAAAACTCTCGGAAAGGAAGTGGTCGATTGGCTCATCTACAACCTCGGCAGCGGAGCAGCGGAAGACTTGCTCAGCCGCGTGATTGAACAGTTGGATGCGTTTTTGCCCGTCGATGGTGATGATGGCATCCAGGGCGGATTCTAAAATGCTGGAGAGGCGCTCTTCACTTTCTCGCACCGCTTGTTCCGCTCGCTTGCGCTCGGCGATTTCCTTTTTGAGTTCTTCGTTGGTATTTGCAAGTTCTGCCGTTCGCTCTTTAACCTTCAGTTCTAACTCGTCGTGTGCTTTCCGAAGCGCCTCCTCCGCTTGCCTGCGTGCCCGGCGGTTCTCGGCTTCTTTTAAAGCTCTGCGCACAGCTGGAGCCAGACTCGACAGGCGATGCTTGAGAACATAATCAGTAGCGCCTTTCTTGAGCGTCTCAATGGCCAACTCTTCGCCAATGGCCCCGGAGACGAAAATGAAAGGCACATCGACACCGTTTTCCTGGACTTTGGATAGTGCGGAAACACCATCAAATGTGGGCAGCGAATAATCGGCGAGGATCACATCGGGTTTAAACTCTTTGAGTGCTTTAAGAAAGGCTTCCTCGGTTTCAACCCGTCTGCCAGAGAATGGGATGCCGGCTTTGCGCAGTACTCTTTGCATTAATTGCGCGTGGGCCGCCACATCCTCGAGGATTAAGATGTGCAAATTTTTATCCACCCGTTCCCTCCTATGATCTAAAACTGATTGATTTTTTGTCGAAGATTTTTCTATCTTAGTTTTGCTAATAACAATGTATCTTCAACTACATAAGTGGGAGTAGTTTTTATGCAAAGTCAGAAACTTAAACAATCTCTCTTGCAAATAGCCGAGCAAATTACTGATTCGACAACATTAGAAGATGTTTACAAAGAGCTCGCGTTGCTTGCCGACATCGAGGAATCCGAGGAACAAGAAGCGAGAGGAGAAGTTTATACGCAAGCTGAAGTCGAGAAAATAGCAAAGCAATGGCAGTCAAATTAATGTCAAATTCCCAAAACCGAAATGCCAAAGGAAATCCAAATGACCAAATAACAAAATTTAGTGCTTGTTCTTTGGACGAAGTTTTGCACTTCTCCTATCCATCCATTCATACTCGTTTTTGTCATTGGGATTTTGAGCTTTACCCCGTTGGGTTTTGGGGTAATCACTTTACCTTCTAATGATTTTGCTTCCTTAGCCGGGTGGCGTATTCAAAAGCATCCAATAACGTCCCACCTGTGAAACCATCTGAACAAAATTACCAGCATTGACCGGTTTTACCATATAACTATTTGCTCCGAGTTGATAACTCTTCAAAATATCCCGATCATCATTGGAAGTGGTCAAAACCACAACCGGAATGGGTTTTGTTTTTTCATTGGATTTGATTCTACGCAACACCTCCAGGCCATCCACTTTGGGCAGTTTCAAGTCGAGTAAGATGACCTTTGGCGTATCTTCGATTTTGCGATGCGAATAGGCCTCGGTGGGAAACACAAAATCCAAGGCCTTGGCGCCATCGTGCACCACGAAAACGTGATCAGCAAGTTGGTGTTTTTTCAGTGCTCTGAGCATGAGTTCCACGTGCTGCTGATTGTCTTCAACCAAGAGTATTTCAGCAGAATTGGCGTTTATCATAACCTGTACCTTTTGTTGCTGTACAAAGTTGTAAAAATTTTCTCCTGATTTTACACTCTTATATAATTTAATTATCGTTGAAATTAATTCATAATTTTTCATCTACCCGAAATAAATACCAAATTGCCAAAGCTCAAATGCCAAATAAAATCCCAATGACCAAATGACAAAATCTATTGCTTGTTCTTTGGACAAAAATAATGATCTCTTCCCCATCCCGAATAGTAATAGTCGGGATGCTGTCCTCCTCGCTAAGTCATATTTCTTTTTGTCATTGGGATTTTGAGCTTGATTTGACATTTGGATTTTTACATTTGATATTCGTTTTTAGGGCAAAATCGAGCGCGGCAAGGTAAAGTATATCGTTGCGCCCTCATTAACCTTGCCTTCCGCCCAGACACGCCCGCCATGTCTGTGAATGATGCGTTGCACCAATGCCAGGCCGACCCCGGTGCCCTCAAACTCGTCGGCAGAGTGTAGGCGTTGAAACACACCAAACATCTTGTCCGCATGTTTCATATCAAAGCCAACGCCATTATCTTTGACATAGTAAAAAGTGTCATCCTGACTTTTCCCGGAACCAATTTCAATGACTGCAGTTTCTTTATGCGCCGTGAACTTGATGGCATTGGAAATTAAATTCATGAAGACTTGACGAATCATGGATTCATCGCTGTAAGCAGGGGGAAGTGTGCCAATATTAAATTGTATCTGACGTTCATCGTCGGAGATGTGACGCATGAGTTCGTCAACAACGGATCTTGCCAGCTTTTCCATGTCGATGTGTGTAAACTGCATTTCCTGACGCCCCAGGCGAGAGAATACCAGGAGGTCGTCGATGAGTTGTCCCATATTTTGCGTCTCGTTACAGATGGTTTGCAACACCCGTTTGCCTTCACTATCAAGTCGATCTGTGTAGTCTTCCAATAAAATGCACGCGAAGCCATCGATGGTCAGAAGTGGTGTTCGGAGGTCGTGGGAAACGGAGTAACTGAACGCTTCTAACTCCTGGTTTATAGCGGCGAGCTCTTCGGTGCGCTCTTCGATACGTTGGAGCATATGATTGAATGTTGTTGCCAGATGCCCCACCTCGTCGGTTGTCAACACCGGTGCGCGGGCATCCAGATCGCCCTGAGCCACTTTAACGGCGGTTTGGTTGAGAGTCAGGATCGGGTGGGTGAGCCGACGCGCCAGCCAGAACGTGAGCCCCACCAGGGCCACGATACCCATGAAACCAATGGTTAAACTGTAGGTCACGCTCTGACGCAAAGGCGCTAAAAGTTCCTCACGGTCGCGTTTAACCACCATGCCCCAGCCCCATTCCGGAGTCACAGGGATGTAGCAGTACGCAGCCAGAACCGGCTCGCCGCGGTAATCCTCGGCCTCGATGGTGCCTTTGTGGCCACTGGCAGCAAGTATTGCGGGTTTGGCCCGAATCTGATATCCAAGAGCTTCCGGAATGGTCCCATCTGCTAACGGGTGTTTGAGAGACAATAGACTTCTGACATCTTTGTTGACCAGCAGAACTTCGCCGCGCTCGCCAAGCCCCGCCCCGGTATAGAGCATTGGCCCAATAATATCATTGGGATTGACGTCCATGACCAATATCGCGACACCCTCACCTGCGCGATCGTTAATAATATGGCTGAAGTATAGCGCAGGTTGTTGATGCTCGGAAGCAGTCATGATGTCACTGATAAACACATCACTGCTGCCAAGGGTTTCCGCCAGAAAATTCTCATGGGGAAAATTGCTTCCTAGTTCGGTGGAATCTGTTGAGACCACAACCGTTCGGGTCTCTGCATCCACGATCGCGAGCTTGTTATAGAGCTCGTACTTTTGTTGCATGCACGCAAGGTGTGCCAGTAGAGCCTGGTAATCCTGCTCTTTGCGTACGCGATCCCACAATTCGTTGTCAGTGTACCCTTCAGCGAACAGGACATGAATGGTTACACAGAGGCGATCTACGGTCGCTACGGTCAAGCTGTTGTTTGCCGTCACCCGAATATCGTCACGCAGGTCTTCGATCCAACGCAGCAACCAATCTTTCTTGACATTTGCCACCAACTCGAGGCTCCGGAACGCTTCAGCTTTCTGTTGTCCCAGCCTGCCGGAATATGCCGCGAAGGGCAGGCCCATAATGTCTGTTAATCCTGCAGCAATCAGGATCATGGTGCCCATGATACTGAAGTAGACGGCTAATTTTGTTCGGATGCTTCCAAACAGTTTCCGGGGCGAATCAGAGAGACGCTTCCACTTATGCGCCGATTTCTGAGCCTGTTTTCGTTCGGTGATGTCTCGGGCCAGTGCAAGCATGAAGGGCTGTTTATCGGTCTTGAGTAGGGAAATTCGAACCTCCACCGGAAACGTCGTTCCATCTTTCCGTCGGTGGGTGCCCTCTAACGTAATCGGTTGATCGGGAATGAGCTGTGTTGTCAGTTTTTCAGGTCGTTCCAGTGGCACTCCTACAGAGACGTCCCACACTGACATAGCCAGCAATTCTTTGCGGGAGTAGCCCAGGCTCTTACATGCCTGCTGGTTCACATCGATGATCTTTCCCTCTGGCGTTATCAAAAACAACGCGTCTCCGGCGTGCTCTACCAGATTTCGAAACTGTACTTCACTTTCCTGCAAACCGGCCTCCTTTTGCAGCCCACTTTTCCTTGAGCTGAATTCGATGCAAAGCCATCGCTGTTTGATGGGCCAATGTTTCAAGGGTAGCACATTGGACTTCAGTAAATGAATCTTTGGCGTTTTTGCCCGCCAAAATGATTCCGTAGTCAATATTCATCGTTCGAAGCCGAACGAGAAGGATTCGATGCAACCCCAAAGAAGCGATTTTGGGTAAGTCCTGTTTTCGAATCTCAATTTCGCTACTCAGTTCCGGCTCATCTGTGACACTGGTTTCTGACATTTCGGATAGAAAGCGTGCAACCTCCCGTAGCACATCATTTCCAAGCCGGGTCTCCTTAGCATGACCAAATACCCGTTTTTTGAGCTCGAGTTTATCACGCAAGACCACAGCCCCGAACGTGACGTTTAATGCCGTTCTGATTGTACTGGCCGCTAGGTTGGCGATTCCTTCTGCCTCTGTTAGAAGATTGAGAGACGCGCCAAAAGCATGAAATGCTGAAAAATTGGGGGATAAAGTTACTTCCTTTGAAGATGTGCCGGACGTAGTTTTTGTCTTTAGTTCCTCGGACACTGGGATAAATCCTTCCACAACCTCTTTTTCTAAGATAAACCATTGAACATCTATTTTCAAGGATCGAATTAAATTGCGGCTCTGCAGCTGCGGCTTGGAGTAAGCTGCTGTCTTATATTCACAACAGCGCTACGCGGGGGGGAGTCTTTTGGGATGGTCGTATCCTACGTCGCTGCACAATGCCCATAGTTGTTCAGAGTCGCCTTCTTCCTCGAGTGAAAAAATCGCAGTGCTTATTTGTAAAGTGAGTTTGGTGCCCAACAATTGAAGTGAGTGCATATTAGGTACAGATAAAATCGAAGTGCTGCTCCTTGGAATTTAGATTAAATGTTTGATTTTTAAAGTATTGAACTTGAAGTTATAACAGAATTCCCATTATACGTTATTCCAGGCCGGATCAGCGAGCAAGGGAATGTGCGTTTATTGCACAGTCGGCGACCTTGTGCTCCGAAGCCATGTACCAATTCTACACATAACAGTGGGGCTTGGAGGAACGCAAGCATCCCTGGGACATCGGATATCCGCGAAAAAACAATCACTTAAAGAAGAACGAGATCGCTGGCATATCTGTTGCAAAATTGCCATGTTGACTCAGATCTCTTTGCTGAAATGCGTGTCTGGGTGGGAAGCCGTGTACAAAGAGAGAATCCGCGGCTCAGCCTGGCGTCTCTGAGGTGAGACGGTCTTTGACAATAATCGTAGGCCTTGCTCTTGAATTTTTGCAAAAAAATACTAATAATCCCATACGATTCTTGGTCAGGGAGACTGCGTTCATGAATCCACCTCCAATTGAAGAAACGATAGATTTTGGCACTGCGTCGGTGTATTTCATTGGCGTGCTTGTGGTGGTTGGCGTGATGCTGGGTCTGTCTTTTGTGCTGGGCCAGCGACATCGAGAAAGAGCAACCGGCGAGCCGTTCGAGTCAGGAATACAGACGACGGGATCGGCACGTTTGCGTTTTTCGGCCAGATTTTATCTCGTCGCCATGCTGTTTGTGATTTTTGATCTGGAAGCTGCCCTGATTTTTGGCTGGGCAGTGGCGGCACAAGATTTGGGTTGGGCCGGCTACTGGGGAATGTTGGTATTTGTAGTAATTCTGGCAGCGGGTCTGATCTATGAGTGGAAAGTCGGTGCTTTGGATTGGAGCAGCAAATCGAAACGAGCAAACCACATAACAACCAGACAAACGAAAGCTAAATTCAGATGATGATGAATCGCATTGAGTATCGCTCGGAAAGAGCAGTGCGTCCACAGGAGATTGAAACGCAATCGTTTCAGAAGGCGGTGCAGGAAAGCGTGGTACTATCTCGCTTGCAGGAATTGCTGGCATGGGGCCGAAAGAATTCCATGTGGCCCTTCAATTTTGGACTCTCATGCTGTTATGTTGAGATGGCGACCAGCATCACCAGCAAACATGATATCGCGCGTTTTGGCGCTGAAGTCATCCGTGGCACGCCGCGCGAGGCGGATGTTATGGTCATCGCCGGAACCGTTTTTCTCAAAATGGCCCCGGTCATCAAACGGTTGTATGAACAGATGATGGAGCCACGCTGGGTCATCTCGATGGGTTCATGTGCTAATTCCGGCGGCATGTATGATATCTACAGCGTTGTTCAGGGTGTGGACACGTTTTTGCCGGTTGATTTGTATGTTCCAGGCTGTCCGCCACGTCCGGAGACGTTCATGGAAGGGTTGACGCTCTTACGAGAGGCGGTTGGCAAAGAGCGGCGGCCTCTGAGCTGGGCCATCGGACCGCAGGGCGTGATCAAACCGGACAAAGTCTCTCTGCGTGAGCAAAAACGTCCGGAACGGCAGAAAATGAAGAGGATTACAGCCCCGGACCGTGTTTGACATGTTCGGCGGCAATGATCCTTGTGCAAATAGTGCCTAACATGTGAAAACGAAGAGGGCATCATGCAACTGGTTAGCCATATCATCGACAACAAGGGCTCAGAGGTTCATTCCGTGAGCCCCGAAACGACTGTTTTTGACGCACTCAAATTGATGGCCGACAAAAACATCGGCGCGGTAATCGTGATGGAGGATGATGAGGTCGTGGGCATCATGTCTGAGCGGGACTATGCCAGAAAGATCATTCTAAAAGGCAAATCGTCTAAGCAAATCCCGGTTCGGGAAATCATGTCAACGCGTGTGTTCTATGTCAAGCCCGAGCAATCCATTGAAGATTGCATGGCACTGATGATTGACAAGAGGTTTCGACATTTACCGGTCATGGAGAAAGACAAACTCAAGGGTGTCATCTCTATCGGTGACGTTGTCAAAGCCATCATCGCACAGAAAGAATACGAGATTGAGCAGCTTGAAAACTACATCGCCGGAAGATATTACTCACCAAGAGACAGAGAAGATTTGCGGGACCGGATGTGACGAAAATGGAGCTTAAATGACAGAACAAGACTCTGTTGTAACTGAGCTTAAAGAAACGTTTGGCGATAGCATTATCTTCCAGCAGGAAGTGCGTGACCGGGTACCGACATTATGGGTTAGAAGCGGCCGTATCTCTGATATTTTACATTATGTAAAAAACGACATTGATAAGCCGTTTGCCATGCTCTATGATCTGACGGCCATCGATGAGCGTAATCGGGAATATCGCGACAACCAGCCTGCAAGTCAATTTACAGTTGTCTATCACTTACTCTCCTTTGATCGCAATCAGGATCTGCGCCTGAAGGTACCGCTGAATAGGGAATTGCCGTCCCTGCCTTCTGCCATCAATCTGTGGCCTACTGCCAACTGGTACGAACGTGAGGTCTGGGACATGTTCGGCATCAAGTTTGACGGCCACCCTCATCTGCGCCGTATTCTGATGCCACAAACCTGGAAGGGACATCCCTTACGCAAAGAGCACCCGGCCCGCGCAACGGAAATGGGAACGTTTGAGCTGCCTGATGACAGACAGGACGCCGAACAAACTTCTTTGCAATTCAGACCGGAAGAGTGGGGTTTGGAGCCAAAGCATGAAGACACGGATTTCATGTTTCTCAATCTCGGACCACAGCACCCCGGTACGCACGGCGTGCTGCGCATTGTGTTGCAACTAGATGGCGAGGAAATCGTCGACGCTGTTCCTGATATTGGTTTTCATCATCGTGGCGCCGAGAAGATGGCAGAGCGCCAGACCTGGCATACGTACATTCCATATACAGACCGTGTGGATTACCTCGGTGGTGTCATGAACAATTTGGCGTACGTGCTGGCGGTGGAAAAACTCGCTGGCATCGAGGTGCCCGACAGAGCCAAAGTGATCCGGGTCATGCTGTGTGAGCTGTTTCGAATTGCCAGCCATCTGGTCTGGTACGGCACCTTTGCGCAGGATGTCGGCGCGATGTCGCCTGTGTTCTACATGTTCAACGACCGCGAGCGCATTTTCACGATCATCGAAGCCATCTGCGGCGACCGCATGCATCCGAACTGGTTTCGTATCGGTGGCCTCGCACAGGATTTACCCGACGGCTGGAACAAAATGGTGCAGGATTATCTCGACTACATGCCGAAGCGGTTGAAAGAATACGATGTGCTGGTCATGAAAAACCGCATTTTTAAAGGGAGAACAGTCGATGTAGGCGCATATACAAAAGAGGAAGCGATCGAGTGGGGGGTGACCGGCCCGGGCTTGCGCGCCTGCGGCTTTGAATGGGATTTCCGTAAGAAACGCCCTTACTCCGGATACGATCAATTTGAGTTTGATATCCCGACGGCAACAAAAGGCGATTGCTATGATCGCGGCATTGTGCGAGTCGAAGAAATGCGTCAGAGTCTGCGTATTATTCAGCAATGTGTGGATAACATGCCGGAGGGTCATTACAAATCCGACCATGCTCTCACCACGCCGCCGCGTAAAGACCGCACCATGCATGACATCGAAACCTTGATCAACCATTTTCTGAATGTAACCTGGGGACCGGTGATACCGGCAGGCGAGGCGTTCGTCGGAATTGAGGCGACCAAGGGTAACAACGGCTATTACCTGATCAGTGACGGCGGGATTCATTCCTATCGCACGCGCATCCGCGCTCCATCGTTTCC
>JAABYK010000318.1:4114-15647 GCA_011775825.1 Candidatus Zhuqueibacterota bacterium | reverse complement strand
AAGATTGTGCAACGACACCGAAAATGGATCTCCGATGACAGCATTAAAGACATCGCTGATTACCTGGATATGTCGCCGGATCAGCTCGACAGTGTGGCTACGTTCTATAACTTGATCTTTCGCAAGCCGGTCGGAGAAAACATCATTTTGATGTGTGATAGTGTGAGCTGCTGGATTCGAGGCTTTGAAGCGCTCAGGGTGCAGATTCGAGATCGTCTGGGCATCGATATGGGAGAGACCAGCGAAAATCAGCAGTTTACGCTGCTGCCCATTCAATGTCTGGGTACCTGCGACCACGCTCCCGCTATCATGATCAACGAAGAGTTGTACCGTGACCTGGATGAAAGTAAGTTAGACCAGATTTTGAGCGACTACCAATCGGGAAACGCAGGCAATGGAAAGACCGCTGACTAAGAATATTCGTGACGATCAGGAGCCGTGCGATCTGAAGCAATACGAAAAGGCTGGGGGCTACCAGGCGGTGCGCACAGCGCTGAAGGAATTCGAACCTGCCGAGGTCACGGAGCTGGTTAAGAAAGCCAACTTGAAGGGCAGGGGCGGTGCCGGTTTCAACACCGGAATGAAATGGGGATTCGTGCCGCTGGGTGACGATGCACCGCGTCCCAGGTACCTGGTCGCAAATGCAGACGAAATGGAGCCCGGCACATTCAAAGACAGGCTGTTAATGGAGGGCGATCCGCACCAACTCATCGAGGGGATGATCCTAGCGGCGTATGCTATTCAGGCGGAAATTGCTTACATCTTTATCCGATGGGCGTACATAGTGTCACAAAAACGGTTAATGAAAGCCATCGCCGAGGCTTATGAGCAGGGTTATCTAGGCAAGAATATTCTCGGATCAGATTTCAGCCTTGAGATGCATGTACACGTGAGCGCAGGCCGCTACATGTGCGGCGAAGAGACCGGCCTGCTCAACGCTCTGGAGGGAAAGCGGGCGACGCCGCGCGCCAAACCACCGTTTCCACAACTCAGCGGACTGTGGGGCAAACCGACCATCGTTCAGAATGTGGAAACCCTGTGCAATGTACCGCACATCATCAACAATGGTGCCGAATGGTATCTGAGCCTGAGCTTGACCGAAGACGGCGGCACAAAGATTTATGGTGCAAGCGGTCACGTTAAAGAGCCAGGAGCGTGGGAACTGCCCATGGGGACTCCGGTCCGTGAACTTCTGGAAGAGCATGCCGGCGGCATGCAGGACGGACGCAAATTCAAAGGCTTGCTACCGGGAGGCGCGTCAACGGACTTTCTGGTGGAGGAGCACCTGGATACGCCTATGGACTTCGCCTCGATTCAAAAGGCTGGCAGCCGTTTGGGGACGGGCACGATGATCGTGCTGGATGACAAAACCTGTCCGGTAGGCATGGTCCATAACATGCAAAAATTCTTTGCTCAGGAATCGTGCGGCTGGTGCACACCGTGCCGCGACGGCTTGCCGTGGGTAAGAGACGTGCTGGAGGCAATCGAGCAAGGCACAGGCGAGGAAGGCGATCTCGACATGCTGAGTGCGCACTCGAAGTGGCTCGGCCCTGGCAATACGTTTTGCGCGCTGGCTCCTGGCGCCGTGGAGCCACTGCAAAGCGCAATCAAATATTTTCGCGAAGATTTTGAGACGCACATCAGAGACAAACGCTGCCCCTATCGAAAAACGTAAATCGAGAATCGGGTTGGAAGTTCGAGCTCCGATTTACGAATCACGGGTTCCGATTTTCGAATTCCGAATTCCTGTTTCCGACTAACGAACCCCGGAGAAATTGATGACGAAGATTATCATTGATAATAAAGAGTACGAAGTAAAGGACGGCAAAAATCTACTCGAAGTCGCCCTGTCTCTGGGACTGGATCTGCCGTATTTCTGTTGGCATCCGGCCCTGGGTTCTGTGGGAGCGTGCCGTCAGTGTGCGGTCAAGCAGTTCAAGGATGAAAACGACAAACAGGGCAAGATCGCGATGGCGTGCATGACGCCAGCTGGCGAAGGCACACGTATTTCCATCAAGGATCCTGAGGCAGTAGAGTTTCGCGCCAATGTGATCGAGTGGCTGATGGTCAACCATCCACATGATTGCCCGATTTGTGACGAAGGCGGCGAATGTCATCTGCAGGACATGACCGTGATGACCGGGCATAATTACCGACGCTTTCGTCACCGCAAGCGTACGTTTCGTAATCAATATCTTGGTCCGTTCATCAATCACGAAATGAACCGCTGCATCACCTGCTACCGCTGTGTCCGGTTCTATCGCGACTATGCCGATGGCGACGATTTGAATTCGTTTGCGGCGCATAATCATGTCTACTTCGGACGGCATGAAGATGGCGTGCTGGAAAACGAGTTTAGCGGCAACCTGGTGGAAGTGTGCCCAACAGGTGTGTTTACGGACAAGACGTTGAAACAACACTATGCCCGCAAATGGGATCTGCAAACCGCGCCATCTGTTTGTCAGCAATGTGGACTTGGCTGCAATACCATTCCGGGCGAACGCTATGGCTCTCTGCGCCGAATCCTGAATCGCTATAACGGCGAGGTCAATGGTTATTTCTTGTGCGACCGCGGTCGGTTTGGCTATGAATTCGTAAACAGCGAGCAACGCATCCGTCATGCGATGGTTGAGGAAGGTTCAAACGGTCAGATTCAGATAACAAAGGATGCGGCGCTCAATCTGTTTAAGACGCTCATCAAGGATCCTGCCCGTGCCATCGGTATTGGCTCGCCGCGGGCTTCCCTGGAAGGTAACTACGCCTTGCAGAGATTTGTTGGCGCCGACAAGTTCTTCAATGGCATGTCCGGAACCGAATCAGAATTGGTGCAGCACATTCTCAAAATTCTCACAAAAGGCTCTGTGCCATCGGCTTCACTCAAGCAGGTCAAGGAGTCGGACGCTGTGCTGGTGCTGGGTGAAGATCTTACCAACACCGCACCCATGCTGGCCCTCGCCATACGGCAGGCAGTGCGCCGGCAACCGACAAAAACAGCAATCGATATGAATATCCCCGAGTGGCATGATGCCGCGGTGCGGGAAGTCGTACAGCAGCAAAAAGGCCCATTGTTCGTGGCAACGCCAGCACCGACCAAACTGGATGACGTTGCCCGTCAAACGTATCGTGCGGCGCCTGATGACATTGCCCGCCTCGGGTTTGCCGTTGCCCATGAGCTGAAAGGTGAAGCACCAGCCGTGCCCAACATTTCAAAAGAAATCAAAAATCTGGTAGAAGATATAGCGGACGCACTGCGCACGGCAGAACGCCCGGTTGTCATTGCAGGCACGAGCTTGCACAGTAAAGCCATCGTGCAGGCATCCGCCAACGTTGCGTGGGCGCTGAAAGATAAAAACGAGCAGGCTAAGATTTGTTATACTGTTCCGGAATGCAATAGTCTTGGCATCGGCAGCTTTGCTGAGCGGAGCCTGGATGATGCTTTGCAACTGGCCGAATCAGGTAATGTCAAGGCGGCTATCATCCTGGAGAACGACCTTTACCGTCGCGCGCCGCAGGAAAAGATCGACCGTTTCTTTGATGCCATCGAGCACATAATCGCGGTGGACCATTTACAAAATCCGACGACGCAACGCGCCGAGTTGGTGCTGCCTGCCAGTACGTTTGCCGAAGGCGCCGGCACGCTGGTCAACAACGAAGGCCGGGCCCAGAGATTCTTCCGGGTGTATGTGCCGGAAGGTGGGGTGCAGGAAAGCTGGCGCTGGATTCGTGATGCGCACACCGAAAACGGCAAATGGGAGAATCTCGATAAACTGACCGAAGAGATCATCTCAAATCTATCGGTATTCAAAAAAATCAAGGAGACGGCGCCTGATGCCAGGTATCGTATCAGCGGCCAGAAAATCGCGCGGCAGGAGCATCGTTACAGCGGGCGCACGGCCATGCGCGCCAACAAAACTGTGTACGAGCCTGCGCCGCCGGACGATCCGGATTCGCCGCTGGCTCATTCTATGGAAGGCTACCGCGGCAGTGAGGTGCCCGCCGCCACTGTGCCCTACTTCTGGGCGCCGGCCTGGAATTCCGTGCAGGCCACCAACAAATATCAAAGTGAAGTGGGCGGACCCCTGCGCGGCGGCGATCCCGGTATCCGGTTGATTGAACCGGGTGGGAACAAGAAATTCTTTACTGAGATTCCGCCTGAGTTCAAGAGCCGCGAGGGCGACTGGCTCGTGGTTCCGCTGTATCACATCTTTGGCAGTGAAGAATTGAGCGTGGTCTCAACGGCGTTGGCTAAGCGTATACCGGAACCGTACCTTGTGTTGAATCCTGAGGATGTGCGAAGGCTGAACATCGAATCTGGCGACGAGGCAGAGATAGAAATTAATGGGCAAACGGAAATGCTGCCGCTGATCTTGGAAGAAGCCGTGCCGCGGGGCGTGGTCGGTTTGCCCTGTGGCTTGCCGGAAATGAAACATGTCGAATTTCCGACCTGGGCTGGCATTACGAAAGGAGGCCAAAAATGAGCGCAAATCCGGTGCTGCTGGCTCTTGCGGTTCTCGGCGGGGTGCTGACGGTTGCGCCCGGATTGATCTGGCTGGAGCGTCGGCTGCTGGCACTGTGGCAGGATCGCTACGGTCCGAATCGTGTCGGACCTTTCGGCATCTTTCAGGTTTTGGCGGATATGATCAAAATCTTTAGCAAGGAGGATTGGATTCCGCCATTTGCCGATAAGCCAGTATTCATCATCGCGCCGGCGATCATCGTGGCTACAGTTCTGCTTTCGTTTATGATTGTGCCGATTGCACCTGGCGTGGGCGTGCTGGATTTTAATATTGGGCTGCTGTTTTTTCTTGCCATGTCATCCATGGGTGCGTACAGCATCGTGCTGGCGGGCTGGGCCTCGAACAACAAGTACTCTTTGATCGGTGGCTTACGCGGCGCCGCTCAGATGCTGAGCTATGAAGTGTTCATGGGCCTGTCCCTGATGGGTGTGGTTGCCATGACAGGCTCCTTCAGCCTGACTGAGATCGTTAACGCACAGAAAGGGTTGTGGAATGTCATTCCGCAATTTCTGGGATTCGTGGTGTTTTTTGTCGCCATCATTGCGGAAACCCATCGTCTGCCGTTTGATATTCCTGAAGCGGAGAGTGAGATTATCGCTGGCTACCATTCCGAATATTCCGGCATGAAATTCGGGATGTTCTTTGTGGGCGAATACATCGCCATAACACTGGCGTGTGCACTGATCGTAACTCTATTCTTTGGCGGCTGGCATGGACCGTGGCTGCCACCGGTTGTCTGGTTTATGCTGAAAACATTTTTCTTTATGTGCGTTTTTGTGCTGCTCCGTGCGACATTGCCGCGGCCGCGCTACGATCAGCTCATGAGTTATGGGTGGAAAGTGATGTTGCCGTTGTCTCTGCTGAATCTCGTTGTCACCGGTGCGTTTGTGGTGGCGGGATGAACGATATATTGAAAGTACATTGAAAGACAAGCCACTGATTGACCCTGATACAACACGGACTTCGCTCGGAATGATTGGTTTCGAGAATCTCGTTCCAACGGTTTCCGTTGGAACGCAGCCGGGGACGCTTTGCGTCCAGCATTTGACGACAAACTACGGATAGGAGGTATTAAGTGTTTAGCATTTTAAGAAGTCTTTGGATCGTTTTAAAGCATACATTTCGCCGGCGAGTCACGGTGCAGTATCCCGACGAGAAACCCGAATTGTCACCGCGGTACCGTGGCCGGATCATTCTGTCACGCGACCCGGACGGCGGTGAGCGCTGCGTGGGCTGCTATTTGTGCTCGGCAGCGTGCCCGGTCGATTGCATTGCCTTGCAGGCAACGGAGGATGAACACGGGCGGCGTTATCCTGAGTTCTTTCGGATCAATTTTTCACGCTGTATTTATTGCGGCTATTGTGAAGAGGCATGTCCGACCTATGCAATTCAATTGACCCCGGACTTTGAAATGTCGGAGTACGATCGACCCAATATGGTCTACGAGAAGGAAGATCTTTTAATCGACGGCGAAGGCAAGTACCACGGCTATCATTATTATAAAGTCGCTGGGCTTGCCATCTTTGGCAAGGGCAAGGGCGAAGCGGAAAACGAGCAGCCGCCGATTGATGTCAAGAGCTTGCTGCCATAAGAATGCGAACCCTGACAGGGTTCCAAACCCTGTCAGGGTTGTCAATTAAACAGGAGGAAGAACAATCTTGAAAACTGATACCAGGAAAGGCAGGAACTTGCGTTGGGACGAACGGAAAGGCCGGGCGCTGCGATGAACACCGTTTTCTACATTTCCGGAGCGGTCGCCATCCTGGCAACGCTGATGGTCATTACACGACTGAATGCCATACACGCGCTGCTCTATCTCATCGTATCGCTGCTGGCCGTTGCCGTGGCGTTCTTCACTTTGGGCGCACCGTTCGTTGCAGCGCTGGAAGTGATTATCTACGCCGGCGCTATCATGGTCCTGTTTATCTTCGTGATCATGATGCTCAATTTGGGTCAGGCCGCCACCGAACAGGAAAGGAAGTGGCTTTCGCCGACCATGTGGATCGGTCCCGGCATCTTAGCGCTGATTCTGGCAATCGAGTTGGTCTATCTTTTTTCCTCAGGAGAGTTAGGCACCAATGGCAGAGACATGGTCGCCGTGAAAGCAGTTCCCCCTCGGGAAGTCGGTGCAAGCCTGTTCAGTACCTATCTATTGGGTGCCGAGCTGGCAGGCATGCTGTTGCTGGCCGGATTGGTTGGCGCTTTTCACCTGGGACGGAGGTCGGAAGGGGAGTGAATATATCGTCGGGAGGCCGGAGACTGGAGACCGGAGACCCAAAGAGCGAGGGAAAACACGGTCGCCGGTTTCCGGCCTCCGGTCTCCATACAAGAAAATGGCCTGAGCCTTAGAAGAATGGGAATTCAAGCTATAGAAAATCAATGAATATACAATGACGGGTATACCAATTGAACATGGCATGTTGCTGGCAGGCATTCTGTTTGCCCTCGGCATGATCGGACTTCTCGTAAGGCGGAATATCATTTTTATGTTGCTGTCCATTGAGATTATGCTGAACGCAGCGGGATTCGCGTTTGTGCTCGCGGGTGCACGCTGGGGTCAGCCGGACGGTCAGGTGATGTTTATTTTCATTCTGGCTATGGCCGCGGCGGAAGTCGCAGTTGGACTGGCGCTGGTGCTGCAGCTCTACACCCGCTTCAAGACGCTGGACGTGGACTCCGCAAGTGGCATGCGCGGATGAATTTTATGCGAGCGATTGTCCAATGATCCTCCTACAGCCTAAAAGGCTACAGTCTATTTACCTGAATATATCCAGTTTTTTGCAGAAAATGAAGAAAGGATCTAACCGAACTTGTTTGGTCAAATGCTAACCTTACTTTGCCTTGTTCCGTTTTTGCCCTTTGTCGGTTTTCTCATCCTCGCGTTTTTTGGTGCGCGGCTGACTAAGAGTATCATCGCCGGCGTGGGCGTCGGCTCAGTCGGGGTTGCAGCGCTGCTTACGATCATGATAGGCGCATCCTTTATTGGGGCGCCCCCACCGGGTGATGCGTTTACTCAGACTCTGTGGTCCTGGATCGATGTTGGAAATTTTAACCCGGCCATCGCTTTTCACCTTGATGCACTTTCCCTGGCGATGATGTTTGTCATCACCTTTGTCGGATTTTTTATCCATCTGTATTCTGTGGAATTCATGCGGGAAGAAGAGGGTTACAGCCGGTTCTTCGCTTACATGAATCTGTTTGTCGGCAGCATGCTGATACTGGTCATGGCTGACAATTTGTTGCTGCTCTATCTCGGCTGGGAAGGCGTCGGCTTGTGCAGCTATTTGCTCATCGGATTCTGGTACAGAGACCCGGCCAACGGCTACGCTGCCCGCAAAGCTTTTGTGGTCACACGCGTCGGCGATACAGCGATGGCCATCGGCCTGTTCATTCTGTTCACCAATCTTGGCACACTCAACATCCAAGAGATTCTGCAGCAGGCACCCCAAGAGTGGATGACGGGTTCCGGCATCGCAATAGCTGCCGCGGCACTGTTATTGGGCGGTGCGGTCGGCAAATCGGCGCAGTTGCCGTTGCAAACGTGGTTGCCGGATGCCATGGCCGGCCCGACGCCCGTGAGCGCGCTCATCCATGCCGCGACCATGGTGACCGCCGGCGTCTATCTGATTGCGCGCACCCATGTCCTGTTTCAACTGGCGCCCATCGTACAGACCCTGGTGGCTGTCGTCGGCGCTTTGACATTACTGATAGCTGGATTCAGCGCCCTGACCCAGCGCGATATCAAACGCGTGTTGGCCTATTCAACCATCAGTCAGATCGGCTACATGTTTCTGGCTTTGGGAGTCGGCGCCTATGCAGCAGCCATGTTCCATTTTATGACCCATGCCTTTTTCAAAGCGCTGTTGTTTTTGGGAGCAGGCGTCATCATCCACTGCCTCCACCACGAGCACGACATGTTCAAGATGGGCGGCCTCAAACAACGCATGCCGGTGACATTCTGGACCTTCTTGATCGGCGGCGCCTCGCTCGCTGCTCTGCCGCTGGTCACGGCCGGCTTTTACAGCAAAGATATGATTTTGTGGCTCACCTGGTCATCTGAGATCGGCAGCCCGTGGCTGTGGGCCGCTGGATTGCTCGGTGCTTTTGTCACGGCTGTCTACACCTTTCGCATGATTTTTATCACATTTTATGGGAAAGCCCGGACCGAGCCAGATAAGTCGCCCGGCATGGCGATGACCGTGCCGCTTGTGGTCTTGGCGATATTATCTATTGCCGGTGGTTTCGTAGAGACACCTGCGACGCTGGGTCACATAACGGCATTCTCCAGTCAACTTCACACCGTACTTGCTGATGTATCGGCGCTGCATCCGTCTGTGAGCA
Source organism: Candidatus Zhuqueibacterota bacterium (assembly GCA_011775825.1). Taxonomy (GTDB): domain Bacteria; phylum Zhuqueibacterota; class Zhuqueibacteria; order Oceanimicrobiales; family Oceanimicrobiaceae; genus JAABYK01. Next base: position 6,789 of record JAABYK010000318.1, on the reverse strand, counting down.
CCGAGCTGCTGTTTCAGGGCATCGCGGCACTCGTAACTATTCTGGGCATCTTTCTGGCGTATCGGTTCTATCTGCAAAAACCGCAAGCTGTCCGGACCTCTGAAGCACCGGCGATGTCAGGTGTGCAGAGCTTTTGGTTTCATGGCTGGTGCTTTGACTGGCTCTATGATAGACTCTTTGTCATGCCGTACCTCTGGTTTGCAAACATAAACAGAGGCGACGCGACCGACTATCTGTATACCGGGCTTGCCCGCTTTCTGCAAGCTGTGTATCATGGCCTGCGACTGACACAAACAGGTCGCGTTCGCAACTATGCGGCTGTCATCGCCGCAGGCACAATCATCATAATCGCGATGGTGATCATGTTATGATTCTGATATTATTGATTGCGATTCCGCTCGTTGCCGGGGCTTTGGCCTGGATCTTAGGCCGCCAAAATCCACTGGCCGCCAGATGGGTGGCGTTGCTCGCTATGGCCATCGACTTCGTGCTGGTGCTGATTTTGTGGGGCCAACATTTTGCTCAAATGAACCTGATGGAGCGTGGCGCCTGGCTGGTCGAATATCGCCAGAGCTGGATTCCACAATATGGCATCGACCTTTATCTGGCTTTGGACGGACTGAGTTTGCTCATGGTATTGCTGACGGCGTTCCTGGGTCTGATATCGGTTATGGCGTCCTGGAGTGAAATTCGGGAAAGAGTGGCGTTTTTCCATTTCAATCTGCTCTGGATTTTGGCTGGCGTAATCGGTGTTTTCCTGGCGTTGGATTTGTTTCTGTTTTATTTCTTCTGGGAGATGATGCTGATCCCGATGTATTTTCTCATCGGAATCTGGGGCCATGAAAATCGTACCTATGCCGCCATCAAATTTTTCATATTCACGCAAGCCAGCGGTCTGCTCATGCTGATTGCGATAGTGGGGCTTGGCTTTCTACACTACCAGAATACNNNAGCATGCTGCTGATGCTGGGTTTTTTCGTGGCGTTTGCGGTCAAGCTGCCGATGTTTCCGTTCCATACCTGGCTGCCGGATGCGCATACGGAAGCGCCAACTGCCGGAAGCGTTATTCTGGCCGGCTTGCTTCTGAAAACCGGGGCTTACGGTTTACTTCGATTTGTTCTGCCGTTTTTCCCACAGTCTGCGGCGCAATTCGCGCCCATCGCCATGACCCTGGGTGTGGTCGGCATCATTTATGGCGCAATTCTGGCGTTTGCCCAGAACGACCTCAAGCGTCTGGTCGCTTATACCAGTGTAAGTCACCTCGGCTTCGTACTTCTGGGCGCCTTTGCCAACACGGAGCTGGCCATGCAGGGCGTGATCATGCAAATGATTTGTCACGGTTTCAGCACGGGCGCCCTCTTCATTTTGGTGGGAACCTTGCAGGAGCACATTCATACGCGCGATATGAATCGCATGGGCGGCTTGTGGCAAACCGTTCCGCGCATGGGTGGCGTTGCCATGTTTTTTGCCATGGCTTCGTTAGGTCTGCCCGGCCTGGGTAATTTCGTCGGTGAGTTTCTGGTGCTGGTGGGCGCCTTTGAGGCCAGCAAGCTGCTCACCATTCTTGCCACCATCGGCCTCGTGGCAGCGACCATCTACTCATTGTGGATTATCCAGCGCAGTTTTCACGGCGAGCCGCGTGAATCATGGCAAATTCCCGATTTGTCATTGAGACATCTTATCATATTTGGCGCCATGATCGTGACATTGGTCTGGCTGGGTCTGGCTCCGCAACCGGTGCTGAACACAGCCCGTCCGGCTCTGCAGACCATTCAAGAGCGTGCGGAAATAGTCAGCAGTGGACCGGATGCGATACGTGATGGCGTCGCAAGGAAGATGCAAGAGGCTATTCGTGAACCTGACCAGAGGGAGGGTGAGAGTGAGCCAAACTGAGCTGCTAACATTGCTGCCCATTCTCATCATCGCGGCGACAGCCCTAATTGTGCTGCTGGCCGTGGCGTTTAAACGCAATCATTTGCTAGCGGCTGTGCTGAGTGCTGTCGGCCTGGTCGCAGCCTTGCTTGCGACTTTCATGCACGGCGCGGCCACGCCACAAAGTGCAACGGATTTGCTTATCATAGATGGGTATGCACACTTTTATATGGCTTTGATCTTTGTCTCGACGTTGGCTGTGGTGATTTTCGCTTATGGCTATGCGAAGCAGCAGGAAGGCAATCCCGAGGAGCTTTACATCGTCCTGCTGCTGGCAACGCTGGGATCAGCCGTGATGGTGGCGAGCAACCATTTTGCTTCGTTCTTTTTGGGACTCGAATTGTTGACCGTCAGCCTTTATGTGATGATTGCTTATGTGCGTGCCAGTAACCTTTCGCTGGAAGCCGGCACAAAATACCTGATTCTGGCGGCAGCCTCTTCGGCCTTTTTGCTGTTCGGCATGGCTTTGATCTATGCTGAACTCGGTACCATGCAATTCGGTGAAATCGCCGATCTGCTCTCCATGCGCAGTGAAGCTGCGAGCCTGTATTTGCTCGTTGGACTTGCGCTTATGGTGGTCGGCGTCGGCTTCAAGCTGGCGGTGGTCCCGTTCCACATGTGGACGCCGGATGTCTATCAGGGGGCGCCGTCACCGGTAACCGCATATCTGGCCACCGTGTCAAAGGGAGCCATGTTTGCCCTGCTGTTGCGCTATTTTGTCGAAATCGGCGGCTATCAATATG
>JAABYK010000318.1:0-4091 GCA_011775825.1 Candidatus Zhuqueibacterota bacterium | reverse complement strand
TGGCGCTGCTGCAGGACAATGTCAAACGCATTCTGGCGTATTCCTCTATTGCCCATCTGGGATATTTGCTGGTGGCATTTGTGGCCGGCGGTCGGTTGGCGGCTGAGGCGGTGACGTTCTATTTGGTGGCTTATTTTATCACGACGCTGGGTGCATTCGGTATCATAAGCCTCTTTGCCAATGGCATCGAAGAGCGCGTATCCGTCGATGATTATCGGGGTCTGTTCTGGAGTCATCCGGGGTTGTCCGCCGCGTTTACGGCGGTTCTGCTTTCACTGGCCGGTATTCCGCTTACCTCCGGATTTATCGGCAAGTATTTCGTTGTGGCTGCCGGCGTCAGTGAGGCGCAGTGGGCGCTGGTGATCATACTGGTAATCAACAGCGCCATCGGTTTATTCTATTATCTGCGCATTGTCGTCTCCATGTTTTTGCAACCGGTCGCTGCACAGCAGCCCGATGTTCGCTTACCAATGGGCGGCAGTGTTGTGCTCTTCGTGCTTACGCTTGCACTGATTTGGCTGGGTGTGTATCCGACGCCGGTTCTGAATCTGATTCGTTCAGCCGTCATGGCAATTGGATCCTGATGATTCTTGGTTTTAACAGGATAGGGCATCATCTTAGAATTATGGCAAGCACGTAATTCATACAAAACATGAAATTCGATACAACTTTTTAGCCACTGATTCACATGGCTTAAACTTCAAGGTTCTTTGTTGGAGTTTCGTGCCAATGGCTTTTTTTGTGGCTCTATGTTGATTTCTGTGGGTAAATCAAGAAATATCAACTTAATGATATGCTCAAAATTCCAAATGACAAGTACCAAATTTCAAATAATATCCAAATCACAAGATACAAACCCCAAACTGCATCCCGTTATGATTTTCTCCGCTATTGAAGAAAAATCTTTTTCAATTCATTGGCTTCTTGTATCAATCTTTCCGCCTTGCAATGCTTTGACAAAAAGCCGCACGGATTTCGCAAACGCAAAGGTTCGCTCTTCAAGACCAAATTCTCGTTTGGAATTTTGTACATTGGACATTGTGATTTATTTGTTATTTGGTTTTTGTAATTTGGGATTTACTATCCACAGTAATCAACATAGAACCTTTTTTGTGGACAATTCCCCTCATCTCTCAAGATAAGACGTGGAGCCTAAACCATGACGATTGTACAGCAACTTGCTCGTTTCGTCAACGGGACTTCATTTGCGGAAATGTCCGAAGCGGCCAGAGAACAGATCCGAATTCGCATTCTGGACTCGCTCGGAACCGCTATCGGGGCGGTTTCCGGTCCGCCCATCAAGATGATTCGAGCTCATATTAAAGATTTCAGCCATAAAGGGCCCTGCACCCTGGTAGGTGGCGAAACGACCGCACCGGATTTTGCCGCCCTCTACAACAGCGCGCTCGTGCGTTATCTCGATTATAACGATAGCTACCTTGCCAAAGGCGAAACCTGCCATCCCAGCGACAATCTCGGTTCGGTGCTGGCCGCAGGTGAATATGCCAACATCTCCGGCAAAGAGCTGATGACAGCACTTGCTACGGCGTATCAGGTACAGTGCCGACTGAGTGACGAAGCGCCTGTGCGCGCTAAAGGGTTTGACCATACGACGCAGGGTGCTTATGCCGTGGCTGCCGGTGTGGCCAAGGCACTCACGCTTTCAGAGGAGAAAATTGCGCATGCCATGGCTATCAGCGGCACGGCTTTGAACGCCTTGCGCGTCACCCGCACCGGTGCACTATCACATTGGAAGGGGCTGGCTTATCCCTGGACCGGGTTTGGCGCCACTTCAGCCACATTTCTGGCCATGCGCGGCACTACAGGGCCGCCCGAGGTGTTCGAAGGCAACAAGGGATTTCAGGATAGCATCGTCGGTGAATTCCAAATCGACTGGCAGCAGGAGGATCTGGAGCGCGTCACCCGCACAATCGTCAAGAAGTTCAACGCCGAGATTCACTCGCAAGCTACGCTTGAGGGCGCTGTCGAGTTAAAGCAGCAACACGATTTCGACCCTAACGAGATCGACAAAATAGAAATCATCACGTTTGACGTGGCTTTCCACATCATCGGCGGCGGTGAAGAGGGAAACAAGACTGAGGTGCGTACAAAAGAAGAAGCGGACCACAGCTTGCACTACATGACCGCAGTCGCGTTGCTGGACGGTCAGGTTTTGCCGGAGCAATACGTTCCTGATCGCATCGCCCGTGATGACGTCCAGAACTTGCTGCGCAAGATCACCGTGCAACCGTCAGAAGAATATAGCAATAACTTTCCCAATAAGATGCAGTGCGACCTCGTTCTTCATCTCAAAAATGGCCAGAAGCTGGATATCCACAAGGAAGACTATGAGGGCTTTCATACCCGCCCTATGAGCTGGCAGACGGTATCAGAAAAATTCGAAGCACTAACTGAACCGTACACCTCAGAGAAGCTGCGGCGCGACATCATCGAGTTGGTGCAAGATCTGGAAACCCATTCGGTCAAAGATTTGACGAAATTGCTTGCTCAGGTTGACGTACCGGATGATTAGTATGTACCCCTTGAGCAGTATTCTTACAATTTTTCGTTGAATTATGAAATCGTGTTTTAACTTTGCTGTCAAATTAAACAAACCTCGAAGAAATTAAGGAGGCGAACAGAAATGGCGAACGAAAACATGTGGGATTTTCTAAATAGAAATGACCGTCCCCCAAAACCACGCAAGAGTGGGATCACAGAAATTCGCGGTCCCTATTATAGCGTAATGGGGAAGCGTTACCTCCAGGACATATTGGAAACGGCGGGTGAGTATGTAGATTCGCTCAAATTTGCTGGTGGCGCTTTTTCGCTCATGCCGCCTGAACGGGTTAAAGAAATCACCGATCTGGCCCATGAGCATAATGCAGTGGTGTCGACCGGTGGCTTCATGGAATACGTTCTGACGCAGGGCAAGGCCGCCGTGGATAAATACATCGGAGCTTGCAAAGAGCTTGGATTTGATATCATCGAGATCTCTGCCGGGTTCATAACTCTGCCTACGGATGATTGGCTGCGCCTCATTGAGCGCGTGCAAAAGGCTGGCCTGAAAGCCAAGCCCGAAGTCGGTGTGCAATTTGGCGCTGGCGGGGACACGCCTGAAGCCGGTCTGGAAGAAGAAGGCATCATGGATCCGCAGTGGGCCATCAAGCAGGCACAGAAATTTATCGATGCCGGTGCTTATATGATCATGATTGAGTCCGAGGGCATCACGGAGAATGCCGACCCCTGGCGTACGGAAATCCCGGCCAAATTCATCAATGAGCTGGGTCTGGAGAAGCTCATGTTCGAAGCAGCCGAACCTGAAGTGTTTGCCTGGTACATCAAGAACTACGGTCCCGAAGTGAATCTGTTTGTTGACCACAGCCAGATCGTGCAGTTGGAATGCTTACGGCAGGGAATTTGGGGAACCAAGAGTTTGTGGGGGCGTGTTTTGACTTACAAGGGATGACATGATGAACCAGAAGTTCACAGCGGTTTATTCGAAGGACGGATTCGTGAACAATTGGCAAATACAAAGGATTTACAATAAGTCGATAACAAAGGAAAACTTGAACAAAACCGATAAGACGGTAAATTGGATAAGAACGCTGTATTAGATATCGTCGCACGTTTTAGGAATGCTTTGGAATCAAAAGGGATACGCGCAGAGAAAATCATTCTGTATGGCTCCTGCGCAAAAAATACCCAAGATGAAGCGAGCGATATCGATCTGGTGATCATTTCAAAAGATTTCCGGGGTAAGGGTTATTGGGAAAGAATCGATATTCTTTCTGACGCTATTTATGACGTGTTTGAGCCAATTGAAGCCGTAGCCCTGACACCAGAAGAATGGCAGAACGAAGACACCTTTGTAAAACAGTATGCAAGTGATGGGGAAGTGCTGTTCGAATAAGACCCCCAACCATTGGTTCCACACTCTTTCGTTAAGCGTTTGTGACGTTTGACAAGTCGCGTTTAAAAATATCTTGACTATTTAGGAAACATTTTATAAATTCACGGAGTTAAAATTCGGAAATTCCTCGGTAGCTCAATCGGCAGAGCGGGTGGCTGTTAACCACTAGGTTGCAGGT
>JAABYK010000657.1:2559-7131 GCA_011775825.1 Candidatus Zhuqueibacterota bacterium | reverse complement strand
ACCAGAGTTCGGATTACTTCTCCTAACACGTTGTATATCTTCAATACCACTTTTCCGGTCTGTGGTAGCTCATAGCTGATGGTCGTGGATGGGTTAAACGGGTTGGGATAGTTTTGTTCGAGGGCGAACCCTTCTGGAAGCTCTTCAGGCCTTGACACCGAGGTGACGGACGCGGGCGGAAAGAACGCGCGGTTGAGACTCACGCCGTCGAAGTGGTTCAAATTCTCCGCACCACCGCCGATGGCGTAAATGGTGTCTGCGATCGCTGCCACGCCCATGAAGGACACCGGTGTGGGCATGTCCGCCAACTCCTGCCATTGGTTCGTTGCGGGATCGTATTCCAGGGTGTGGGACACGCTCTCCTGAGGAGGTCCACCGAAAACATATATCTTGTCACCAAAAACCGCAGCGGCGATACCGTTACGAGCGATGGGCATGCTGCTAAACGTCCCCCATGATCCGTCATCGACATCAAATACCTCCAGAGCGTTCTGGCGGGTAACTCCACCCGATAAAATGTAGCCACCGGCTACGTAGATTTTGTTGTCGACAGCCGCCCCGGTGAGGCCCGACCGGGGTGTCGGGACGGGCGGGGCTGTGAACCAGCTATCGTTGACAGGATCGTAGATTTCGTGCGTGGCGAGATCGGCGTCGGCCGCCCCACCGAGCACGTGTACCATGCCACTGACGGTTATGGCCACGCTGGTGCCGCGGGCAGTCGGCATGGCGTGTTTTTCGCTCCACCGGTCGGAGGACGGATCATATTCAAATACCCGGTTTGTGGGATTGAAAGGGAATCCCGATGTGGACTCATAGCCACCAAAGGTGTAGAGCTTGCCGTTCGCAGCAGCGGCAGAGGTACGCCACACGCTGATCGGCAAGGGAGTGCCGGTCGTCCAGGAATCCGTCGCCGGGTCGTAGATTTCCAGGGCGTCGGTGATCTGGCCGTTGGATGCCACCCCGCCGACGATATAGACTTTGCTGTCAAGGGTGACGGCGGCGTTGGCGATTTCTTTGCGCGCCGTCGGCATGGCCGCACGCGTGCTCCATTCTCCCATAGGCTGGGTTTGAACCGATTCCGCTAAACTGACCATAAACAGAACGATTAAAACCTTGAAAAACTTTTTCATGACTTATATTCTCTTCATTCACCGAATTAGAATCATTTTACGGGTTTTGATAATGTCCTCAGCAACCATGCTATAAATATAGATACCACTTGCAACGTCATTGCCATTGCTATCGCGGCCATCCCAGTTGACTTGGTAAATCCCTGCCGGTTTGAATGTGTCGACCAGCTTGATGATTTCCTGCCCTAACTGGTTGTAGATTGTCAACTCAACCCGGCTATTTTTCGGAAGAGAATATGTAATTTCTGTTGTCGGATTAAAAGGATTGGGATAATTCTGTGAAAGAACCAGCTTTTCCGGAACATTATTCTCGTTCACAACATCTGTCGCACCCTCAATCAGGGCTTGCGTAACTGTTCCGTTGATCATCCCCCCAACGATGTTGGTGTCGATCTTGGTTGTGACTGTGACCATTTCACCGGATTTTGCGACAAACACAAAAGAACGATCGCGCGATCTGACTCTGGTTCCGTTTGGTGAAGTTTCGGTTACGATTGTATTGTCATTTCTGAATCTCCAGGCTTCTACTGTCCGGTCTGGAAGAACCATGTCACCATAGGCATCCGCGTAATAGTCATCACGCAATCGACCACGGCTTGTGGAAACCACATTTCCATCGATTTCTGTACTGGTGAAAACCGAGTCCGTGGAACCGCCGGGATTGCTTTCAGCCGACAAAGGGAGTACCAGCAGTATATCTCCATGTGCCCTGTACGTGGTTTTTGTCGTGGTAACTGCATTTTCTGTCGTGGTGATTGAACCGAGACCACGATGACGAAACCATATTATCCGGAAGCCGAAATCTTCAATGATCAGATAATTCCAAAATTCTGTCCGAGATTCGTCGACAGTTTGTGAGCTAAACAGGACGAAAGTCGCCAGGGGAAAATCGTCAGCAAAAGGAGAGGCGTCAAGCTCAAGGCTGACACTTTCGTAACTTGAATCGGTATTCAAATCACTAAAATCCCAAATATTATTTCCGCCGGGGCTGCCAACATCGACCGATGCATCCTGATCTATTGTCACAATGAATCTCGTACCCGGAGCGTAAATATTCTCGATATCTTCCCTCGTAATCGTAGTCTGGGAAAAGAGAATCGGGCTGGTTAAAATAACGCACATAAAGATTATCAATCTTTTCATAATTGCACCTTGAAGTTTTAATGACACATTATAAATAGACTCCCGTCACCAAACTTCTCCGACGTCAACCGTACCGCCACATTGTACTGCGAAACAGCACGGCTAAGTGCAGTTTGTTAATTGATTAGAGTTGCGATAGATGCATCATAGAAGAATTGATCTGAGCCTATCCGTGAGAAACCTCTTCCGATCTTGAACATTTGACACTACTCCAACAGCACCATCTTCTTCACCCGCACAAACCCCTCGGCCTCAATTTTGTACAAATAGACCCCGGATGCCACGTGCTGGCCACGACCATCGCGGCCGTCCCATGAAACGAAATGGGTTCCAGCCGGCTTACGGGCTTCAACCAACGTACGTACCACTTCTCCAAGCAAATTAAATACGCGGAGCACAACATGCGATGCTTGCGGCAGTGTGTAGGTGACGGTGGTCGTCGGGTTAAAGGGATTGGGGTAATTCTGATGTAGGCTAAAACCTTCAAGGACGGCGACTGTCGCCAACCCGTCGACCGAAGACACAGGGTCGACGCCAAAACTCTCCCCCTCCACCGCGCGGTAAACGTTGTCGGCGCTGATATTGACAAACGTCTCCACCAGTCCCAGGGGCCATTCGATCACCAGTGAGTCCACAATCGTGGCATCGCCCAGTCCGAAGTGGATTTCGAAGCTGTTGTGGCCGTCCAGAGTGTTCTGACTGGAAATATCACGAAATTGCCAGACCGGTCGATCGTTAATAGTGACGCGCGCGTGGACTTTGGTACCAATGGCCGCATGATTGGAGGCCGTGCCCATAGCATTGATCTTGATCCAGTGGTTGCCATTGTTTAAATCGTTCCGGTACAAGAAATTCACCTGCCCCGGCGGGCCGTTGAAGTTGCCCATGTTGGCGACATACAGATCGAGATCTCCGTCGTTGTCGTAATCGCCCGCTGCACCACCCCAACTGCAGGCGGTGTCGGTAGCCAGCGGGCCGGTGATGAGTTTGCTAAAGGTCCCATCGCCATTATTCACGAAGAAAGAGTTGGCATTGCCGTCACAGTGGGCAACGAATACGTCCAGGTCGCCGTCGTTGTCGTAATCGCCCCACGCCTGGGCCATGGAAACAGTCTGCTCCGTGACAATGGTACCTGTCGTAATTTTGACATAAGTGCCGTCGCCGTTGTTGCGGTAAAGGTCGTTGGTCGATTTTCCGTTGCTGCGTCCGTAGTTGGTAATAAAGACATCGAGATCGCGGTCATTGTCGTAATCGATCCAGTTGATGATTTGGCCGTCTCGCAATTCCTCCACCAGAGCGCCGGTGGTCAGGCGTTCGAACTGTGCTGTACCGGCATCAGTGAGCATATTGCGATAAAAAAAATCCCGGCCCCGCACCCCAGAAGCGGGCCCGGCGCCGATGGATAGATCGAGGTCGCCATCGAGGTCATAGTCCGACCAGGAGGGAATAGTGTAGCTGGATAACCCGGTGACGATGGGTCCGCTGGCAATGCGGGTAAATTGACCGTTGCCGTCGTTCTGAAACAAGAAATTCGGGACGGCAGGCGGGCCATGAAAATTCTGCGCATGCGTCACCACTAAATCGACAAACCCGTCGTTGTTGAAATCACCCCAGGCACAGGAAAATCCCCGGATATCTGACGTGCCGAATACGCTGTTTTTGTCTGGCCGGGTGAAGCCGCCGGCTCCATCATTCAGGTAAAAGAAGGCGGGATTGCCGGCAACGAAGACATCTAAGTCGCCATCGTTGTCTGCATCCGTCCAACTGTGACCCAGTGACGGTCCCTGATCAGTAACCAGCGGATTACCGGTGATTTTGGTGAAGCTGCCGTCGCCGTTGTTGCGGTAAAGGTCGTTGCGGTTGTTGTTCCAACCGGTAGCGAAGATGTCCAGGTCGCCGTCACCATCATAATCCACCCAACTGGTACCGGCGGAGTTATTGGTATCGATGACGTGTGGGCCGCTGGTGATTTTCGTAAAATTCTGGGCAAAACCGTTAACAGTGGTAAGTACCGTGAAATTGAGCATGAAAAAAGATAGATTTGTAAAGGGTTTGTAGCATGCTTTCATGACTATTTCTCCCATTTTTGGATCGTCAATTCTTTGCCATTTTTATGCGAGATCGTTGTGCGTTGTTAATTTTCGCGACGTGTTGGCACGCATGTAAAGCAAAACATCAGACTGAATCGAATCATCGCGTTATTCCTTTCATTTTATTACATCTTAGCAAGGACAAGAGTTAGAAAGCTATTCTGCTGCCGGGATCGCTTTCCAGGGCCTTTTCAAAGCTGGTGACAGCC
>JAABYK010000657.1:0-2535 GCA_011775825.1 Candidatus Zhuqueibacterota bacterium | reverse complement strand
CCGTTCTCTGTTTCTTTTGTGAAGATGAGCTTGTCCTAAAATCTCATACGCTTCCGCTGAATTTGGGCGCTAATCTTCGACTTGAGTTTGCACAAGTTGCCAGTTCCAGCCACCAGCCGACTTGACTCTATAGGGCGCTCTATTCGCAATCCACAGGGCCCGTTTACTACCATTTGAAAATTCTAATTCGACCACCCAGGCATCAAATGTTTCACCTTCCTCTGATGCAACCTGTTCTTTCCCCTTGACTTTTGCAAATGCCCAGGCGAGCTTTTTTGCACTGTAATTGCCATAAGGAAACTTGACCGGATAGTCTTTTTCCAGTGGGAGCGCGGCCAGCACAAAATCGAGAAGGGAGGATTCAAAAATGGGTCGCTCAAATTGAATTGTCAGGGATTGCATTTGTTCCTGTTCCGGCGGTTTGATTTTTCCATCTACTTTATTTCCAGAAATTTTAAGAAAATGGTATCCTTTCTTAGAATGAGGAAAGCTGCGGTAAAGAGGGGCAAGTGTGTTGGGATCGAATGCAATGCTGTCGACGATGGTGCCTTTTTGCGTTTCAATGGAGCAAATCCACCAAAACGCGGGTTGGGCATCAACTGATCCTGGTTTAAGCTCTGTGGTAATCATACCGAGAAATTCATTCTTTCTGTTGACATTTTTGTATGTGGCCGTGAATGGCTTAAGTTCAGGCAGACGTAAAGAAGAATCTCCCGGCTGCACAATTGGAACATCCTGAGCATTTGTACCGGAGCGTGAGCAGTTTAAAGAAAAAACCGTGCAAAAAACCAAAAAAACCATGAACGCTTTACCAAAGAGATTAGTTTTGCACTTCATCTGACCTCCTAGCATTAGGGTTAAGGGTGACGATTTTGCCAAAATTTGTTGTTTGTTATCGTTTGTTATGTAAGTTCATGCAGTTTTTCAAATACTCGGGACGAACGACATCCTGTGTGCGTCCCGCAGACTTAATTCAATTAAGAATCTGATTCCAATTTCGCATCGGTAAATTCCGTTTCCATGGAATGACTTATCCCTGAGACCATAACATATTCTCGCCATTTCTATTTTGGTCACCAAGTTGACTTAGTTAGTTTCAGAAACTCACCACGTGTATGCTCCGAGGTGAATCCCAAAAGCTTAAATCCCCGCAAGATTCTATCTGGACTTTTCACCATTATCTCCTCTAAACAGCAAATTGGGTTTGGCCTGGGACCTTAGCGTTGTACGGGAGGCGTTCCCGGCCATGAGTCCCATTTCCCAGACAATTGTATGGTCAAATCGTCAGGATCTTCGAAGTAGACACGGTTCTCCTCACGCCGTGAATCGATCCCTGCTTTCTTTAACTTCTGTGTGGCACTGTCAGGGTCGTAAGCTTCGACCGTGTAGCAGCAGTGGTCCATTCGAGGATTGTCGGACCGGAATAGGCCAACATAGTTGTCGCCACAGGCCATGAAACAGTTGTGTGGAGTGTTGTCGCGAATGACAGTCAGACCCAGATGTTCGCGGTAGAAGTCACGACTTAGCGAAATGTTGGATACCCGCAGCCCCAGATGGTTTAAACCTTTCGCCTGGAAAGTGGGCGATCCCGAATGCTGTGTATTTGCGATATTGCTTGTCCCAACTACTCCAAGCACCAAAGACGCCAAACGAACCACTGCTTCACGACGGCTAATATGGCCCGATTCAAAATTTGTGAGGATTTGTTCCATGAAATCAATCATTGCTATTTCTCCTTTAATTTTTCATCTCTGTAACGGGTGCCAGAACTCAGAGATTTGTTAGCATGCAAATCACCATTCGCCTAACCAACCAGTTTTCGGTTGCGGCTGGCTCCAGTGCACTGAAGCGCTGCTTTATAATAGACTTAATTAAAAGCACAAATCTTGAAAATCACGCTAAATCCCAGTATCCATTGGAAACTGAAAGTTAGGTGCTCGAATCAAGGAAGTAAGTTATAAGGCAATGTCATATTTCATGTTTAACTGAGTCTGTTGCATTATCCGCTGTTCGTTTTGCCTGCCATTCGCCGCTGAATCCTCGAATTGTTACGAATAATGCAGCAGCAAGCAGAAAGGGCGAACTCCACGTTCCGGGAAAAACTTTACCATAATATATGGATCCGAAAAAATGACTGAGGGCATTAACAACCATAAGAATTCCCAGGATGGTCGTGATAATTCTGATGACTTTGCCGCCTCTGGCAACAAAAACGGTCATGCTGTAACCCAAGATAATTGCTGCAATCAGACCGGTGAGCCATACTGCAAAGGAAAACGTCGGAGCCGGGAAAAAACCCAATTGATTTCTCAGATCTAAGACAATTTGATTGTAAGTTGGCAGAAAGTCTGTCATTGCTTCGTCGAAAACATGGAGTCCGACAGCCGAAACCAGCGCGAGCCATGCCACAACGTTTTGATTAAAAAAGAAAGTCTGTTTTGTCATCATAACGTGGAGATAAGCCGACCATGAGCGAAGCCCATGGGTCAGCTTGATTGACTTGTTATATGCGCCGAGTTTTTAAGTGGACTGGAC
>JAABYK010000030.1:42889-47296 GCA_011775825.1 Candidatus Zhuqueibacterota bacterium | reverse complement strand
TCGATCGACCCCGCCCAGGAAGGCAATCTTTTTGCCATCCGGCGACCATGCCATGCTGCCCAGCTTGCCTTCCGTCTTTGTGAGCAGCGTCAATTCGCCGCTTTTCACCGGAACTGAGTACAAGTCCTTAAACATATAGGATGCATCGACCTTCGGAGTCTCGCTGGCCTGAACCACGATTTTCTCGCTGTCCGGAGACCATTCGAAGCTCCACACAGTCATATCTTTTTCGATGACTTTGTGAGCTTCACCGCTGGCGACTTCAACCGCCCAGAGACGGTGGTGTTTGTAATTGTGGTCGACGACATTCCAATCACGCCCCTTCTTTTCGTCTTTCATCTCCTCTTCGGTTTTGGGTTCGGTCGCGGTGTAAGCAATCCATTTGCCATCGGGAGACCAGCGAAAGGCGCGCACACCGGACTTGGAATCGGTGATGGGCGTGGCTTCGCCGCCATTTACGGGAATGATATATACTTGAATTTTTTCGTCTGTATCCACAGGTTTCGAACGAAAGGCGATTCGTTGGGCATCCGGCGACCATTCCGGTTCCATGGCGGTTCGATAGTCGGAACTCGTAAATTGCCGCGTTGTTCCGTCCACGGACGCCACCCAGAGTTCTGTCCAGCGCTTGCCAGGTTTGTCTTCCGGGCTGCGGGGTATGTTCAAAATGTAAGCGATTTTCTTACCACTGGGATCCATCTTGACATCGGAAACAAATTTCAGATCTACGACCATTTCGGGGGTGAGAGTTTTGGCCTTTTCTTGACTCAGGCCAGTCGCTACGCAGCATAAAACAAGTAGCAATATCACAGAATGCAACAAAGCTCGTGAACGCATGTTCTACCTCCTCTTTTAAATTGATGTGAGTTTTTGGTCTTCATAAATATAGGACTCACCTGCTAAATTTCAACGAAAATCAAAACTGTTGTAGAAATGATTCATCGCGTAAATCGGAGGATTGAAGGGCTATCCAAAAGTCGACACATGACCTTCGCTTCCTGTTGAGCGGAGTCGAAACATCTTGCCTTTAATGGGCTTAATTAGTTTAGTGTTTGAACCACTGCTGTCCCGACGTTGTTAAAATGAGGGATCATAAGTTGCGAATAAAGGATCTGGGAATGACAGCAACAGCCCGCTTTCGATCAGCGAACTAGCTAGTTGATCTCACTTCAAATTTTTCTTAATAGCGAAACACTGCCGCAATCGATGTGTCATCGGGCATGTTATCCCTGTCAACTGCGTAGACCGTTCCCCCGGTTAGGAATGTCTGAATGGCGCACAGGTCCAACAATTCTTCGTCGTCGGGTTCCATGCCTTCATGAATGTGAACCTCACTGGAGTCCTGGTCGTACCTACCCCATATCTGGACTTCTCGGGGGACAAACAGCTGTTCCACTTTCCCGTGATGTGTTGCCGGCACCACTTCCTGGAGTTTTTTTGAAGCTCGACCCGTGCCTGCCAATTCCTGGTATTTGGCCCGTGCCTGTTCCTGGTTTTTTTGAAAATGAGGTTCCAAAATGGTCCATGCAGCCCTGTGCAGTTCTTCGTTACTGAGTTCTTCGGGATTGCCTACTATGCCTCTTTCAAGCAGTTGCGGATATGAATTGGCTTCCCGGTAAATCGGGTGAAGATATTCCACGCCCGCAATGATTAACGGAATGCCTTGCTCATGCAAGATATCATGCAGGCCTTGATCGAGCAGTTGGAAAAAACGCAGGATATCCTTTTTCTGCTGAGCAGCGTCCATGCCGACACCCTGACCATGAAACATCGCCGCGCGCCTGCCCCCTTTGGCCGGTTGCGCCCCTGTATGAAACTGGAGCTGTCTTTCGGGATCATCGTATTTAAGAGCTTCTGAAAGACTCTGCGGAATATCCTTAAGCACGACCTGACTCACATTATAGCGGGAGCCTTCCAGGAGTCGTACTGTCTTCTGGCTCAGGGCCAGAATGTAGAACCGTACGTCCGAACTTAATATCGGAAGCAGGGGCTTCAAATGAAAGCGCTGCGAAACCACGTTCAGTTCATCAAATTTTAGGGGGAGACGATAGCACTGAAAATTTTCTGCCGTCAGGAATATGGCAAGTCCATCATGTTGATGGCTCCAAAAGAAATCGTCTCCCAAGAGGTGTCGCGGCGGTTCCAAGAAACTCTGGATTTGCTGATCGCGTATACCGCGCTCTTTCAAACCTTTTTCTACACTTCGCAGAAGATTTTTTAGTCTAATTGGGTCTTGCTCAATTTCTTTGCCGGTTCGATGTGTGGGCATGAAAATCGACACACAAAGGTCGGCTGGTTCTTCACTTAGTGCTTTTATATCGTCTTTGGACAACAAATCCATCGGTTGATCTCCTTTGCTAAACGCAATTCTTTTCTTTGCTTGATTTTATTAAAATTAGCCAAGAGATACGTCCAGGAACATCATAACTGAAAAGCCAAACATGGCGCCCATGGTGGCCAAGTCCGTGTTTCCGCACGTTGAGATTCCGGCACCAACTCCTCGACGACGACAAACATCATCGCCCCTGCGGCAAATGCCAATGCGAATGGCAGAATTGGCCTGGCCAGCAGCACGGCACCTGCGCCAACCGCCCCAACCACCGGCTCCACAATGGCTGAGATTTGGCCATACCAGAACGCCTTCAAACGTGACACCCCTTGCCGACGCAACGGCACGGAAACGGCGGTTCCTTCGGGAAAATTTTGTAATCCGATGCCTAATCCTAAGGCGAACGCGGCTCCCAACGTGCCATCGAGGATTCTCTGGCTCAAGTCCCTCGCCACGAAGACCAGAGCAGCTCCCACCGCCGTCATACCCCAGGTGAATCCTATGGCCAACAGCGCTTGCACAATCGGATTGAAGTCTTTCAGAAATTCGATCATCGGCACAGAATGTCTCAGTCAGCTCCAACAAAATCATCCACTCACGACTCTTATCAGCAATTCGCCCTGAACGCGACACCTTTCCACGGCAATATTCAACTGCGAGAAATTAGTAAATCAGTTTTCTCTTTCAGCGAGCAATTCAAATTCCGGTTTGGTTGGTGGAGGTTCCGAGAATTTCGACTGACCAGTGGGAAAGTGTTGCCCCGGTTTCCCGATCTATTTCCCTCCCTTTCGTTCTGCTTCTGCTAGCGCGTTTATCGATCAGTTGGCTTCAGAAGCAGCTTTTCCGAAGGCCCCCCAGAATGGATCCACTTCCGGATGAACCAGCTCGTATTCTTTGCCATTTTCGAAATAATGTCTGCCTTTCTCGCGCTCAACAATCTCTCCGACAATGCTTACCGGGATTCCCTTGTCTTCTAATCTTTGCACAATCGTTCCGGCTTTGTTCGATTTGGCTGTAATGATCAATGTGCCTTCACTGATTGAACTATAGGGATCGATTTCAAACATGTCACAAATTTTTTTGATATTCTCTTGCAAGATAATTTTTTCTTTATCGATCGTCATGCCGACATTGGAAGCCTGAGCAATTTCAACTAAGCCACCCCAAACACCGCATTCGGTTGCGTCGTGCATGGCCGTCACGCCTTGATCGCGCACCCCTACTTGTGCGGCTGTCAAGGCATCATCAACCACGGACATCTGCCAAAAAATCTCCTCGGCCTCTTTGGCTGTCTTTTCCCCGTACTTCCCTGCAATTTTTTGGGGAAAGGTAACGGCAAACAAACCCGCAGCCTCAATGGCTGCTCCCTTGGTGATAATGATGGTATCTCCAACGCCAGCCATGGTCGGCGTCACGTAACTGTCTTTTGGACCGACACAGATGACGGTCGCCCCGCCAATCATCGGGTATTCGCAACCCTCGTAGCGCCCGGTATGGCCGGAGATGACGGACATGCCGATTTTTTCGCACTCACGATGCATCATGCTCCACAAAGCCTCCAACTCATCTCGGGTGATTCTCATGGGCAAATTCAAATCCAGGGTGATGTAATTCGGGGCCAATCCAGACGTGACCGCATCGGAGGCCAAAATGTGCACGGCAAACCAGGCTGAGCGTTCCCATCCGTAGGGCGGCACCACAAAGATCGGATCCGTGGTCGTCACCATGACCTGATGGTTGCCCAAATCGACGATGCCCACATCCACGCCGTGTCGGGGACCAAAAATCACCTCTTTTCGTTTTCTCCCCAACTGCGGCAAGATCACTTCCTCGAAGACTTCTTGGGAGACCTTGCCAATTTTTGGTAATTCTGTTTTCTTCATCTTGTGCAATCTCCTCCCTTTTTGTTAGCTGTTCTTGCGGTAAAATTGGTTGTTGTGACTTAGTGCTCCCTTTCGGATTTCATTGTTTAGCGAGAAGCGTACAGCGCACTCTACGCTCTTCCCTTCGCATTCTTCCTAAGAACGTATTCCAAACTTACTTCCTGTTTGAAACGTCTCTGACCGTCTATTAAATCA
>JAABYK010000030.1:29693-42840 GCA_011775825.1 Candidatus Zhuqueibacterota bacterium | reverse complement strand
TTCGTCAGAAACTGTGTTGGATCATTTCAGCGAAAGCTCACGGCTTCGGCTTGTCTTTCCATTCGCGATAGGTTGCAATGACATTTTCAAGAAACGACTTGCGTTCCGGTTGCCATCCAAGCTGCAAAGATCGACGCGCCACACATAGCTGATCCAGACATAACGCGTCAGCCAGTTTGCCCAGTTTCTTGCGTCCTTCGTCCAAAGGTATGTTGTTGATGGCACCGCCTGCTCCCGCCACCTCGCTGGCTGCCTCGGCGACATGCCTTGCCTTAACGGGATTGCCGTCGACGCCATGAAAGATACCGCCAGCTTCCTGTTCCACAATAAGTCGATAGAGGTTCGCCAGATCCTCAACATGCACCATCGACCAGTGATTTTCACCGTCGCCAAAAACAGTGACCGTGCCATCCTTTTTTGCAGATTCAAACATTTTAGGGATGAGTCCCCCTCGACCTCCGTACACCATGCCTGGTCGGATCACCGCAGTCGTGAGCCGCTCGTTTGCCGCTTCCAGCACCCTTTGCTCATGCTCAGGCCGCCAGGTCACGTTGGCACCCGGACGGTCGGTTGAACCATCTTCGGCAACGCGTTCCCCACCGGTGTCTCCCAACACGTGGCATCCCGAGGTATAGATGACCATTCGCGTTTGCGAATTCAATTTAGCACTGTCCAGAAACGTCTGTAACGCGGCTTCGTCCACGGTGACGGTTTCGGCCTGATGCTGATATGCCATATGAATCAACACGTCATTCTGCCCCAATGCCGAGCTGTAGGTATCCGGATCGTTCAAATCGCCAAGCAACGGCCTCGCTCCGGCCTGCTCGAGAACCCCCGCCTTCGATGGTGAACGCAACAGCCCCGTGATGTCGTGCCCGTATATGGCCAGGGTTTCTGTGACCACACTGCCGATGTACCCGCTTCCGCCGCTTACGAAAATACGCATCAAATCCTCCTAAACTTCCTGCTCAATTCACATCCACAAGTTTGATATCAAACTTCAGGTTTTCGCCGGCCAGTGGATGGTTTGCATCCAACGTGATCTTGTCTTCCGAAACATCAGCCACTCTTACCAGCAGTTTTTGATGATGCTTATGCGGAACCGTCAAAGTGCTCGCCGATTTTCGGAGCTATCTCTTCCGGAAACCGTGCTCTATCCACATCCACAACCAATTCGTCGCGGTTCCGACCAAACGCTTCCTTCGCTGGGATTTTGGTGGTTTTCGATTCACCGGGTTTCATTCCGTGAACGGCTTTTTCAAGCCCGGGGATAACCTGATCCCGACCAATCGTAAATTCCAGAGGTTCGCGATTTACCGTGCTATCAACACTTCTCCGTTTTCAAATTTGGCTGAATAGTGAACTTTGACTTTATCTCCAAATCTGGTCTTTCTCATTTATTCCTCCCTGGTTTTGTGGTTTTTCATATTCCAGCTCTCTCTATCAGATCGGTAACACTTGGTGCTTTTAAAGAATTAAGAAATTATTCTGCCGAATAATCATTTTGCCTTTTTACTCATTTCCCAAAACCAGCACGATCAAGATGTTTTTGAAGTCAAAATGATTAAAGTCAAAATCATTGAATACAACATCTTTTCAATTGTTTTGCCCAGAAATAGGTTTGCCTTCAGAAGAGGCCTACAATAAAAGAATCATTTTAACATCAATTATTTTGACTTTTGGTTGCGGCCTTGGCTGCGTTGTGAAAATCCGTGTGCATCCTTGGCTCTTGTCTTTCTTTTACCGCTTTGCTTCTAATTTGGCAAAACATTCAGCCAGCCATCTTGTTCTTTAACTCGACTTCCAACTTCCCCGCACATCTCGCCGAAGCGTTCGCCAATCCATGCTCTCGCCACCGTTCCCGCCTTGCGCGTCCGCGCGTATTCCAATTCGATTGGATGCGCTTTGACTTGCTCAACACCTTGCTCGTTCACCAGGACGTTAAACAAAAGTTGGCGGTCGTTGCGAAATTTCGGATCCACGGCATAATCGTCAACCAAATCACCTGTGGAATAGAGCACCACGCTTCCATCGATCCATTCCACACCTTGAAAATGGTGCGGACTGTGCCCCCACACGATGGTCGCTCCTGCCTCAACCAAAGCGTGTGCCAGACAACGATAGTTGCGCCCGATATGCCGCGCCCAATTGCTCTGCCAGTGAAAAGATACAATCACGTGATCCACCCCCGTTGCCAGGAGCGCGATTTCTTCCGCAAGCAGTTTTAATGTCTCCGATTTGAAAACATTCACGTAGTGAATGCCCGGTTGATGCTCGCCCGCGGCAAAATCTGCCTGGTGATCGCAATAAGCCACCAGCCCGATGCGCTGATCTCGCACCTCCAACACGGCAGGCTGACTTGCGGTTTCAAGGTTCATCCCGGCGCCAGAATGCGCCACGCCGTTTTCATTTAAAGTGCACAACGTCTCATCAAGCCCGGTATAATCTGCGTCCAAAGCATGGTTGTTTGCCAGCGACACGACGTCGACGCCCGCGTGTTTGAGCGTCTCCACTGCCAACGGATCGGCCCGAAAGTAAAAGGCCTTGGGCGGACCAGAATAAACCATGTCTTTTGCGGAAATGGCGCATTCCAAATTGACAAAGAACAGATCCCCTGATCGCGTGATCGATGTCAACCGATCGAGCGGATAGGCTGCACCTTGGCGACGGATCACCTGATTGACGCCTCTGCCGAGCATGGTATCACCGCCGAACAACAAATCTATTTCGGTTTTTGTGCTCTCCTTTTCCAAGTCCGATCAGGTTCTCGTCAGCAATTTCTTGAGGTCATTCCACTTTTGTGTGTTCAAGACGTCATCGGGTTCCAACCAGCCCCGACGCGCTTCGCCAATTCCAAAACGCATGTAATCAAGATCGCTGATTGTATGTGCGTCGGTGGAGATCGCAATCTTGATTCCCATCTCTTTGGCCATCTTGACGTGCACATCCGAAAGATCCAAACGTTCAGGCTGAGCGTTGAGTTCCAGAAAGCAGCCTCGCTCTTTTGCGGCTTCCATAATGCGTTCTAAATCCAAATCATACGGCTCCCGCTGCCCAATCAATCTGCCCGTCGGATGCGCAAAAATGTTGAAGTAGGGGTTGTCCATGCCCCGAATGATGCGTTCCGTCTGTTTCTCCCGCGAAAGTTTGAAATTGTAGTGAATGGAACACACGACCACATCCAGCGCTTTCAAAATATCATCGGGCAAGTCCAGCGAACCGTCCTCAAGGATGTCCACTTCTGATGATTTAAGAATTCGAAAATCCTTCAACTCTTCATTGAGTTTCTCAACTTCTTCGAGTTGCTCGGCCAGCCGTTTGGCGTCCAACCCTTTTGCCATGTACACCCGTTTTGAGTGATCGGTGATGGCCAGATAATCGTAGCCCTTGTTTTTGGCAGCTTCGACCATCTCCTCGAGCGTGAATTTGCCATCTGTGTACGTGGTATGAGATTGCAGATCGCCGCGGATATCCTCGAGCGTGATCAGTTCTGGCAGGCTGCCTTCTCGAGCCGTCTCAATTTCGCCGCGATTTTCGCGTAACTCCGGCTCGATGTACGGCAGCTCAACGGTTGCATAGACGTCCTCTTCGCTCTTCCCGGCAACACGTTTGTCATTTTTGAACACGCCGTATTCATTAACCTTCAGATCGCGCTTTTGAGCCAAACGGCGTACAGCGATGTTGTGCGCTTTGCTGCCGGTAAAATAATGCAGCGCGGCGCCATAACTCTCTTCCGCGACCACGCGCACATCCACTTGAAAATTAGACCGAAGCAAAACCGAGGATCGCGTCTCGCCTTTTGAAATGACTTTTTGCACATCCTCATATTCCACAAATTGTTCCATCACTTTGGAGCTTTCTTTGCACGTGACAAGAATATCCAAATCCCCCACGGTCTCTCGGCGGCGGCGATAACTGCCCGCCGCAATCACTTTTTTCACGCCTTCGACATTCCTCAGGTATTCGAGTAACGGTTGAGTAATTTCTTCTGCGACAATCAGTTTGATGCGCGGTTTGGCTTCGCCGCCCTTTTGACGCTGCAACGCTTCGATGATATTCTGCTCGGTCTTTTCACCAAACCCCTGGATTTGTCTGATTTTCTCTTCCCTGGCTGCTTTCTCCAGTTCTTCAAGGGTGTTGATGCCGAGCTCTTTGTGAAGCACCACCACTCGCTTGGGGCCAAGATCGGCGATTGTCATCAACTCAAGCAGCCCGGATGGCAGCCGCTTTTCGAGTTCTTTCAATTGCTTTAGTGTGCCCGTCTCCACAATCTCGGTGATTTTTCCCGCCAAATCCTTGCCGATGCCAGGCAGTTCGGACAGGTCTTCATTTTGTTCGATCATGTCCGATACACTGCGAGACAAACTGCCGACGGTCCTGGCCGCGTTGCGATATGCTCGAATTCGAAACTGATTCGCTTCTTCGAGTTCCAAAAAATCAGCCACTCGGTTAAAAATTTCGGCAATGTCCGTGTTATGTATGGGCACCTTTTTTTTACTCCTGAACATTCTCTGAAAGTTGGTTCAAAATATTGTTCAGCTCCTCGAGATGTTTACCGGCTTCGGAAAACTTTCCCTCCGCGATGAGCTTCTGATAGTTCTTTAGATTTTCCAGTGCCCTTTGCGTCAGAGCCTCGAAGGTTTCATTTGTGGTTGCCCCGTCGGTAAGCATCTCGGCTTCGCCCACCAACCGCTTCAACGCCTCATCAAACGTCTCGGCCCAAACAACCCGGTGCTGATCCGCCACCGCAATCCGCTTGATTTCCGGCAGTTGCGCGTTCTCCGCTTGCAAAAAGATGGGTTCCGCATAAAGAAGGTAGAGCACATTTTCCGAAAACAGGGGGATGGCCAAAAGGTTGCCCCGTATCACTTCGGAGCCGCGTTGCCCCCACAAAGTCATGGCCTTCGACATATCGGTATTCTGGTCAATTCGAGCCTCAATCTGCCGGGGTCCCAACACCTCGACACCTTTCGGAAACGTGAACACAGTCAGCTTTCCGTAATGAGGGATGTCGCATCTGCCGGCCATCCAGGCGTTGATGACGTTTTTGTTCTTCGGAGTAAACGGGATCATAAGCACGAACTCCATATCCTGTTCTTCCGGAAAGTGCACCATCACGTAATAAGGAACCACGCGCTGAAAATTCTCCCGGTAACGCTCCGTGGCAAACTGCCAGACGTCTTCGCGCTGGTAAAACACGTCCACGTCCTCCATATGGTAGGTGCTGAACATTTCGGCTTGCACAGTGAGCAAGTCGTCAGGATAGCGTACGTGTCGACGCAGACCCACCGACGTTTGATCCACAGATTTGAAAAGCTCCGGGAAAATGTTCTTATATGTTTGAATGAGCACGTCGGTGTCGTCAAATACGTAGAACGTGACTGAGCCATCGTAGGCATCGATCACAACCTTGACAGCGTTTCGGATATAACGGATACCGCGGAAATACAACAGCGAACCTTCGTAAGCCTCTGAATAAGGATAATTCTCCGAAATGGTGTAAGCGTCGAGAATGTATTTAATGCGACCGTCCTCGGTGAGTACCGGATAGGGATCTTGGTCATACATCAGGAATGGCGCAATTTTAGCCACGCGCGTCTTTATATCTCGATCAAACAGGATGCGAGACTCGGGTGTGAAATAAGTCGAAAACAGCAGTCGGTGGCCGTCGAATTTCCAGGCATAGGCAAACTTCTTGAAAAACGAATCCAGTGTGACGCCCCCTTTTCCCTCGTAGGTTGAGTAGACGTTTTCGTTTCCCCGCGGATAATCAAATTCTTTTTCGGTGGTCCTCACATAAACGTGATCCTCGGTGGCTTCGCCGTAATAAATTTCAGGCCGACTGATTTTCAACGATTCCACTTTTTCCTGAGGCGGAATGTTTTGGATGAGCAGATTCGGTTTGCCCTCCAGGAGAAATTCATGTACCGGAAGCAAGACCAGACCGTGCCCGTGGGTGTACTTCAAACGCTGGCTGACCCAGGTTTGGGACCTCGGATCCAACTGGCTCTTCTCCAACTCTCTCGTGGCCAACATGACTTGGCGATATTCGCCATTAAGACGATAGCGGTCAATGTCCACGTCGTCAAATTCGTAATAGAGGCGAATTTCCTGCTGTTCTTTGAGGTTATCTCTGAGCGCTCGCCAGTCCCATAGTCGAATGTTTTGCAAGGCATTCGGATTCTTATCCACAATCTCTTGAGTGATGTTTCCGCCGACTGTGTATTCGCGTTCTTCGATTCTGCTATCATCGATACCGTAGGCTAACTGGGTGTACCGGATATTGTGCTCGATGAAAGGTTTCTCCAGGGTGATCTCATTGGGTTTCACTTTCAGCGTCATGACCAGTCCCGGAATGAGCCAGGTGAACAGCAGAACCAGCGCCACTGCACTCGCCGGAAAAATCAAGCTTTTCCCGGTATAGCTCTCCTTCCCGGATTCTGGATCAACGCTTAACGCGAAAAGTTTGCGCCGGAAACCCTCAGAAAAGGCACCGACCAGAAGCAGTACCCCGGCAAGAACAAAAACAACCAAAGAGATTTGGTAGCCCAAAATTCGGAGATGGACATCGAGGTAGCCGGCACCCGTGACCGCTCCCCAGCCGGAATACATCAATCGGTAAATATTGAGATAGAAATTCCAGGCCAACACAAAGAGGAGAAGCGCCGATAGAGAGAGCAAATGAGATCGAATGTTTGTAAACAGGCTGTGTCGACCATTCGCTGCCACACTCATGTTTCTGGACCTCGGTTGGGCCTTAACAAACACCACTCCCCCAATTAACCCCAATGTGAGCAACACTAAAAAAATGAGCCAGCCTACAACATCGGAGTAAAGGGGCAAAGAAAACAAATAAAAACTGACTGATTTGCCGAAAATCGGATCGGCGGTTTCTGACGAAACCTGATTCATATAAAGCAGGATTTGCTCCCACAAGCCGCTGGTCCAAAATCCCAGAAGCAAAGCCGAAATAGCCGCCAAGAACCAGGCTGCTCGCTTGGCACCAGGCGCGATTTTAGGAAAGGCCGATCGGAAATTGACGAACATAAACACAAACGCAAAACCAGCCCCCAAAAGATAAAACCAAATTTTGAATCGGAACACGGTCCAGAACCGGTTCGCAAATCCAAGGTTTTCGAACCAGAACAGTTCGGTATAATAATGAAAAAATATGTTGAAGCCCATAATCACGAATAGATCGGCGACTAAAATTCCCAAGGCAACCTGCAACCGCTTGCGAAACTCCGGTCGAGTCAGAGTGTCGGCTTTCGTCAGCGTGCGAATTAAGGGGACGCACCCGAGTAAGAACAACAGTACGCCTAAAAATACAAACATTGAATGGCACCTCTCCTATCTTATTGTCGCTGATACAACCCGATGAGTTCGGTCTTGTCCAAAATGTGCCCCTCCATGGCCTTTTCCAAATCCTCTTTGCTGATGCCTTCATCCAAATTGAGCTCTTGATCCAAAACGTAGATCTTGAAAAAATAGCGATGGGTACCGGATGGAGGACACGGACCGCCATAGTCTTGTTTGCCGAAATCGTTTATTCCTTGCTTTCCCGGAATGCTGCCTTCGTTGATGTGCGAGATCACGGGCATGTCGTAAACCACCCAATGCACCCAGGTCTTGGCAGGTGCATCTGGATCATCCACGACCAATGCAAGACTCTTCGCATCGTCAGGGATGTCTTCAATGTCGAATGCCGGGTTGATGTCCTCCCCATCGCACGTGTATTTCGCGGGAATGAGTTCGTTGTGCTTAAACGCCGGACTTGTGAGTTTCATCGTTTACTCCTCCTTTCGGTTGTTGAATTTGGACACAGAGTGCTCAGAGTTTTCACAGAGAACTCGGAAACCTTTAAACTTCTTTAGCCATTGATTGACACCGATGGAACACGGATACCCCANNCGTTTACTCCTCCTTTCGGTTGTTGAATTCGAACACAAGTTGTCAGAATACTGACTAAGTAGATTTACAAATAAAGTGTAAAGTTTCGGGGCAAAGTGCAAAGCGAAGAGCGTAGAGCGCCAGAGCGAATTTATTGAGCGCTCTACGCTCTACGCTTCTCGCTCAACCGACACATCAGTCAAACTACCTGTATCATCAACCAAGCATTTGCTGCAATCGCAGGGCGTCCTGGGCTGCATAGCCTTTTTCGTCGTTATCGAAGTAGCAGTAGACATCTTTCCCCTGTTTCGTCCAGGATGAAATCGAGTCTTTCCATTCAGCCAATGTTTCGTCGGAGTACTGACCCTGGTACGCTTGTTTAGACGGTCCATGCAGCCGGATATAAACAAAATCCGCCGTCACCTCTTTGGGTGAAAGTTCGCTCTGTAGATGATAGATACAAAAAGCGGCATTGTGCTCGGCCAGGATTTCGTAAGTCTGAGAATCAAACCAGGTTGCGTCTCTAAACTCAAACGTATAGCGAAACTCTTTTGGCAAGAGGCTTAAGAAATTTTGCAGTCGTTCTGAATTCAACCGCCAGCGCGGTGGCAATTGGAAGAGAATCGCTCCCACCTTTTCTTCAAGTACCGCAACTCTTTTCAAGAAATTATTCAAGCTCTCTCGCGGGTCCTTGAGTTTCTTCATGTGTGTAATGTACCGACTGGCCTTCACCGAAAACACAAACTCTGCCGGTACAGTCTCTCGCCAAGTTTCAAACGTTTTCTTCTCCGGCAACTGGTAAAAGGAATTGTTGATTTCAACCGTCTGAAATTTCCGGAGGTAATAATCCAACCAGTCTTTTTGAGACAAATCGTCCGGATAAAAGGGACCTTTCCAGTGCTTGTAATTCCAACCGGAAGTTCCGATATGTCTATTGGTTTTCTGCTCCATGCAACTCCGTAACCACGTTTACTAACTTAATAACCCGATTATCGCCTGGCAGAATGCCGGCAGATCATCCGGTTTGCGAGACGTTACGAGGTTTCCGTCGCGCACCACTTCTTCGTCGACCCAATTGGCGCCGGCGTTGATCATATCGTCTTTGATGGAAAAGAAGCTGGTCACTTTCTTGCCGTTGAGCACATCTGCGGAAATCAACATCCAGCCAGCGTGACAAATGGCTGCGATGACCTTGCCTTCCTCATGCATGGCCTTCACGAATTCGACCATGGCCGAGGCACGGCGCATCCTATCCGGCGCATACCCTCCGGGAATGATCAACGCATCGAAGTCACCGGTTTTAGCATCGTTAATCTTGATGTCTGCTTTTGCCGGGACGCCGTTCTTGCCAGAGTACGACTCCTTCGTAGAGCCAACGATTGTGACTTCGGCACCGTCTTCTTTCATGCGATAGTATGGGTACCAAAATTCCAAATCCTCATAAATGTCCTCGATGAAAATGGCTATTTTCTTGCCCTTTAACCTCACGGCTTACCTCCAATTCAGTGTTCATTTTTGATCGAGCTTAATTGAGCCTGGATTATTCACAAGTTGGAATAGAGATGTTTGTAGTTCAGCCTTCAGCCTGCTTTTGGCAAGCTAAAGCTTGAACTACGAACCATTTTGTACTTTTTCAACTCGTGGGATGGAAGGAATAGGATATAAGGAAATAGTGGTTCGATTCCCTACATCCCTATACCTCACACCCTTTTACCCTAAAGACAATTTCGCAAATAAACTCTGTGAGTAACTCTCACAACTGTTGACTTTTCCGAATCTGGGTTTTAAGTTACCTGCTTACCAATCACGAGACTCTTCGAAGAGTTGGTCCCACTGCGAAATGAGTGAATCTAATTTGGCTTTATAGGTTTTCCACTCTTCGCCTTCCGTGGTTTTTAATTCTTCGAAATTTTTCTCGATGTCCTTTTCGACTTTTGCCAGGGTATCGAGTTGAGCCTCAAACTTCGGCTTATCCTCGGTTAAGGCATTATCCGCCCTCTCGCTCAAATCCAGGATTTGGTCTTCCATCTTGAGCAGTTTGGTTTCGATCTTTTTGATGTATTCTTCTTTCTGTTCGTCGGCCACGCCATTTTTACCCTGGTCACAGGCTATCAACAAAAATGGAATAGCCACACATAATAGAATAGCAACGTGTTTCATGATGAGTTCTCCTTTCCGGTAATTTGTAAGAATTTAGCTGTTTCAATGATTCTGTCATTTCGAGCGCAGCGAGAAATCTTTTTAACGAGTGAGTCATCCAATTAAGCTTGTTCCTCCGCAAACGCTTTGAACTTGCGCAGATTTTCTGCCAATTGCTCTTCAAGGTTACCAAACAACTTATCGTATATCACACTCGATATCCCTTTTGGCAAGTACTGCAACGTCACATTCACCTGGGTTTGATTTTGGGGCAATTCCGTAAAGGTGACCTGCCCGCTGGTTTTGATGTCGCCATTCTTGCTGTTCCAGGCGATGCGTTTGTTTTGCTCCAACGTGGTGGTCTCAGCGTCCCATTCGATGACACTATCGAACGGGCCTTCCACCACCCAATGGCTGGTACGATCACCGGTTTTTTCAATCCTTTTCACCGGCTCCATGAAGTTCGGAAATTTTTCAAAGTCTGCCCAAATATCATAAATATCGCTTACCTTTCCTTTGACGATGATGCTTTTGGTCACTTGTTCCGGCATAATCATTCCTCCTATTTCGTCTTTTTTGTTTTTGGAACTCTTTTCCTTTAATTCGATGCCTCCTCCCGCATCAAAACGGGTGAGGCTCCCAGCTTGTCGATTTTAATAACATCCCCGTTAGCACGATCGACTTGCCCGAACTGCAGCACTCCGGTCGGGCAGACGTGCACACATGCGCTGCAGCGCACGCATTCGGGATCCTCCATTGGCAGTCCCTTATTGGCGAAATTCATGATGTCGATGCCCTGATGACACGACGCCGTACACATATTGCACGAAATGCACTTTTTCTTATCTGCGAGGATGCGGAACCGACTGAAGCGAGCATAAATGTGCATCAGCGCTGCAAGCGGGCAGAGAAACCGACACCACACCCGACCGCTAAACCAAAAATACGCGCCGTACCCGATGACACCAGCCAGGAACAAATCGATGACCCACTTGTAGTTGAGCTGCAGTCCCAGGATTTCCCACTCGTAAAGCAGACCCTTGTAAACTTCGCCGATGGTGACCCCGAGTGAGCTCCCCGGCCAAATCCAACTTATGGCTCGAAAAACAAACATCAGCATAGCGATGACCAAAATGACTTGCCCTGCCATGTTTACCCGATTCCAAAATGCACCGTGCACCATCTTTTCACGATGCGTATCGCCAAGCGTTTCAGCCAGCGCTCCACAGGAACAAATCCAACCGCAGTAGGCGCCCTTGCCCCAGAAGTAAATGATCAGCGGAATGATGACAAACGTTTGTACCAAACTTATCACCAACCACCACATCAGTGGTTGCGAGGTGAACACATTCCAGATAAACAGAGGCCACGCCAAAATCAGCCCGAAGGCCCGCCAGTATTCGCGTCCATGTCCGTAGCCGACTTCAGGAAACAAACCATCGGCGACAACCTTGCCCAACCCGGCTTCGAACATGCCGTTGTGTCCCAAATAGGGCAACACAACGTATGGCAACAAAAACAACGGAATCACTTGAAAGGCGGTCAACGTCAGTGTTTGCGTCCGAATATAGGGCGTCTTGCGCCTTTGAATTCGTCGAATCCCGAAGATAACAATAAGCAGTGTGTAAGCAACACTGTAATAGAATCCCGGCTGTGCAAACGATATCTTCATGGTCCCAAGGAACGTTGAAGGGTCGTTCGCCATGCTCGCTAAGGAAGCACCCAGACTGTTTATCCACCCAGGCACGTTGTAAGGAAACCAGCCATTCTGCTGAAACCACTGATTAATCTTGCCGTCTGCCTTCCAGTTGTAAAGGAAGAAGCAAAACAGCACGAACAGTCCGAAACCGAGCCAGTTTCGCGTCCCCATCTCGCCTCGAATTTTGATGCCGCTGCGATGCAAAAAATCCAGAGGAGGCTCCCGGCCGATCATCGTGAAGACGACATCGTTTGGGATTTGGTGCTCATTGTCTTGATCATCAACCAAGGTCACTTCTTTCTCGTCGATTTGCTTGACTTCCGTGGCCATGAGCAACTTAATGCTGCCGGGCTTCCTATGTTCTTTCAAAAAACCGCCGCTACTTGCATTCACGCGTTCAGAAACCGGCGTCTCTACTGCCACGTCTGCGTTGGGATCATCGATCAACTTCTTCAAACAATCGATGTTTTCGGGCTTTGGTCTCGAAAACTCTTTGCGGCGATACGATAAGATCACTCTGCCGCCGCATTGGGCAATTGCAATGGCTGTCTCGAGGGCGCTGTCTCCGCCCCCAACGACCAAAACTTCTTTATCGCAGTAATCTTTGGGATCGAACAATCGGTTGTATACTTTATCCAGGTCCTCGCCAGGTACGTTGAGTTTGCGGTGGTTGCCGGAACGCCCGATGGCAATGATCACGCGTCTGGCGCGCAGATTCTCTCCATCCCGGATGACCACTTCAAAATGGTCGCCCTTCCTAGCTACCCGTTCTGCTCTCGCCATTCGTGGCTTAATGCACGCGTCAAGCGTTTGCTGCCTGAGTTCTCCCAGTAAATCCTCTTTCACATCAGCCTTAAGCTGCAAGTCGCCTGCTGGAACCATCTCCTTTGGGTAGGTGTAAATGGGTTTACCCTTAGGAAAATTGACGATGGTAGAAAATGGCTCTGTGGCCTCCAGAATCTCGAAGGACAACTCCGCTTTTCTGGCTTCCAAAGCGGCAGCCATCCCGGAAACACCTGCCCCGATAATAACCAGGTCCCGGACATCTTCGTCGGTGTCCTTTTCGCGTTCTTTCTTAAAAGCGTCATCGTTGACGATGGATTGCACAACCCTGGCGCCGCGGTCCGAAGAAAACTTGAGCAACGGGATGCCTCGCAGATCTCCGGTGATGTACAAACCCGGCACGTTGGTCGAGCCACCCTCATTCACTTTCGGGAGCTTCTCTACATGACCTGCCGGCCACTGCGTGTGCAACCAATTTGTATATTCTTTAATGAGTCCCAACATGAGCTTCTTAAGAGCTATCGCAATCCCGACGCATCGGGATTGCTTTAAATTTCAGAAACGGGTGTTTATGGAGTGACCGACTGTGTCGGTGCGACGGCGATACAGTTGCCGTACTCCAAAAAAAGCTCTAAT
>JAABYK010000030.1:21490-29662 GCA_011775825.1 Candidatus Zhuqueibacterota bacterium | reverse complement strand
TACCGGGGGATTGATTTCGAATTGAGTGCTATCCATGGCTGCATGTAAGGTTAACCTCATATTTATTTATATCTTAATCCGTGTTTTATCTGGGTCAATCCGTGACTATAAATTTGCAGCTCTGCTGCGCCGTGCAACTCTGTGGATTCGTCTCTCCGTGTTTCAAAAAATTCGTTTTTGGATCCGGCTCTGTCGTGCTAGCCCTTTTCAAACCGAATATCCTCCACGGATTTAACAACATCGCCAGCATAAAGTGAAGACGCCTGTCTCAATGTCAGCGCTTGATCGAATTCGGTCAAAGCTGAGGTTCCATTCGCTGGCACAACGATGTGAAACCAGCGCAAACCCGCAGAAGCTGCCGTATGAGCGACACAGATATTGGATACCGTGCCGACGATCACCATGTGGTTGATACCCCAAATATCATTCGCAAAGTGATCCAGCCATGTACCGTAAAAACCATCATAACGATTTTTCTGACAAATGAGCTCCTGAGGTCGCGGTTCTAATTCATCAATGATCTGCCATCCCCAGGACCCGATTTTACAATGCTTCGGCCAAATCTCCCACTCGGGATCGCCGTCGAAGTGTGTATCTTGTGTGTACGCCACATGCACTCCGGCTTCCCGGGCGGAGNNTTCTGCATATCGACGACAATCAAAGCAGTTTTTTTTGCTGGTAAAACGACGTCATCGTCATAGGGTATCTCCGGCACCTCAACTTTGTTACCGGGAACAAATTGGAAACTCATGTTATCACTCCCTTTTATCGATTTTGAAAATAGTGTCTCAAGCCGCTGTCCTTTCTCACCAACTCACGCAATTTCCAAGCGAACCGTTTGAACCCCGTCTTCAACATCTACTTCAACGATTTGGGGGGTTGGCTCGCTGGGTATAATGCTGATATATCCATTTCGTTCAAGGTACGCTAACTTCACGTCCTTCGTGTCTGATACATGCGCCTCGATTCGCAACGCTTCCAGGAGGTCATCCTTGCTGATAAACCCCTTACGCATGCCATCCCACTTGAATTTACCTTCTTGAACCAGCACACACTCTTCGCCATTAATGAGCCTGCCAAATCGAGAAGAGTGAAACGCGAGAACGGCGAAAAACCAATGCATCCCCACGAGCACGATCCCCGCTCCGATTGTCTCTACAAATGAAGCGGTGCCGTTAATTGCACGACTTAAGAGCGATCCAAGAATGATTCCAAGGATGACATCGAATGCAGCATGTCTGCCTAAAAAGCGTTTATCGCCGCTAAGACGGATCATGAATAAGGCTGCAAAATAAATGACAAACGCTCGCAGGGCCATTTGGCCGAGTGTGAGCATCGATTCGAATTCTAATCCGACGGTTTCTTGTATATATGTGAATATATCCTGAATCATGATTACGACTCTCCTTCTTGCCTGTCCTTCATGACGATTCCGTCCACTTGTTCCGGCAAAACTGAGGTGCGGAACCGCAGTTGAGTCGTCGTGCCTCGTGAGTCCTTTATCTGCAATCCAGAATGAGCGCCTTCGGTCGTTTTTTCCAGCCAGACATAAGACGGCTCTTTGATTTTGTGGACGACGCCTCTATCCGGCTTTCTCCCCAGGATAATCTTCAATTCATCTTCTTTGCTGTCTTTGATTCTGACTTCGATATCCTGGAGCGCCAAATCCTCGGCCACCACCTTTTTGCTATCTTGCTCTTCAAGCACTCTTATGCTTGTTAACCAGCCATGATGCTGGCGCTTAAACCAATTGCAAAATTTCACCCATTCATGTCTTGGTATGTCTTTCGATGGCATAGTTGAATCACCTACCTCTTTTGATTCTTTTGCAAAAATTGCTTAGTGGCTTGGTGGACCGGCACCGACAAAATTTTGTCGATGACTTGAAGCACCTAAATTCGAATTTCGAAATTCGAACCAATACCGAACTTCAATTCAGAACACTCTCGTCGATTTCTTTTTCTGCGCGTTCGAGCAACTCTTGTACTTCCGGATCGCCGGTCTGTGTAAAATCTGTGTACCAAACACCCACTCCTTGAAACGGTTCAGGAGTCACAGCACAAATAATGTCATCCACTTCTTCTTTCATTTCCTCACAGGTTGCAGGCGCTGCTACGGGAACCGCCACGATGATTTGTCTCGGATCAAGCTGTTTCAATGCTGCTACGGCCGCTCGCATGCTTGCACCTGTGGCCAGTCCATCATCAACGAGAATCGCCATACGATTCTTCACGTTCGGACCGCCTTGCTCTCCGCGATACAGACGTTCATAGTGACCAAGTTTCTCTTCCTCGGCGCGACTGACGTCATCGATCTCTTCCTCATCCAAATCAAAATGTTGGAGAACTTCCTGATTCATCACTTGCACACCCCCCGATGCGATGGCGCCCATGGCGAGCTCTTCGTTATCAGGTACACCAAGTTTGCGCACCACAAAGACATCCAGGGGTGCGTTCAGCGCCTTTGCCACTTCGAAAGCAACCGGTACGCCCCCTCGCGGCAACCCGAGGACAATGGTCTTTTCGGAGTCCGCGTAAGCTGAAAGTTTTTTTGCCAAATGCCTACCTGCTTCATGTCGGTTTTTAAAAAGTGCCATAAACATCACACCTCGCGTTCATTCCACCCTAAAGGCGGTTCAGGTATATCCGCGTCTGACCTGGAAGAACGAACACCCGGTTTGTCAACGATTTGTACCGTACTCGCCTGTGGTCCTTTCTTGCCCATTTCGG
The DNA here is from genome assembly GCA_011775825.1 of Candidatus Zhuqueibacterota bacterium. Taxonomy (GTDB): domain Bacteria; phylum Zhuqueibacterota; class Zhuqueibacteria; order Oceanimicrobiales; family Oceanimicrobiaceae; genus JAABYK01. The sequence continues at coordinate 26,933 of JAABYK010000030.1, read as the reverse complement.
CCACGTACCGCACTTGTGTACCGATTTCAAGTCGATCGAAATCATTGTGCAAGACACTGTTCTCGTGGAAGTAAATATCCTCACCCTCAACCGTCTTGAGGAACCCGTATCCTTCATCGCGAAAGAGCTTTTGCACAAATCCGGTGAGTTGCTCCTGAGGATGACTTTTAACTTCGCCTCGCTGCTGCTCCACGAGTTTCTCCAGTTGCCGTCGCATTGAGTCAAAGGTTTTGCTCAGGACGGCATGGAGGAGTTCGTGCATCTCGCTGTCTTGTGGCTCATGAGTCGCCACGAGTTCGTGGCTGGGTGGGACCCGGACGTCGATGCGCACTCGAAAAGGGTTGCCGCTGCGAGGATGTTCATGTGGTCTCTCCACGGCAACTCGGCAACTGGTTATGTAATCACAGACCTTTTCGAGTTCCGCAGCTTCTTCGTCAATTTCATCTTGAAGAGCGTCTGTTTTCTCAACGTCTCGATACGAAATCTCAAGTGGAACTTGCAATGTGTACCCCTCCTGCTGTCAATTTCTTAATTCAGTGTCCTTGTTCTCGGACCGATTCAATTAATTCTTGCTTCAGTTGCCACAGCCTCTCGGTGATCGATACATGGTAAACGTGGGGATTCATCACTCGTTTAACTCCACTATCCAGACTTTCGATATCCGAGTCGCGTATTTCGCGTATTTCCTCAAGTGAAGGAAAATTGTACACGACTTTGCCCTCTTTCAGAACATCAACCATGAGCGGTTCGAGGAACGTGACCATTTCCTGATCCAGTGCCCGAAAAATGCTCCGATCAGATGGGTGATGCAAAACCAGTTTTTCGAATTTTCTGGGATCTTCATCTTCCGCGCTCAAAAGATCGGCTGTGGCTTTTTTGCGTTTGTCGTAAACTCGCCAGACTTTTTTGTTTCCCGGATTTGGCGTTTTTGACGTCGATTCCGAAATCTTAATGGCTGGAATCCATGTGTTGTCACCCCAAAGCGCCACCAACTTGTAAACACCGCCTAAGGATGAATCCCCGGCGGAGGTGATGAGGCGCGTGCCAACCCCGTAAGCCAGGCGCCTGATCAACTTATCGGGGTCAAGGCCATTTCGCGGGCCTTCTTCCTCGATCTGAGTGATGATCTGCCAGATATTAAGTTCGTCCAATTCGTTCGACAGGACGATGGACGTATCGGGAAAACCTGCTGCATTTAACATCTTGGCGGCCTGAATGCTCAAATAGGCCAAATCGCCGGAGTCGAGACGAATGCCGACCGGTTTGTATCCCTTCTTTTTAAGGTCTTCAAAAACCTCGATGGCATTCGGAATACCGCTTTTCAAGGTGTCGATGGTGTCGACCAGCAACAGACATTCATCGGGATAGACATCCGCGTACGCCTTGAATGCATCCAATTCACTCATACCCAGTGCCAGGAACGCCTGCACCATGCTATGGGCGTGAGTGCCCTTGGGTGGCAGTCCCAGCACATGGGAAATGCCGACATTGGAGGTAAAATCGGCTCCTCCAATGAGTGCAGCGCGGGCGCCGGCGTTGACCCCTTTGTCGTGTCCGCGGCGAGCTCCGAATTCCAGGAACAGTTGGCCGCGGCCGCTTTCGCGAATACGGGCCGCTTTGGTGGCGATCAATGTCTGATAATTGAGATGATTCAAGACAGAGGTCTCCAGAATTTGCGCCATCGCCAGCGGTCCCTGAAAGACAGCTAAAGGCACATTCGGATGCACGACCCGACCTTCGGGAATGGCATTCATGGTGATATCGCCATAATGGCCGGTTTCTTCCAACCAAGTCAAGAAGTCTTGATCGAATACGGGCTCTCCGCTGCGCCGCGTTTGTCCACGCAAATATTCAATATCCTCTTTGCGAAAACGTACGCTGCGCATCCAGTTTATCAGCCACTCCAAACCCGCATTAATGCAGTAGCCCGCTTTGTGCGCCCCATAATCGGGGTAATGCCGGAAGAAGTAGTCAAACTGCGCAGGTTTCTCGTGCAGTCCCATTCGATAATAGAGCTGCGCCATCGTCAGTTGATACTGATCCGTGAAAAGAATCCCTTCGGCTGTTTTTGTGTCGACTTTGTTCATTGAGCCTCTAACTGTATAAGTCCACAAACAAACTTTGTACTGATTTTCTCAGCTCAGCAATGGCGTTATCCATTCTCATCTTGTAATCCTGCCAGGAATCTTCATCTGCAGACTTGAGCTCCTCTAATTGCACACGCGCTGCTTTTTCTTTCTCGTTGAGTGTTTGAAGCTCTTTCTCATGCCTGACTCGTTCATGTTCATCTTCCTCTGCAATCTCCTTCAATTCATCAATTCTGGAGCTCCAGCCATTCAATTGCACTTCAATTTTCTGCAGGTACGTCTCTTTTTGACTTTTCATGATCGGCCTCCTTCGCCTTTGAATCCAAATCGAGAAGACGCTCAATTTGTTCGTCTTCTAAGGTCTCATGTTCAAGCAAGGCGTTGGCCAGGGCATCAAGGTTATCTCGGTTTTCCTTTAGCATCTTCACGGTTTTGTTTTCCATGTCCTGGATGATCTTTTGTATTTCCTCATCGATAATGCGTGCAGTATGCTCACTAAAATCTTTGGCCTGCGTCATTTCTCGACCGAGAAACAAGTGCTCTTCACCTTGACGGAAGCTAACCGGGCCGAGCTTCTCGCTCATGCCCCAATTGCATACCATTCGCCGCGCCAGGTGCGTGACCTGCTTCAAATCGTTTTCCGCGCCGGTCGTCATTTCACCGAAGACCACCTTTTCTGCCGAGCGACCGCCAAGTGCGATAGCGATGCGGTTCAGTAAGTAGCTGCGATTCAAATTGTAGCGATCCTCTTCCGGCATCTGTTCCGTGGCCCCCAACGAGCGGCCACGAGGAATGATGGTGACTTTCTTCAAAGGATCGGCGCCAGGCAGCAGTTTCGCCATAAGGGCATGCCCGGCTTCGTGGTAAGCGATGGCTTCCCTCTCATCTTCGTTGATCATGTCCTCACGTTCATGGCCCAGCAATATTTTATCCCGAGCCTCGTCAAAATCTTCCATGTCCACTTTTTTCTTCTGCTTCCGTCCTGCCAAAAGCGCTGCTTCGTTCACAAGATTTTGGAGATCCGCACCGGAAAATCCAACCGTCCGCGAAGCCAATTTCTCCACATCAATGTCGTCGGCAAGCGGAACCTCGCGCATATGTATTTGCAGAATCTTCTGGCGCGCTTTCTTTTGCGGCCGCTCCAGAGTAATCTGGCGATCGAATCGACCGGGGCGGGTCAAGGCCGGATCCAAAACATCCGGACGATTGGTTGCCGCCATCACGATAACGGATTCATGGGGTGCAAAACCGTCCATTTCCGACAAAATCTGATTGAGTGTCTGCTCCCGCTCGTCGTGCCCGCCACCGAGCCCGGTTCCGCGCGCTCGACCAATGGAATCGATTTCGTCGATAAAAATGATGGCCGGAGCTTCTTTCTTGGCATTCTCAAACATATCGCGCACTCGAGACGCTCCCACCCCCACAAACATTTCGATGAATTCGGAGCCGCTGATGCTGTAAAACGTCACGTTTGCCTCACCTGCCGTAGCTCGCGCCAGCAACGTTTTTCCTGTTCCCGGGGCACCCATGAGTAGAACGCCTTTCGGAATGTTCGCTCCAAGAGCGGCGAATTTCTCCGGCTCTTTCAAATACTCCACGATCTCCCGAAGATCTCGCTTGGCGTTCTCCAAACCAGCCACATCGTCGTATGTGACATCTCCGCTTGACTTGCGAAAGCGTTTGGCCTTGGATTTGCCGACGTTAAACATGCCGCCCATCATACCTTGCATCTGGCCTTGCATCTTTCTTCTGACGTAGATAAAATAGCCAATGATCAAAATCCAGGGCAACAAAAGCAGCAGAGCTGTCTGCAACCAAGCATTCTCATCAGTAGATTCCGCATTTATCTTGACGTTATTTTTTTCAAGCAACTTCATGAGTTCCGTATCCTCAAAGGATGGCCTGATCGTTACAAAATGCTTGGAGCTAACCGTATCCTGCTTCGCTTTATCTGCGACTTTGCGACGCTTCTCAAAAAATGTGCCACGTATTTTCTCCCCCTTCACGGTAATTTCTTCGACATTGCCCTCCGTGACCTCCTGCTTAAACTCGGTATATGAAATGTTAATGGGCTTCGGGCCTCTGAACACGTTTAAGAAATAGTAAACAGCTAAAAAAATCAAAAACAGCCAGATCAGCGAGCCCGGGTTGATAGGAGGTTTGGGTCGTTGTCCGATCTTGTTATTATTCTTTTTGTTATTTTTTTCATGTTTCATAATCATGAATCCTCAGTTAAAAACTCTGCGTCATGCTCCGGAATCGATGGATTGATGCTGATTCCGGATCCGATTTCAAACCCGGCTCGAGTGGTTAAACGTGGACGAATCTGCACGTACCAATGCAGTTGCGGTTCGTCGGCCTTGTAACGCGCTGCGGTATTGATGATATAGTTGTAATCGGGATCGTTCAGTTTTTCGAATAATTTGGTCAAGACGTTCGAGAACGCTTGCGCAAGATCCCTTTTTTCAACATCGTTTATGTCTCCGAAATCCGCATCATGTTCTTTTGGCATCATCCAGATTTCAAATGGCACTTCGGCCGCGAATGGCACAAATGCCAGGAATGACGGGTTCTCAAAAACAACCCGGCGCTGCTCGCGCTGTTCGAACTGCAGAATCTCACAAAAAACACATCGTCCCCACTCGTCGTAGTATCTTTGCGCTTGTTCTTCTCGCCATCGAACATGGTTGGGAACGAACCCCGTGACAATGAGCTGCGAGTGCGGATGGACCAGCGAAGTCCCGGCCCGCACACCGTGATTGCGAAAGAGCAGGGTCAACATGTTCTCGTGCTCCTTCATGAGATCTACATAGCGCTTGTGATACGTCTCAATGATGATTTCCACCTCCGCATTCGACATTTGAGCAATACCTCGATTGTGCCACTTGCTCTCGACGATGACCTCATGTCGGCCGTAGCCAGGCATGGTCAAATAAATGCCACGCTCAACGCGCTCGGTGTCTCCGTCCGTGGCGAGCGCAGGAAATTTGTTTGGCACGACTCGTGTTTGCCAGGCTTCCTCACCGGTACTTGGCATCGCCATAATGATGCCCGGCAACATGTTTTTGTTTCCCGGGCAGAAGGGGCAATGCTCATCTCGTTCCGGTCGCTCCTCTCGACCTTTGTCTGTCTGACGAAAATCGCTTGGGCGTCTTCCACGTGTCGGGGCGTAGATGACCCATTCTCTGGTGGCCTTGTTTTGTCGAATTTCGTGTTCTTTCATGATTGATCATTCATGTCCCGTTTTCTTTCTTCTTCCCGCGTTCCAAAAAGTCAACCAACAGAAAAAGATTCTTACAAGAATGACATCTTGCTGTCTTAGAAGGAACAGTTGCACCGTGGCAATCTCCAACTTC
>JAABYK010000030.1:13779-21482 GCA_011775825.1 Candidatus Zhuqueibacterota bacterium | reverse complement strand
GGTGACCGCCAGACCAGACGCCGTCATTGCGAGTCCCGCTGTTTTTTAGCGGGACGAAGCAATCTCCTACTTGTTAGCATCACCTTTCCTTGCTAATAAATGACGACAGACATCAAAGCTGATAATGAGGAACAAAAACGCTCAAACCTTCAAACGATAATCCGTTTCAAAGGCATTGAACATGTCCAAATACTGCTCCAGCAAACGTGTGAGCAAAAACTGTTTCCTCACGGTTTCCCTGGCCGCTTTTCCCAATCTCTGCCGCAATTGCTTATCTCCGATGACCTGGACCATGCGTTTAGCCGTCTCCTCTACCGATGAAACCAGAAATCCGTTTTCGCCATCTTTTATTTGATGGCAAATGCCTCCCACCTTGGCGCCGATCACCGGGGTCGCTTTCCACATCGCCTCAGCCACGGTCAGGCCGAAGCCCTCTCGAATCGATTTCTGCACGATGACTGCAGCCTGTCGCTGCAAGGCATTGACAAGCGCCGAATCCTGTCGACTGAGAATGATGATCCGTTCTTCGCGACAGTCTAACAACGATTCGTACACTTCCGCACCCTCGGGGTCATCCGTAGCCACATTCCCAAGCAATACCAGTGTGCAGTCCACTTCTTTTCGGGCGATTTTAAACGCCTCGATGACACCCTCCGGATCCTTCCAGCGATCGAACCGTGATATTTGTGCCACGATTGGCAAATCCGTTGGAATGTCGTAGTGCTCCAAACGATTGTTGATTTCCGCCTCGCTCAATTCGCGATTCTTTATTTTAAACGGATCGATTGCCGGCATAAAAAACACTTGCGGCGTGTTTAACTTCTTTTTGTATTCCTCAAGGGTAAACACCACTGCATCGTATTTTTCGACAAATGGCACCAGAAAATTCCACAAATCCGGATCCGGATTTGAAAGTTCAACGTGACATCGCCAAATCCACGGCCCTTTCTTCCGATAATGTTCAATCATGGAAAGCGGCTGCGGATCGTGAATCACAACCACGTCGTGGTCCAAATGATTTCGAATGGCATTCTCGTGAATCACATCCTCGTAAATCTTCTTCTTCATCCGCGACAGGTTAATGTCTCCGCCCTGCAGCGCGTTGTGCATCTTTTTGGTTGTGCTGAAGAAATCCGGCGAGCCCTGGATAACACGCCATCCCGTTTTGATGCCAACGCTGTTCATCAGCAATGAAAAAGACGCCAACAGCTCCGCCACACCGCCTCCATAATACGTCGAATTCACATGTGCCACATGCAGATCTCGTAGCGGCTCCGCTTTGCGCATAATGCGCTCGATGGTCTTAGCACCGACGTAATCTTCGTAATCTTCAAGCTTTACAAGTCTGAATTTCTGATGCACCGTTATTCACCTTTCCCACTGGCTTGTCATCATCCAAGCCGATTCTACCTTGAGTTGATCAATCCTTCGAACCTTCAAACAGTTTTTTGCCTCTTTTTGACGCTTCGCCGCTTTCCCAAATCTCCTGGCCTTTCAGCGCAGCCTTTACCTCTTTCATACGCCAGTTAATCTCATCAATGGCTTCATCGAATGAATGTTCGACACCTTTATCCAATGGCAATTCACTCTTTCTGAAATTGTCAATCTGCCATCTCAGCTCATCCAAGCGTTCCTGCAATTTGCCAAACTTGTTTTTCAGCTCCGACTCCGTCTTTTTGCCCATCGATTCGACTTGCTCTTTGATTGGTTTGAATTGTTTATGTACTTCCTCATACGTCTTTTCTATTTCTTGAAGATATTGAGTTTTTCTCTCATTTGGATTCATGCCACTCCTCTTCTCATTATTTCTTTGATTCATCTTTTTCCGAAATTACGGCAAGATTTTCATCTTTGATTTCTTCGATAATGGCATCGGAGATACTGGATCTCACACTTTGCAGCAACCACAGCTCGGGTATGATCTCTGCGATGATTTTTCCATCATCGAATACACGTACTACCGAACTTTCAGAGACAACGACAGCCACGGCATCCGTATCTTGGGTGATGGAGGCCGCCGCAACGTGTCGACTCCCAAGTCCGAGAGGAAGATTGATATCGTGACCGTGCGCGTTGATGTAACGCGTTGCCGACAACACGATGCCTTCATTTGAAATTACAAAACCTCCATCCAACTGAGACAGTTCTTTGATTGTTTCTCTCATGTTCGGATCTTCGATGCGTTTTTCATCATCTTCATGTCCCTGCAGAGGATCCAAAATCAGAGGGCGAGAATACGTCAACACTTTGCTTTCATCGCCAACCACGAAAAGCGTTCCGATCTTTCTGCCTTCCCGCCCTTCTCTGGCTAACTCGATAGCCAGTTCGATGATGCTGCGCAAGACGTCGGTCGTTACCCCGCGTTCTTCTCTACAAATTCGATCCAGAAGTTTGGAAAACTTGCCAAATGAAAATTGTTTTGATCCAAGAAAACCAAGATTCATAATGTTGCCATAACTAAGTGTTCCATTTCAGTTTTTAGGGCACAATCGAGACAATTGCGCTACAGTTAACTGCTAACCCAACTTTTTGTTGAAGGACTTCTTGGTAACCATCGCCTTTTTCTCTCCGGAGTCACGAAATTCCTTGAGGGTCTCATCGAAATCTCGCAAGCGCATCCGAACCCGTTCATTGATGGTATCTTTCGGATATCTGCCGTCTGAGTCGCTCTCTCCGGCATCCAACCCGGTTAAAATCTCGATGCCTTCATCCACGTGTTTAACCGGCCAGACATGAAACTTGCCGTTTTTCACGGCTTCGACCACATCTTCCCGTAGCATGAGATTCTGAACGTTGCTCTGTGGAATTACGACGCCTTGTGAACCTGAAAGCCCTTTTGCGTTGCAGACATCGTAGAACCCTTCAATCTTTTCATTGATTCCGCCAATCGCCTGCACTTCACCGTTCTGGTTGACCGAACCGGTCACGGCAATCCCCTGTTTGATGGGAGCTTCTGCCAGCGCCGAAAGAATTGCATACAGTTCTGCCGAGGACGCGCTGTCTCCTTCAATCCCTTCATAGCTTTGCTCAAACACGAGTCGCGCTGTCAGCGTCAGTGGGGTGTCTTCGGCATATTTGTTCGTCAGATAGCCGCTCAATATCATGACACCCTTGCTGTGGATGGGGCCACCGAGTTCCACCTCGCGCTCGATGTCGGTCACGCCATCCCGACCCGGACTGATGCTGGCGGTGATTCGGTTTGGCTTGCCAAACTGATAATCGCCCAGGTTAAGCACCGACAGCCCATTCACCTGTCCGACCGTTTCGGCCTCCGTGTCAATCAGAATCATGCCGCGTTCGATCATTTCTTCTATGCGTTCTTGAATCAAATTGGAGCGATAGACTTTTTCATCCAGCGCTTTCTTTACGTGTTGTCTGCTCACAACCGAACTCTCTTCCTTCTGGGCCCAGAAACTCGCTTCTCGAATCACATCGGCAAGATGGCCAAATTCGGTCGACAATTTCTCCTGATCGTCGGCCAATCGTAACGCGTGCTCCATGAGTCTGGCCGTGGCCGAACCATCGAAATGTTTCAAATTTTCCTTTTCGCAATAGGTGGAAACGAACGACATGAAGTTCTTGCGATTCTCGTCGCTGATGGACATCCTTGTGTCATAGTCGGCTTTCACTTTGAATAATTCCGGAAAATCCTGATCGTATTTATGCAGCAGATGATACAACAGAGGCCGCCCGACCAGCACCACTTTCACATTAAGTGGAATCGGCTGCGGCCGAAGGCTCTTGGTCGTCATGAACCCAATTCGTTCGCTCAGTTCTTCAATTTGAACTTGCGAAGCTCGCAGCGCACGTTTCAAAGCGTCCCAACTGTAAAAATTAAGCAGCACGTCTTCCACAGGTACCACAAGAAAGCCTCCGTTGGCGCGGGGCAAGGAGCCGGGCCGGATCATGGTAAAGTCCGTATTCAGCATCCCCATTTGCATTTCCTTCTCGATGCGTCCCAGCAAGTTGTTGTAAGTCGGATTCAGTTCAACAATGACCGGTGCGCCTTCTTGCTTGCTATTATCCACAAGCACATTCACTTGATATTTTCTGAAAGTCAATTCCCGGGCCGCCTCAATCTGTGGGCTCTGCTGTGCCGACATGCCGGGGCTCTGTTTTTCCTGCTGCTGGGTCTTGAAGGTATCGATGTTTTCTAAAATATCTCCCTGAACCTCGTTCAAATAGTCTTTTAGTTGCGAATATTCACTGTATTTTTCTTTCAAATCTTCAATGCGTCCACCCACCACATGCAAGGCCACCTGTTGGTCGAGTTCCTTGATTTTTTCCTGCGATTCCCGTTCGATTTTGCGAATCTCTTTCATCGTTCCTTGCATCTCGTCTTGCAACTCTTTACTGCGCGCTTCCAACTCTTTGCGTTCGGATTCGGGCAAAGACTCGAATTTTTCCTTTTTCAAGGGTTCGTCATCTTTCATTGGAACAACCGCGATCCCCATCGGGGTGGCCTGCAACTTGAAGCCTTCCTTGGCAGCCTTCTCGTTCAACTCCCGCGAAAGCCGCTCGCTGCGTTCGTTCAACCCCCTCAAAACTTCTTCTCGCTTATTTGTATACTCCTCACTCTCAAAGGCTTTGGGCAATTCCTGGCGCACATATTCAATCAGATCATCCATGTCTTTCTTGAAGTCGCAGCCCATACCGGCTGGCAACTGAAACCCCTTGGGATTGTACGGGTCCTGGAAGTTATTGACATAACACCAATCCGGCGGCGTGTCTTTCTGGCTTGCAACCTCTTCGAGAAAGGACTGCACCGAAGTCATCTTGCCGATTCCCGGTGGACCAGCCACATAGATATTGTATCCCACGCCATCGATTTGCAGCCCAAACTGCAACGCTTGAACGGCTCGATCCTGACCGATGATACTTTTCAGGCTTTCGAGTCCATCGGTGCTCTCGATGCCAAGCCGCTTGGGATCAAATGTCTTTCTGAGTTGATTGTAAGATAGTTCTTGATTCATTATTTGATCTCCTTCATTAAGTTGTAGTGTTGAACCAAAAGTCCCATGGCTCAAGTAGACGTCTTCGCCTGCATCCCGACTTACCATATTGGGGGCTGACCAGAAAGGTAAATTGTCACTCCTGAGAATGCAGAAAACTCCAAGAACATCGCATGTTAGGAGATTCCCGCCTTCGCATTCGCGGGAATGACACAAAACCCTACTTTTGGGACAGCGACATTCAGCCAGACAAAGCAGTTAAAGTCGTCTTCATTCAATCACTAAGTATATATGAACCCTTCAATCGAAAAACAAGGGCACTGAATTCCATCGATCATTTACTGGCCAATAGAATAGTCTGTGGCAAATGCGTCATCGAGCGATAGTCGAAACCTAGAAATGCAGAAGTCTGGTCAGAAAGGATGATGACCCTCGCCTTCATGGCGCAACAAAGTCTATCCTGAGCGCCGTCAAATTGAATCCTGCCATGAGGGAAACGAGCTCATCGTAGTCTTAAGAACGCAAGCTATCCGAGTTCCCTGACCAGACTTCTATATCCTCTTCACGGTTAGGCTACGACTTAAATCTTCCGAAGTAATATTCTGAGCTCTGTCAGGCGGCACCACCTCAACGTCCGCAGCCAAGAAAGCTCTGTAAATGAGCTTGCTGCACCAGATTCGATTCTTTTCCCATCTCAGCAGCGGTTTTCTCAGTCCGACCAACTTGGATGGGACATTCGTAACCAACCCGGCATGATCCAGTTTTCGGTCCTTCCACTTCAGCGCCTCTTGAACCACCCGCTCGCGTTGCGGCTCAGACAGATTTTTTACACGAAACGTTGCGTATCGGTCCTTGCGAAAAATCTTTCTTGGCAATCTCGTTACCACCACACCATGACGGGTGGTTGTATGAAGGATGCGGCCGTTTCCGATGTAAAGCATGCTGTGCACGTATCTTGATCTCAAAAATAAGCGATAAGCCAGGGCAATGGGCGACAATCGCACGGTTCTGGGACTTGCGAGGACGATATCTGCTTTTTTCATTTTAGCCACTGTCGCCCGGCGTCTGAGATCTCCGGAAAAACCTTGAAACACGTGAATCAGCCACCCCCCGACCATAAAAAGAACCGATTTCGTTTGTTTCAGAATTTTTCCGAAACGATCACGAAGCCGTTTTTTTCTTCTAAATAGCCGCTTCATCCCTGTTGATTAATTCTCATCTCATTTAAAATTGGCTTTCGCTTTGTCAATGGCCTTCTTCATATCGTCCCACGCTTTATCCACGCCTTGTTTTAAATTCTCCCAGGCTTCTTCACCAGAATCTTTTACTTCCTGAAGTTTTGCCTGTGCCTCTTTTTGCTTGGTTTTCAAATTCTCAACTTCTTTTTTGTAATCTTCCTTGACATCCTCTTTGGCCTTCTCCGCCTTGGTTTTCAATTCACTTATTTTCTTTTCCCATTCCTGGACTTGCGCTTCCATCTTCTTGACGTACTCGTTTTTCTTCGCTTTGGCCTGTTCCTTTTTCTTCTCGGCCTTTGCAGCGGCTTCTTCTGGCGTCTTTGGAGATCGTCGGCTGATTATCAGTCCAACCACGATTCCGGCTATTCCCAAAAAGAACACGATCCATGAAACAACTTGCAGCCGTTCAATCCGATTCTCTCTTTCTGACAATGTGGACGCTTTTGCCAGTAACCTGTTTTCTTGTTCGCGCAATTCAGTCTCACGCTTTGCTAAAGCGCTTTCCTTTTCTTCAATGATTGAGATCAAGCCAGACAGTCGCCGCTCAATTTCAGTCCTGGGTTGTGCTAACTTCACTGTCGCACTTGGTTCGGTGGTTGCTTTAGCTTCTGTGTCCTGTGTATCGTCCTGAACCTGGGTCTGTGCCTCCATTTCTTCTGTTTCTGTGGATTTAGCTGACGTTGTCTCCTCCTCTTGAACCTTGCGACAGCCCGCAGCCAAGATAAAACACAACATCAATAGGGGAATGAATCCCCATCGCGTTAAATGTGTCCGTTTCATTGCTCCTCCTTATACTTGGTTATTATACCCCACTTAATGAGTTTGACTTTACATAAGCGGAGTCGAAGCATGACATCCCTTCGAATCTCACCCTTCGACGTCGCCCTGCAATCACCGAAATGAAATATCTACAAACCGCCGGACTATTCGACCAGGGAGATCTTCTCGGACTCTTTCTCCTTTTCCGTGATCTGTTTCTTGAAACCTTCGACCTTTTGAAATTCGGGATCAAACTTCGATTTGAGTTCGCCTAATTTACCGTCCTTGTACATCTGCCACAGTTTCTTTCCGGCTTCCAGATACTGCTTCTCGCACTGCGTTTCTAAATTGTGAATCTCCACTTTCAGCTTAGACAGCTTGGTGGCACTGCCGGTAAAATGAAAGAGTTTTTGTGCTCCCCTTTTTGAGAGCTCGACGCCTTTCTGTGCGACATCCCCTACTTTGTCAAAGAAAGGCTTCCCGTCGTCTCGTGAAGTTTTTGTAGTCTGAACCGCCGGCGCGGTCTTTGTTTGTTCTCGCGATCCGGTCTTCTTTGTGGTGGTTTTTGGTTCTGCCATGGTTCACCTCCTGTTGTTATGGTCCGTGACTTTATTATTAGTCGGAACGAAAATGGTCTTTGTCTGCCATTCCTGCATGCTTTATCCATCCAAATCAGGAGATTCCGGCACAAGCTTGTCCCCGCAATCTTTAAGGGGAACGATGCCGGAATGACAGCTCCAAGCGAGTTCTCGTT
>JAABYK010000030.1:13168-13750 GCA_011775825.1 Candidatus Zhuqueibacterota bacterium | reverse complement strand
CATTTCTGGCAGCGGTCTCCTTCACAATGGGGTCTCCCAAGAGCGCTCCAAGCAGCACGCCATACACAATATGGCCGAACAGACTTCCGATAACCATAAGCCCGGGCTGCGAAGTTTCCGTGGAGAACGCTCCGGCACCCATCATCGGCATCACGATAAGCTGTGAAGCAAACCACAACACGAGGCCAAAGAACAAGCCTTTGACCCAGGGCTGCCAGGACAACTGAGGTGAGAATACAAAAGCATAGACCAACGGAAAAAAGATCGCCCCATTTATAAGGTGAATTAGCATCCCCACAGTCCACGGGGTACTTCCGGTCGGGGCCGGCTCATCCATCACAAACTTGCCAAGCATGGCTGCAATATCCATCTTTGGCATGCCCATCACCGGAGCGAGATACATCATAATGGTCATGACAATGGTCGCAACAACGCCTGTCATAATCGCGCGTCTTACTCTATTTTCTTTCATGATCGACTCTCTCCGTTTCTAAAAAATTCTACTTCTGATGCCCGGCACAAAAATAAGCCGAGCGGCCGGACACCGTCTTTTTTTGAATTTTGGCGCCACACTTCGGACAG
>JAABYK010000030.1:0-13111 GCA_011775825.1 Candidatus Zhuqueibacterota bacterium | reverse complement strand
GGCGGTTTGCAGCACCTCTTTCATGCCGTGAAAGAGTCGTTCTTGCATTGGCTCTTTGATGGCGCGCGCTTTCGCTTCAGGATGAATGCCAACGTGAAACAAGATTTCATCCGAGTAGACATTTCCGATTCCCGCCATCAACTGTTGATTCATCAAAGTGGATTTTATCCTGCCCCGTCTGCCTTCAAGTATGCGTCCAAAGGTTTCCACGTCGAATTCGGACTGCAGAGCGTCCGGGCCTAATCCTTTGTCTTCAACAAACTTTTGTGGGTCTTTAGTCAGTTCGATCGCACCCAGCTTTCTCTTACAGTCGTATGCCAGGCGATAACCATTGCTGAATTTCAGCAACAGTCGAACGTGCTCGGAGCTGTCATTGCCATTTTTAAAATATTTAAGGAAGCCCGTCATCCCAAAATGTAATACTAACCAAACCTCGTCATCGATTCGTAAAAAAAGAAATTTCCCGTGACGTTTGCTGCCCTCGATTTCATGATCTGTTAAAGACTGTCGTAATGCTTGAGGCGTGACGTTGCCCAACATATCCCGACTCTTAGTTTCGACCTCGGCTATGGTTTGATACAGCGAGGTGGCATCCAGGTATTTTTTGAACACTTCCACATCCGGGAGTTCGGGCACAACACGCCTCCTACCGCTTAAAAAGTCGGATACAGTAAAAGCTGAAAGCCAAATTCCTTAAGACTCTGACTCAGCTTTAACCACATAAAAATTTACTGACCTACGAGTTGTTTCACGGTCAGCCGGATCTTTTACAACGAGTGTCAGTTGATATTGACCTTCTTTCAGACCATCAATTGGGATTCCCGCACCGAGTACAGCCGAATTACCAGGCTTCTTATTTTTCTCTTTGATCGTCTTAACTTCTAATCCTTGACTATCTGTAATGGTATATTTCGTGGCAAATTTCTGATTGGCTTTGCCAGGTTCAAATTCAAGATTGTACACCTCCGAGTACACATACAATCCTTTCATTTGAGGCGTAACCATTCTCTTAACGTTGGGTACCACTTTTCTACCATTCTTCACAAACATGTTTTTTTCGCTCTCATCTGTCATATTGATAGATGTAGCAAGTTGAAGATCGCTCATTTTAAGCTGACCCCTGCTGTAATCCGGTACCGGTACCTGTTTCTTGAACCTAAAAACTTCAAGGGTTTCTAAATCCACAATGCGGATTCGTGCTTCATATTTGCCCGGATCGACATAAAATGCTGTTCGGATTAATCGCGCAGGTAAAGAAGCATTGCTGCCCAGGGAGTCGACCTTAAACGAATCGATAACCGTTTCTCGGTTTTCAATATCCCCTTCCGCGTCGAAAAGGCCAATGGATAAATCATAGTTTGCATAATATCCATGCTCATATTGCCTGAACTCAAAGCCCCGGGCATAAATTTCGCTAAATACCTCCAGCAATGCTTTCTCGCCCTTAGCGGCTTTGAAGGTAAGGCAATCAAAGGCGTACACTGCCTTACCTTGCTTATCCTGATTTAATTCTGTCGCCGCGCCGAACAGCAAACCTAACAATAGTAATGCTATCCATATGAGCCAAACATTTTTATTGAATCCGTGCATCGCGTCTCGTCTCCTTTATTCCAGTTCAAATGCCGCGAAGAATGTGTTTTGCTCACGCTTGGCGTAAACAAGAACGGTGTCCCCGGTTTCGAGTTTGCTAATAATCTGGTTAAACTCGCTTGCCGTTGAAACCGGTTTCTTGTTGACTTCTCTGATGACGTCGCCTCTTCGAAGCCCGGAAGCGTAAGCCGAGCTCGCCTGACTGATTTGCGTGATCACCACACCTTCTTCGCTCGGATCATAACCTAATCTCTGGGCTAACTGATCGGTGAGCGTTGACACGGTGAATCCAAACTTTTCGAAGCTGCTCTTCTTCATGGCCGGCGTTGCTTCTTCGTCCGGTAACTGACCGAGTTCAACTTCGATGTCTTTTTTTTGACCGTCACGCAAGACCTTCAATGTGATCCTACTTCCCGGATCACGGCTTGCGATCTCGTTGCGCAATTGTGTCACTTCCTTCATCTGCTCTCCGTCAACGGCCACGATCACATCTCCGGGTTTAATCCCGGCCTTGTCTGCAGGTCCATTTTCTTTTACCGAGGAAACCAGTGCGCCATCGGTTGTTGACAAATTCATGGCGCTGGCAATGCTCTCGTCGATATCTTGAATGTAGATACCTAACCAGCCGCGCACGACTTCGCCTTCTTCGATCAACGCGTTCATAATATCTGTCGCCATGTTGATAGGAACCGCAAAGCCAATACCTTGAAACCCGCCACTTTGTGTAGCAATGGCTGTGTTAATGCCAACGAGTTCGCCCTTTAAATTGATCAATGCACCGCCCGAATTACCAGGGTTGATAGCGGCGTCCGTTTGGATGAAGTCTTCGTAATCGGCAAGACCAACGTTCGAACGACCTTTTGCACTCACGATGCCGGCTGTGACGGTTCTCGCCAGATTTGCACTCAACGGACTGCCGATAGCCACGACCCATTCGCCAACGTTCAATTTATCGGAATTGCCGACCTGAATGGGTGTCAAGTCCGCTTCTTCTGTTGTTTTCAGCACAGCCAGATCGGTTTTGGCATCGGTGCCAACCATTTTCGCATCGATCTTCTCGCCCTCATGCAACATGATTTGGATTTTGTCCGCCTCTCGAACCACGTGGTGATTTGTCAGCACGAGCCCCTCTTCGCTCATAATCACGCCGGAACCCATCCCGCGCAAACGCCGCTTTCCTTCCGGCGTTCTTGGCGAAAAGAAGCGACCGAAGAAATCATCTCCGAAAAATTCACTGAACGGATGATCTTCAGGAAAAGACATCCTGCGCTGCTCAACGATTCGGTCGCTGAAAATGGTCACCACGCTTGGATTCGCGGCTCTGGCAATGTTTGTGAATGTGCTGTTCAGATTATTGACGAGTTCCGTGTCTATCGAAGGCGATTCAAGGGCCTTGGTCGTTTCGACGCTTTCAGCAGAGTTCCTGGCATTTGTCGGAGGCAGCCATCCCAGTTGGCTCACAGCTACGGCTCCGATCAACATGCCGATTACAATAAAGATGACGGGCAAATATTTCTTTCTTTCCATCTTTGTTCCTCCATTTCTTTGGTTAACAAACTTCCTCGTAAATCGGGGATGCTTTAGCCACGGATTTACACCGATAAAACACGGATTTGGGTTTCAATTTTTTGAAAACAATTCCCTTGCAACTGCTCGAAGGTGTTCTGCAAATTGCCTTCATAATAAAACAATCAAATATCCGTGACAATCCGTGCGCATCCGTGGCTTATTCTCTCTAGAATTCTTACCCACTCAAATCTCAAATCAACATAGAACCAGAAATCGACTTTGGGACAGCCTATCGCTTTTTAAACAATAGTTTTCGTTGTTAATGCTCTTACCAGCCCGGCGCGAACAAGAAGCCAAATTCTCCACTGCTTTCGGGCCGTTGAAATGGCACGGCATAATAGAATTGCAGCGGCAACGCGCCAAACAAGTTAATCCGTGCTGCGATGCCAGTACTAAACACCGGAATTCTTTCATCTAAGCTATCCGGAGTTTCGCTAAGTTCTAATGAAATATCCGTATCGTCCGACCACGCCAGTCCACCATCAAAAAATAGAGACAGTTCTGTTGGCAAAATTGGAAAATTAACCAGACCAAACTGACGCGTTCCAAACAACGGAATCCGAAATTCAGCATTCACAACGGCGATTCGGGAACCAAGAAGGTTGGCAAATGATCCGGATTCAGCCGCATTGAATGAATGAACGCTGTAGCCGCGAACGAGCGTTTCGAACCCGACGAACAGTTGATTGAGCCGATTATCATCCGAATCGCCGAAATACCGCCCGAAGTGCATGCCGCGAAATGCGAAGGTAAATGGCCTGGCAAAGAGATACTGGCGGTAATCTGCCAACACACTCAAATAATTCAACGTCCCGGCTGTGGGCTCAAGTTCGATTCGAAAGCGCTTACCTCTTATCGGAGACGTGAAACCGAAAAAGGAGTAGTCTCCAACGTAAGCAGCCGCGCCTTGAGCCAGATTTAGCGGCGAAGGCTCGTCAATGGATGGGTCTTCGTCCGGACGAAATGCTTGATCGCCAACTACGATCACCCGTTCGACATCAAAGTTATAACTTAATCGAGTGTAACCTGCGCTGAATTCAAAACGGCGATTGGTTGATAACGGGTACTCGGTAAAAAAGGATGCTCGTTCAGTGAACACCCGCTGTTCCACGAGATCGACATTGGTTGCCGGAATTTCCTGGCCATCCTCTGTGATGGTTGTATCGCTTACGGATGTAAAGCCGGTCAAAAACGGAATGTGTCCGACTACACCGCCCCAATTCCAACGACTGTCACGGTTTTGGTAGAGCACTTGTCCACCCAGGTCTTGAATTCCGCCGTTGATTTGCGCCGCTGCGCCCAGCACCTGATTTCCCAGCATATCGCTGAACGTGAAGCTCACAGCTCCGCCTAAGGCCGTTCCGAACCGGTCCACACTAACTCCGAGGCCGGTTCGTCCGACGGAAATCAGACGCAACGAGGGATCGTATTTGGTCACATTTTCGTCCATCCCTATTGGGAGACCCTGGGCCGGTTTGCGCAAGTATTCACTGATGAGTCCTTGTCCTTCCGCCTTCTCCGGTGGTAGAGCAGAGTCTGTCACCAATTCTTCCTGTTTCCGGATCGATTCGCCAAGCGTCTGATCCGCTTCGAGAGCGTAAATATTGTAGTTGGTGTTCTCAAAGACGCTAAACATCATGCGACCATTCTTTTGCGCTACCGACATCGCCGGAGACATTTCGGTAATTCCGGTGATGCCTGTGGCCACATTGGTGACTTGAAAAAACTCCAGCGTCTCCCGCGAATATCGATAGATGTTGCTGAATCCCCCAGGGTCTGAGATAAAATAAACACTCTTTCCGTCCGGCGAAAACTGTGGATTGATGTGCTTCACTTCTTTGGACATAGCAATCAATTGCAAATCGCCGCTCTCCACATCGTACAGTGCCAGTCTCATGGGACTGTAAGTCAGCTTCTCGAAATCCGTACCCGAACCGCGATCCGTGACAAAAGCAATGGTTTCTCCGTCTGGCGACCAGGCCGGTTGCAAATCCGCAAATTTATCGTCTGTCAATTGTCCCAACTCATCGTGATCCCAGCTATAAAGATAGAGATCGCTGATACCCCCCGCTGATCCGGAAAATACAAGCTTGCGTCCATCTGGTGACCAGGCAAGGTTATTCAAGGCATCGACCTCTGTCACCTTTATGGTCTTCTTGACATCTCGGGAATCTACATCAAGAATGGCGATGGCATTGTCACCATCTTTGAAAACGGCAAATGCGAACAGCTCACCATCCGGCGACCATGAACCGGCGGTCTCGGTAAACCGCAATGCGTCAAAATGTGAGTCGGTACTGGAACTGACGAGTTTCTTCAAAACCTTGCCGGTCCGCGCATTTGCAAGAAAGAAATCGATGGTGAACAGATCCCGGCGTGACAAGTAAACCATGTACTTGCCGTCCGGACTGACCGCCGGCGCCAGATTAAATCCACCTTCCTTTGTGATGATTTGCTGACCCACATCCTGCGGTTTTGTTCGACCTATCAATTTTGGACGATAGGTTTCCTTAACATCCGAAATCCATTTCTTTGAAAGCGATTTCATGGAATCGCCAATGGTCTTTTTGAAAGCAACATTGAGGTTTTCAGTTTTCATGACCGTTCGGTAAATGACTGGTATGATATCGTCACCATAGTAGCCGGCCACGAACGCCCAGAATGCATGTCCGTAGCGATAGGGAAAATATTTTGGATTGACGGTCATCATTTCAATTGTTGGCACATCATTGTGTAAGACGGCGTCTCGCAGCCACATGGCGGTAAGCGGCTTTTCTCGTCCAATGGAGAGATACTCCGCCATGCCTTCAATGAACCACAGCGGCAACTGATTCATAGCGCCTAGGCTTGCGCCTTCGGATCTGACGATATCGTACTGAAAGGCGTGCACCAATTCGTGTCCCAGTACGTGATCGGTGCTGGCATAGACTCCTGTAAGGGGCAAGACAATCCGATTCTTCAAGCCTTCGGTAACGCCGCCCGTGGCGGGGCTGATTATGCCGCCAATGACGTTCGTTTGCTGGAAATCCGCATGATTGGCATACAAGATTAATGGCTGTTGAAACTTGATTTCATGGTTAAAAAACGACGAGAAGCGCGTGTACCATCGTTCCATCATAGGTCCAACATCCTTGACGGCCTCTGTCTCGGAAGGGTAAAAATAGATATCGAAATTCTTGGTTTTCAAAATTTTAAAATCAAAGTCATCGTACTGGACTTTATTTCTGCCAAAATATTGAGCTGACGCACCTGTTGTAAAAAACAGCACAGCAAGCAGTATGATAAATGAAGTCGTTATTTTTTTTCCATCCATAATTCTAGCCCGACCCTTTCCTTTCTATTTTTATCCTGAGATATATTGATTTGTCACTTGGTACTCATATCAGTTTTCGTTGATGGGTTCTGATATCATAGCTTGATGTTCGCCTTCTTCATAAAGCTGAACGCCAGAATGTAGAGCGAAGAACGTGTAGCGAGCAGCGAGTGTCGCTCTTCGCTACGTTTCGCTTCACGCTCAACACTGAGATACAACTTTCTTCCTGAAACGGCACTCACTTTTCGACTGCCAGGCGGCTATGAACGCGACGCGCACCACCGTCGTAAGCCTCTTCCACGGCCGCCTGACGCTTGGACCAGTTTTCCACGGTGCCATTCAGCGTCACAAGGCCGTCGTCGACACTCACCTCTATGTTCTCTTTGTCCAATCTCGGATTCCAAAAAAGCTCGCTCTTCACGTCCTTTTCAATCTCCAGATCGCTTTTCCACGTCCAGGATTCATCAACGTTGATTTTGTTATCTATGACCACAACGCCTTCTGCACGGGCAGCGACTTCTTCCGCATGTGTCTTTTCATATTTGGAATCCACGGCGCCATATAAGTAAACCTTGCCATTGCGCACAGACACGGTAATCTCCGAAAGTTCTGTGACCGGATCATTCAAAAGAGCATTTCGCACATTTTCGGTGATTTGCTCGTCGCTGAGTTGTGATTTTGGACGGACCTTCAGAAAATTTTTGACCCGCCAGACGCCTAACGTGTTCTCGGCGGTCTTCTCGGCTGCACGCTTGGCATGAAGATTGTCCACTTCGCCGGTCAAAATTACTTCACCGTCATCCACCGTAATTTCCGGGTTGAAGGAACGAACGCGTGGATCGAATAGAAACCCCTCCTTAACCGCCTCTTTGATTTCTTCGTCCGTTCGAGGCGCATATTTGGTGGCTCTGCGCATCTCGTCTCGTAACCACCATTTGACTTCCAAATTCTTGTAATCAACTTCGGTCACGCCCGGAACCCAGGCAGCCGTACGGGCACGCAGTTTTTCAATGGCACTTCCCACGGTACCGCTGAGCACAACCTTACCCTCGTCCACATCGATGTTGATCAAAAGGTCATCCACCCAAACCTCCGATTCGAGACGTCGCTCAATCTCAGCCTTGATCTCGGCATCGGAACGGTTGGTTGTTTTGTTAATCGCGATCTCGTTCTGAATCTCCTTGACTCCTTTGATACCTTTGGCAACCTTCTCACACAGTTTCCGTTCCTGCCAACTGTCGACCGTGCCGGTCAATTTCACGATGCCATCGTTGACATGCGCCTTTATTTCATACGCCTCCGTTGCAGGATCCTTGAGCAGGGCTTTGTGCACATCCTGGCGGATTTCATCATCCGAACGAACGACAGGAATCACCTTTACTGTGTTGATAACTGAGCGCACGCCCTTGATGGTCTGGGTAATCTTCTCTGCACGTTCCTTGATGAGCAAGTTGTCCACTGCGCCCGAAAGCGTTACAATGCCATCATTCGTTCTCACATCAATCAAATTAGACGGAACGCTATCATCGTGCATCAATTCAGTTTCAATGGCTACTGTGATCTCCTTGTCTTTGAGTTCTTTATCCACAGCTTTCGCGTCAGAAATAAAGGAAAATTCTAGGAAAGCTGCTGTAAGAATGAATATAATCAAATTGGAAAAACTCATCATGTGCTGTTTGTGACCATTTCTCATAACAACTACCTCCTATCAGTATTTATGGTAATCTGGAAGGGAATATCCATTTTCTCGCTTCTTCGATTTGATTGTCATCGAATGTTCGAAACTCCGTGTCGGTGAATCTATTGAATAGATCAAGCAAAAACGACTGAACATTTTTGTCTGAAACCAGGGCAACCCGTTTGAGATGGCTTTTGTATTCTTTGTAAAAATCATACTCTTCGAGAAAAACCTTAAAATCATATTTCTCTAATCCACCTGCATCAAACAGAACATAGATATGCGGGTGCATGGTACAGAGCGACTCAAGCTGATGAATCACTTGCTGAAACTCATCGGCTGTGAGTTCACCATATAAACTTATTTCAATTTTTTCTCCTTCTTGTGCAATGACTTGATACATAGCTTCCTCCAAGATCTCGTTTATTCTTCATCGCGGCTAGTAAGTTTTGACACCAGCCTCTGCAGCCGTTTTCTCAACCGACTCCAAAGGCTCGTTCTCCCCTCGTTCACGTCGTGACTCTTTTCAATCTGAATCCTTTCTGGCACTTCCTCTGTTTGAGGATACATGACCCCAACTTTGCCCCTGTATTCTGATTTCCGAGCTGCACCTCCTTCCCGGTCACTCATTTGCTCGTTGACCGGAGGCTGCCACTCATCTTTGTGACTCTGTGCGTCTTGAGTCTTTTGCTTTTTGCAAACCATTTTTGAGGTAAATTCTTAGTTCCGAACGAAACAGCCATTATGGTCATTCTCACAGGTCTTTAGCTTGTCCCTGCGATTTGGATTAATGGATTCCCGATAAAACCATTCGGGAATGACATTCTGCAATGAAAACGAACTAACAAACCCGCTGCAGATGGCGGCTGCAGACATCGTCGATTTGACCGACGAAATCTGCAACGGCCATCCATGCGGGATGTCATCCGTGTCTTTACAGTCCTTTCAGCAAACGCCGGATTTCTCTTGCATGCCGATCTTCGTCTGCCGCGATCTCTTCTAACTTCACCTTCAACTCGATCTCGCCCAAGTCTTCGGCCATCCGTGCGTGTTTTTTGTAATTTTCAACGTCTTGTTTTTCCATCTCCAAATCAAATTGCAACATTTGTTTGATATCTTTCGGCTTATCAAACGTATCCGGCGTCGTTGTCGGTTCGCCACCCAGGTCCACAATCACGTCTGTGAGAAAGGCGGCGTGTCCGATTTCGTCCTGAACCTCTCGTTCGAGAATCGCACGCAGTTCGGACCCAACGATGCCAAAGGAATTGGCAGCCTGATATGTATAACGTATAATCGTGCCCCACTCTGCAGCCAGGTCTTCATTCAAGCCCTGAATAAGTTCTTGTTTATTTGCCATCATCTCCTCCTTTATTTATTTAATTTAAATAAAATCATCAACCTTGAAGTCATCTCAAAAAGACAAAACGAGTCTGGATTAACCAACTCATTGCTCAAAAAGGCAAAGAGTTGACATTCATCACTCTGCAGCTCGCTGCTAAGAGGTTCTGAGAATCCGTTCAAACTCCTCGTGGCTTTTCTGTTCGGAAGTCTTGTGCATGAGGAACGTGTTATCCAGATTGGCGAGCACTTCATTTTCTGATTCGTTCACTGAATTACCAACTACGATCACGGGTAGCTCTTCATCGATATCGCGCACATTGAGAACAAATTCTAACGCATCCTCCTCTAAATTGCCACGATCAACAACCACTCCCGCAAATTTCTCGTGCCGAATCATCTCCAGCGCTCTAAACATTTTTTTTCGCACCAAAGGCACAAACCCCATGTCAAATAGCGTTTCCACCAAGTCACTTTGTTCGCTCCCTCCCAAAACAAGCAAGGCTTGAGAATCACTCATCTTTCCAATCCTGCGATTTGACCATGAAGTAAAACTTAATTTCTTATCTAATTTGCAACAGATATGCCAGGAGAGATAGTTGTTGCCTTAATTTCTATTTAACATGTGCTTAGTTCCAAATTAATATTCTTGTCCAGAATAGGCAATTCATCGGAAGTGTGAATAAACAGCACGCAAGGGTCAAACGCAATCTCACAAGTGAGTAGTTTTGGTACAGTTTCGGGTGGACTCATCCGAATATGAAACCGACCCGTCGTAGTAAGTCACTGAAAAACAATGAAGGAGAGCCATTCTTGTGGAGGGAACAAACTATGTACCAATCGTACACTTTGGTCTATTCAGTGTCGGACCGAAAACTTGACCGTGGCTGTCATTAAGCCATCGTCTTAAGCCGGATCTCCTCAAGTTAGGCGGTGCTCGGGAATGATAATATCAGACCGTTCTCGGTCAGACACTACTTGGATGTAGAGCAAGGCAAGCTTTGGACGTTAAGTTCACGTTCTAAAAGGGTATCGACAGTATTCTTCAATTCCGTTAGATCGGTAGACTTGATCAAGAAAGCATCCGCAGCCCATGAACGAAAATCCCATTTGGCCATCGTGTGACCTGCGTTTATAACCACTTTTGCCTGTCGTTGTACATCCATGAATTTGCACAAGTGCTGTAATCCCGAACCGTCGGAAAGCTCTAAAGCGAGGATAATTAAATCGACAGAATTGCTTTTGAGTTTTTCCAGTGCCATCCCCCCATTTGCGGCGATGAGAACATCATATCCCAGTTGCCGTAGTGCTGTTTGATAAAGCTGTCGTAACCCCCGGTCATTCTCAACTATGAGGATCGTACCACGCATACAACAATTTCCTCCAATCCAAAAACAAAAGCCTAGCCAAGAATATTTGAAATTTTCAAGGCGATTTTGACAGAAAAATGAAAGACAATAAGTTTTTTAAACGTATCCGTACTCCCGCGCATATTTCCTCAGGCTATTTCGAAGCTTTTGCCGAGCCCTGGCAATCCGGGACATCACTGTGCCGATGGGGCATTTCAAAGCTGAGGCCACTTCTTTGTATTTCATATCGAAGAGGTCCGCCAGAATGACCGGCACCTTATAGTGCTCCGGAAGTTTTTCCATCGCCAGCAAGACTTCATCTGCAAGGTGCCTTTCGTAGTCGTCTGTAAAAAGGCTGAACTTCCTGGAGTTCCGATCATCAGGACAGGTGTCCTTTAAATAGTCAAAATCGATCCTCAGCGGCATTCTGGATTTTTTTCGATAATGGTTGATAAAGCTATGATAAAGGATGGTATAAATCCAGCCTCTAAAATTGCTGCCTTCTTCGAAATTTTCAAAAGAAAGATACGCTTTTAAATACGTCTCCTGAACCAAATCCTCCGCATCCCATCGATTATTGCTTAGATGAAAGGCTAAGTTGTAGAGTCCGTCAACATGTTGAAATGCGATTTCCTTAAATTTGCGACGTAATGCCTGATGTTGTTGATTTTGCATTCAATTTGCTCCCTTCCTTCTTTACGTTCTGGTCGTTAACTAAAGCCGGTTTTCCTGAATCTGGCTCTACTCGCGTGTTTCACCCCAGGCCACTCGCTCTCTCACTGGATGTTATGCTTGCCCAGTTTGTTGTAAATAGCTCGCCGACTCATGCCCAGGAGTTGTGCCGCCTGAGTGCGGTTATTGTTTGTTGCTCTCAATGTAGCGAGGATAAATTCCTTCTCGACATCATCCAACGACGTGCCAATCTCGATCGTAATTGAAGGCTGTGCCAATGAAGCAGACCGAAATCGAGGCGGAAGATGTTCGGGGAGTATCGTGCCATCTTCACAAACGAGCATCGCCCTTTGGACGACATTTTTCAGTTCACGTACGTTACCCGGCCAGTCGTTGGCTTGCAAGAGTCGTATCGTTTCTGCAGGCATTCCCTGGATGTTTTTCTGGAAAGTGCCATTGAAATGTCTTATGAACTCTTCGATCAGCAGAGGGATGTCCTCCGGACGTTCTCGTAGGGGTGGGATGCTGATGCGAAAGACATCGAGACGGTAGAATAGATCTTCACGAAACTTACCCTGGCGCACACGTTCCTGAAGGTTCTGGTTGGTAGCAGCGATGATACGAGCGCGATTTGACACGGTCTCTCTGCCGCCTAATCGACAGAATTGTTTTTGTTCAATTAGTCTGAGCAGGCTTACCTGGATTCCTTCATCAAGCGTGTCGATTTCGTCAAGGAAAACGGTGCCCTGATCGCCTTGCTCAAATACACCTCGGTGGCGCCCCATGGCACCGGTAAAAGCGCCGCGTTCATGGCCGAACAGCTCGCTGGCTACAAGTCCTGAAGGAAGCGCAGCTAAATTGGTCGCTACGAAAGGTTTCGTCGAGCGATCGCTGCGACGATGGATGGCTTGTGCAGCCAGATCCTTGCCCGTCCCGGTCTCACCCATTAAGAGAATGTGAATGTCGGTGTCGGCTGCTTTTCGTATCTGGTGGTAAACCTGCCGCATCGCAGGTGACTTTCCAACCATCTGTTCAAATTGTGCACGCATTCTATTTATATTTCCTCCATTTCCTCTAAATGATGATTGCTAACCTGCCATCCCCGAGCGACTAAAAGCGAACCAGGGGTAATGATGCCGAAGAAAGCACTAACTTTCTTCGGCATCATTTTGGGGAGGAGGAAGCAGTCCTGTGATGGAACGTCCTATGTCTTTGTAGATTCTGAAGTTAAAGGTTGCTTTGGGGTTGCCTTAAGCATTGTGCAAAAATAACTTGGAATTGTCGCTCGCGGACGATTCCGGCACAAGACCGGAATGAGGGCACACATGTCATGCCGACGAACGCGAATGCAGGCATCCCCTAACTTTATCATGTTACCATCGTGCTCCGAATGTGTCCTTTTGCACAGGACTTTAGCCGACAGACCACTGTTTTTCTCATTTTCCAAGTCAAACCTTCGAATTTTAGATGTATCCTAATTCTTCTGCATACTCCGATAACGCGTTTCGCAGTTGTCGGCGCGCTCTTGATAGCCGAGACATAACTGTGCCAATGGGACACTGCAAAATCGATGCGACCTCTTTGTACTTCTGCCCATGGACG
>JAABYK010000005.1 GCA_011775825.1 Candidatus Zhuqueibacterota bacterium | reverse complement strand
TATCCGACTGTTAAATAAAGATTTTGCTAAAAGTCAGAATCATCAGCGCGAATCAGTGAAAATCTGTGTCCTGTTTTAAAAAGCCTCCGGTAGTGAATTTCCAAATGATGACTCAAGATTCGCTGAAAGAAATCAAAGCTGAAATACTCGAGATTGTCTCAAAATCGCTCGTCCCGGAGGATTGCGCTCATGCAAAGAATGTCCTGGAATGGGTACTGCGGCTCAAGCCCGATGCCGACATCGCCCTGCAACTTGCTGCGTTAGGCCACGACATCGAACGCGCCATTCCGGAACGCCGGCTGAACCGAAACGATTACGACGACTTCGACGCGTTCAAAAGAGACCACGCGGAGAACAGCGCAAGAATCATTCATGAGTTGTTGCATAAATATGAAATTGACGAGGAAATTGTGACGAAGGTCTGTCACTTAATCCGACATCACGAACACGGAAAAGAGAATGATACTGAGGCCTACGTGCTTAACGATGCCGACAGTCTGTCTTTCTTTGACTTAAATCTGCCCTATTATTTTGAGAGGATGGGCGAAGCCGAGACGTTTTTCAGAATGCAGTGGGGGTACCGTCGGCTCTCGGAACGCGCCAGGACGTACCTGCAGAATGTCACATTTGAAGCAGAACCTTTGAATGACTTCCTGGAACAGATCAAGACGTCTGAACATGAATCCTCTAAATGTGCAGTTTTTCAGATTTTTAACTCAGCGAGTTAAGCACTTCTTTTATTTTATTTTGCACTTCGCGAATGTGCTGGTCATCCTTGTAGGGATTCCGGGGCCAGAAGAAACCTCTCAGGCCATCCTTTCTTCGTCTCGGAACCACATGAATGTGCAGATGGGGCACACTTTGGCTCACCTTGTTATTTAGTGCGACAAAGGTTCCTTCGGCTTTCATGGCGGTTTCAATGGCCTGAGCGAGCAGCCGGGCGTTTCGAAACAGAGGTTCAATCAACGAGTCATCCAGTTCGGCAAAGGTCCCGAAATGCTGCTTCGGTACCAAAAGCGTGTGGCCGGGAAAGAGGGGGCGCTTATCCAAGAAAGCCAACGACACCTCATCTTCAAATACGATAAAAGAGGACGCGTCACCGGCAACGATGTCACAAAAGGCACATTTCATGAGACAATGTTAAATTCGTTAATCGAGGTTCCAAAATGGTGATGTGAGACCGATGGTCGTAAAAATCGCATCAGTTTCTTCGGCTGTCTTTCTTCGCCAGTCGGGTTGCAACAAATCACCACACCAGGCCTGCGCCAACCGCCACTGCTGCTCCAGAGTAAGAATCTCGCCGCGGGGTTGATTCCACTGCTTACACCAGCGCTCCACATGCTCTTCCGACCGGAAGAGTAAGATGGACTTTCAGGCAAAAACGATGTCATCCCACCAATGTTTCGCTGGAACCAGAATGTGCACAACGCCCGACGATTCATGAAGCTGCCCGTCTTTGACGAAAACGTGCATGGATTCGTTGCAGTCCCCACACGCTGTAACAATACGTGCATCCTGTTTCAGCATTGCGGGAATGCCCAGAGCGTCCCAGATGCAATTGGCCCACCAGGAACGGTCTCCGACTTGTACCTGGAATGGGGTCGGCACCGCTGAAAAGGGCTCCGCCATCAGGATTTCGTCGTTGGCTTGCAGAACGAGACATCTTTTCTCAGCCAGGCCCCGGTAAGCGGTTTGGACATCCTTTAATTTACATGCCAGCACATTGGCGATTTCGCTCATCGTAGGTGTATGTCCGGTCTCGACAAAATGCTGATAAATCTGCAATCGAACTTTTGTGTCAAAGCTACCGGTTTTCATTGGCATTTTTGTTATGAGGTTACCATTGGCGAGTGCATCAGGTCTCTGGAAATGCTTTGGATAAGCTGTTGATATTTCATGTGATGATCTGAGTCTTGTTCACCGGTAAAACGAGCGTCCCAATCTTTTGGCCATTGCTTGGCACTTTGTTTCAAGGCCGATTTCTTTTGGATGGTTCGAGTACGAATTTTGGCGTTTTCGCCAACTCCCTGAAACGTCGCGAATGCCGAATCCATGTAGGATATGAAATTCTGAAAGGTCTCAGGTGGCCAAAGGGCCTGATACATATACATGTTTCTGTCGACGGTTCTTTTGGCGGCTATGATTGTGTCCGGCGTCTCATTTCTGAAATCGCCAACATCCATCACGTAGCAATAAATCTTGTTCAAATCCTCAGCAATTTTTTCGTAGATCTCGACACGCTTATCGGCGATGCGTTCTTGCACCTTCCAACTCCGATTTTGCTGCGCAAGCGTCCGCTGAATAAAATATCCTACAACTGCAATTGCCACGGGCGTCAGGGCGGATATTGAGAGACTCAGGATATCTATTGACATGACTTTCCATTGGAGAAAATTATGCTGTTATTTTTGTTAGTCAAGACAAGCACCGAAAAAGTTGCCATTTTCGAAACAAAAAGCAAGGATTAATTGAAGGTTCGGGATGGATCTAACCAAAAAGCATTGATCGAAGAGCAAAGGCTTTCTTTAACAGGGAGAATCAGAGTTAGCGGAGTCGCACGGAGAAGGGGGTTGTGGTGCAGGGTGGACATTGACCAGATCGAATGCAGAGCCGCCACTGACAGAAGTAGCTACCGAAGGCTCGTAACCTCTCTATGTCCACTGTCTATCTCTAAGACCAAAAATAACAAAAAAACTCCGTGTGTCTCCGAGTACTCGGTGACTCCGTGTTTCAAACCATTAAGCCTAAAGCATGCCTTTGCGTTTACGGATAAACCATTCCGCGGAGAGAAACAGGATGCAGGTTATCAAAAGAGGGACTTTATTCCAGATTTCCCATTCGTTGTTGATGACCACGTATTTTTCCGGGAAGCTCAGTTTTTCTTCAAGATCTCGGAAATCGGCAGGGGTGAAATACGTACCGCCACTTTCGGCAGCAATACGCTTAAGGAGGACATCATTCATACGCGTGGTCTGGTATTCGAGACTGAATTCTTCCACCGAGAATTTGCCGGAGTCCCGACCGAGTACGCGTCCTTGCTTATGGGCGGTTCCCGTGAATTGGTAATCGCCACCCTCAAGGACTTGAAAGCTGCCTTCGTATCGGCCCTCGCCAATGTTGGTGAGTGAAAGCTCTTGTGTTTCTCTGCCGCCGCTTAATTGCACCACGACTTCCGCGCCATCCACAGGTCGATAATCTTCAAAATAGACCTGGGCGATAAATTTCACTTCTTCGCCGCTGCGGTAGATTTCTTTGTTCGGGGTGATGCGCACGAGCTTACTGTCTTCCTGCGTGATCAACCATCGGATGGTGTTTCGCAAGAATCTTCGGTAGCTTTCATTGGTTTTGCCCACGCCCCACATCAGCAGGTCCCAGCGCCAGAGTCCGTACCCCAGAAGTGTGACGGATTTCCGGTTGCCGGAGGTTCGCGCAGCAAACAGGGGCAGATTTCGCCGACGTCCGGTTCCGGACCGCTGTACCTCGATGGCTGCCAGGGATTGTGCATTCGGATGAATTTTGACATAATTCAAATCGGAAAAAATGGGCGGCAGTTCTTGCCACTTCTGTCGATTTTCAAGCTCGTCCTCTGAAAGCCGAAAAAGCGGATGGTGCAGACCTTGAGGTAGGATATCGATGTACACCGAGCGTTCTTGTCCCCTCACAGGTTTCGCAGCAAAGGGTAGAAAATCTTGCAGCAGCCACAGCTTTTCAAAATCAACATTTTTGCCAAGATGGAAGAACGCCGGCTTGCCTCTGGCTAACAAGCTTTTAATAGAGTTTAAGTCGTTGCGACTCGAGCTTCGGCGGGGATAATCCAAAATGACCAGACAATCGTACTGAAGCATTTGCTCCACAGGCGGTAAAGAAGCTCGTCTATAGAATCGTCCCCTGCGTTTTTCCACATACGTTTGCACGTCGACGTTTTCATCCGCCGTCAAAGCTCGCTTCAGGAATCGAAAGTCGGTACTTGGTCCACCGGCCACAATTAGGACTTTGACTTTACTTTTGAGAACCTTCACATAGAACGACTTGGTGTTGTTGATCTGTGTGAGTTCGCCCTCCAATTTTGGTAGATTAACGGTGTATTTGGTCAGTCCCTCTTTCTCCGGTGTAAAATGCAAACGCACCTTCTGCTCGAGTTCGTTGCCGGTTAAGGTGACCACTTTCGAGTCCAAAGTTTTGTTGTTTTGAACCAGGTTAACCGGAATCCGCTTGCCTTCAAATCCGCTGCTCTTTAAATAGATATCGATTGGAACACGTGTGCCCTCGTAAGCGATTTCATTGGTGACGTAATTTGTGATGAGAACATCTTTTTGTTGTGAAGAATCGCCAATCGCAATTGGATAAATCGGCAACCCATACTTCGAAACATATCGGGCTGGATTTTCGCCCAGGTTGTTTGCGCCATCGGTGATCAAGATGACCGAACCAAAGTACTTTTCCGCCATTTTATCCTTGAGTTCCACAAGGGCGCGACGAATATCCGTACCATCGTCTGATAAGTCAATGGAATCCGGAGGGACAGTCGAACCATCAAACAATTGATGCGAAAAGGGGTAGAATTCCATCTCGATGTTTTTGGGTGGCTTATTGAACAGCTCGGATTGCAGAGTCTCTTTTAACACCTCACTGCGATCCATTTTCTGGTCAACCAGAGCCATGCTTGCGGAACGGTCCATGAGTACGGCCACCACGGGCTTCTCTTGCTTTTTCAGGGTGATGCTGAGAATCGGTTTGAAAAGCAGGAGAACAACCAAAACCACCGCCACTGCCCGGAGCACCATGAGTAGCATGCGCAGGCTTTTGGGAACGGGGGGCACGGTTTTGCGATAGACGAAATAACTAAACGCGACTGCGCCAAATATGAGTGCGATCAGGAACGCAATGCTTCCGGTCGTATCTAAACTTATGTTGGCTAAATCGGTCAAAATGATATTTTATTTGTTGAATTCAAACTTTCCCCGAAATGGCTGGATTAACAAACGGCTCCATTTCCCTTCGACGCACGCTCCACGCTCTTCGCTCCACATTTATCAAAAAACCTCTACTTTTTTGATTAATCGTTTGTGAAACAGCTTACTTAGAGTGACAAAGAGGGTTTAGGACTCAAGGTGTATTCTGACCGTTCCCCTTTTTCCAAATAAAAATATCCGGCCCTGGCGATCATGGCGCCATTGTCCGTGCACAGATTAACGGGAGGGACGTAGAGTTTAAATCTCCGCCGGTTGCTTTCTTGATGCAAATGCTTTCTCAAATATGAGTTGCAGGCCACGCCCCCTGCTAACGCCAGCTCATCGATTTCATGTTCCTCCAATGCTTTAAGGCTGTTTTCGATTAAAACCTCAATGGCCGCTTTTTGAAAGCTGGCTGCGATATCGGCTTTGTGCCGGTGTCTTTCTTGTGAATCCAGGTTCTGCAAATGATAGAGCACGGCAGTTTTCAGACCGCTGTAACTGAAATCCAGGCTGTTGTCTTTAAATTTTGCTTTGGGAAGCGAAATGTATTCCGGGTCGCCATCTTTAGCCAATTTGTCAATTGCAGGGCCGCCAGGATAAGACAGCTCCAACATTTTTGCGACTTTGTCAAAGGCTTCGCCTGCGGCGTCATCGCGAGTTTTGCCCAGGATTTTGTAATCTCCCCAGCCCTTTACGTATACCAACTGAGTGTGACCCCCGGAAATGGTCAAAGAAATGAACGGCGGTTCCGGCCCTTTCTCCAAAACGGAATTGGAAAAAAGGTGACCTTCCATGTGATTAATTCCAATATATGGCACCTTCAAAGCCAAAGCCATGGACTTGGCAACGTTCAATCCCACCAATAGAGAGCCGGCAAGTCCGGGTCCGTAGGTGACGGCAATGCCATCCAGATCCTGCTTGTTAATGTTTGCTTCTGAAAGCGCGGACTGTATAATGGGTAAGATGAGCTTCACATGTGCCCGAGATGCGAGTTCAGGTACCACACCACCGAAGTTTGCATGAACTTCTTGTGAGGCAATCTTGTTGGAAGCTAAGTGGTCGGTCAACCAGACAGCAGCGGCTGTTTCGTCGCAGGACGTTTCAATGCCCAAAATATTCATATCAGAAAAACGCAAAAAGGTCTACGATGAACTGTCCGTCCCAATTCTCGTTGAAACCGTATTCGAGCCTCAAAATGTTCATGTAGGGCAGAAAAAAGTGCAGTCCTGCTCCCCAACCGGAAATAAAATCGTCCAGTTCCAGGGTGTCGTCTCGGCCAAAACCGCTATTTTGTCCCCAAACCGCGCCTGTGTCTACAAACAGCGCGCCGCTGACGCCAAACCTGAAGTTGCTGCCGTACCGCCCCATGGACTGAAACGGCCCAAAGTCGTGATAACTGATTTTACGAATGGGAAAGCGAAAAGCTGCGCTTCCAATCAATCGATTCTCACCGGAATGGCGTTCGCTAAAATGTCCGCGAATGCGCGTGGAGAAACCGAAATGCACCTGGTCGTAAACAGGGATTGTGCCTGCGGAGAGATTGGTCGCCCCCCGAAACGCCAGCGTCGTTGGGCCGATGGGAACATATTTTCGGACATCGGCGCCATATCTCAGATAGTCGACGGTGTTTCCGAACCAGCCTGTTTTCCTTGCCCAGATGTTGATGTAATGTCCGCTGTGGGGGTATTCCCACAAATCACGCTTATCATATGTAAATGAGAAGCCCACGTGCGGCAACCTATCCTTGCCGGAAGTTGACAGCGTTTGTCCGGTGACATCTTCGGAGAACGTGAGTTGCTTGTACCCGAGGTTGAGATCGAGGTAGGTGAAATGCCCAAAACGTTTGCCAATACGCCAATTGAAGCCGATCTGATTTTCGTTTACGGAGGAATCGATTGCGGTAAAAGTCAAATTACGAACCTTCCGAGCAAACACCGAAACGCTGGTATAAAATTTTAATTTGCCGAAAATCCATGGGTTGGTATAGCGCAATCTGACCGACGGATTGAAGCCCAGCCAGAAGGAAAAATCGATCACCTCTCGATGGCCCCGGAAGTTGTTGTGCAGAACGCCGGCTCCGATGGAGATGCGATCCCAATCGCGTTCATTTCTGAAAATGATCGGATAAGGGAAAATATACCACATTTCGCTCACGGTCACGACCAGAATCACCCCGTGATTGGTGGGCACCATGTCCATTTCCACGCGATTGAAGATACCGAGATTCTGAATGCGCAAGCGATCACGTTCGGCTTGCAATTGATCGAACTGATCCCCCACCTTGAGCTTCATTTCTCTCAGGATAATCTTCTCTTTGGTTTTTTCATTTCCCTGCACAATGACCGCCAGGATTTTTTTGGGTTGCCTGGTCGAGGTACTATCGGGCAGTTTTTGAAATGTCTGACCAGAAGCGTTGGAAAACCAAATCAAGAGAAACAGAGAGACAACTCGGTGAAAAAACGTCTTTGAAGGTACAACATAATGCATGTGATGCTCATTCGTTCGTGACTAAGGAGTCAAACCAGATTCGGAAAACTTGAACAGTTGGCAGAGTTACCCTTGTCTGCTTAGTTTAATAGGTTAAAGGAAATAAGGAATAAGAGGAATTCACTTATCCCCTCATAACCCTATTCCCTCTATTTCGTGAGGTCAAAAAGCCAAAAATCACAAGTTACCCTCCATTTTCCGAATATCGGTTAACCTAATTTAACTATGTTAATAGCTTGGCCTTGTCAATTGTTCCATGACAATTTATTAAAAGTTTTCCAGTAATCTAAACGTTACACGAAAATCATCTTCCGAGCGATCCGTTCTTTTGGCGATATCGATGCGAAACACGCCTTCGAGCACCAGAAATGACAGTCCAATGTCGGTTTCCAGGTTATCAAAGGTCAGTTCGCCAAACCCGTCGAGCAAACCGTCGTCGGGATCGGTGATCCAGGCCCATCCGGTGTCCAGGAATACGCCCAACGAGAGTGTGGGCCAAAAGAAGCTGAACCCGGGCACCTCGTCAAGTGGAATTTTTTGTAAAATGTCGCCGCCAAAAAAATAATTGAAATTCAACATGAACATGCGATTGCCACTGAATTCCTTATCGTCAAAACCCCGGAGACTGCCGATGCCACCGAGGTCGATGGAATACTGATCGGCGAGGCTATCTACGGGTGTGCCAATCATCGAAGTTCCGATATCGCCGCGGCGGGTTCCGAGCATGGTGCGGACAAAGAAGCGTTGGTTGCCAAACGTTTGCTGAAAACGCTTGACGGTCACGAATAACCCATCCGTGTCAAAATCTTCGAAGGTTTTCTCGAAAATGGCTTCTGCGTACCAACCGGTCAGTGGGAAGATGGGATTGTCACGCCAATCAAAGGCGGTGATGAACTTCAAGCCGATTTCGTCACCTTCGGCAATAAATGAATCTGCGCGTTTGGGATTTGTGTCGAAATCTCCGCCGAAGACGCTCCAATCGATATTCCTTTCGAAGGCATCGAAGGTTCGCCTCCCGACTTCAAATCGCAGCGTATGGATGCCCTTAAAGAGATGCTCTGCGAAGAACTTAAACCCCTGGGTGCCGTAGTAGTCTTTGTAGTCCTCCCGAAAAAAGAAAGCAGCCAGGGAGTTTTCGACCTCACCAACGATCCAGTCATCTTCGGACTCAACTTTTTTGAAAACTTCAGCTCCAATGCTTAATCGTTCAATATCGAAAAAATCTTTTCGGAATCCCGCGGTATAGCGGAATTGTTTATTAGAATCGTTCCAGAATCCGCCACCCAGCCAGCCGTAGAGCTCGAAATTTTGAATGGCTTCCGGATAAAACTTGACGCCTTGATTGAGAAACAAGCCTTCGACTCGATTGTACCTGGGGTTCCAAAAAAACTGCACCGGATCTTCCCATTCAAACCCACTATATTCTTCCAGTTTTTCAAATGCAAATTGGGCTTCCGCAGGAAAAACCCCGATCGAAGTTGAGACCGCCATCACCACCACAAGATAGAAACTTGCGCTTTTCATTCAACCTCCGTCACACCAAAAATAACGAGCAACGTTTTAGATTTCGCTTCGAATGAAATTTAAGCGCATAAAGTATAAAAAAATAGCATCATTATCAAGGAGAATGTCGTTCTGGAAGAATCTTTTTAATTAACAGCACCTTACGAACAATCAAAGGAAGTTTCCTACGAATGACACGAAGGACGACATGAGGATCATAATGCCATATTATTCGCTTTTGCGTATCTGATACAACTGGATAGCCAACATCTCCCGCTACAGAGCTACAGAATCAACAGGGAAAATATAAGTTTGCCCGCTGTCACTGGAAACTTTAAGAATCACTTGCATTGTATCCTGTTCAGTATCCAATGGCTCATAATTAAGAAGAACAATACTCTTTTGTGTGTCTACAACTGCCGATACATTAGTGACTTCCGACGGATTATCTTGTGCTCGGCTGTGACGGGCAAAAACAACAAGAATCGCTGAGCAAGAAAACGCTAAGAACTTTTACAACCTTGGCAAAAAGACACAGATTGATGTCCTCACTCCTTACAGAAACAAACGTGAAAAATGAGTTGAATAATCCACCGAGACTCGTACCCGATGGCTTTTCTAATTTGCAGTCCTTAGTCTTAACGAATCAACGCCAACTTCTTAGCATCCACAAAGTCGCCTGCCTTAATTCGATAAATATACACGCCGCTCGATAACTGCACGCCGTCTTCACTTTTCCCATCCCATTGAACCCGATAAACGCCGGCAGGTTGTTTTTCGTTGACCAGGGTTTTGACTCTTTGCCCCAACTGGTTATAGATGGTTAATTCGACCTCACTGGCTGCTGAAAGTTCATAGCTGATGACTGTTACTGGATTAAAAGGATTGGGACAATTTTGATGAAGTGTAAATTCTACCGGATTAATTTCACTCCGAGGTTCGCTTTCTACACTTGTGACTACAGGCGGCGTATATTCTTGCACCGTTGTCACAAAGGCGGAAGGATCACCCCTTGTAGCTCCGCCAATGGCATAAATCTTCCCATTCACTGCACAGGTAGTTAAATACACCCTTGGCGTTGGCATGTCAGCTTTGCTCGTCCAGGTGTCTGTCTCTGGATGGTATTCTTCCACAGTCGTAAGACCCGGCTCGAAACGACCCTTTGCCCCACCAATTGCATAAATTCTCGCATTCACGGCACTGGTAGATAGATATAGCCTTGACGTTGGCATTTCTTTTTTCCGTGTCCAGGTATCGGTCAACGGGTCGTACTCTTCTACTCTCGACAACTCAATATCCGAGTAACCCATTGCACCTCCAATAGCATAGATCTTTCCATTAACTACACTTGCCGCCAAATAATTTCTTGCTGTTGGCATATCGGTTTTCCGCGTCCAGGTGTCTGCTGCT
Organism: Candidatus Zhuqueibacterota bacterium; assembly: GCA_011775825.1. Classification (GTDB taxonomy): domain Bacteria; phylum Zhuqueibacterota; class Zhuqueibacteria; order Oceanimicrobiales; family Oceanimicrobiaceae; genus JAABYK01. The sequence continues at coordinate 1,059 of JAABYK010000005.1, read as the reverse complement.
GGATCGTATGCTTCCACTACCGAATATTCAGAGCCGTAAGACATTCCCCCAATGGCATAGATCTTCCCATCTACAGCGCTGGTACCTAAATATGCTCTTGGAGATGGCATGTCAGCTTTCCTCGTCCAGGTGTCCGTTGCCGGATCATACTCTTCCACAACAGAGATGGCTGGTGCAAAATCTTGTCTACCACCCCCAATAGCGTAGATCTTCCCATTCAATGCACAAGTTGATAGACCCCATCTTACCCCAGGCATATCAGCTTTTTTCGTCCAGGTATCCGTGGCAAGATCGTACGCTTCCACGGTTGCAACAGCCATTGGATAACTTTCGGCAGTAGTCCCACCTATTACATAGATAATCCCGTCCACCTCACTGGCAGAACATAATCCTCTTGCCGTTGGCATGTCCGCTTTCGTGGTCCAGGTGTCACCTTGTGCCAGACTAATTGAAACCATACTCAACAGCCAGCCAATTATTAAGACCTTTCTCCCCGCGATGTTCGTAAGCTTCTGTAGATGTAGCATGATTTTTCACCTCCTTTCGGCTTAGTTTTTCCAGTACACCTTACCTGAAAAATGGTAATGGTGTTTACTGTTTTTTTAGGCCACTTCGATCGTAGATCGGAGAATAAGAAATGGGAAGAGGAGGGGACACAGCCCCTCCCATGGTTTAATCTCATTCTCCTTTGGGATCCAGAATGCGCCCACCGTACGTGTACGGTCCGTTAATAAATCCCTCGACCGTTGCTTGCCACTTCAGTCCCTCAAAGCCGCCACTTCCATGAGCCACGAAAGTGCCCGAGAGGTGGTAGTTTTGGACGTTTCCTGCAAACTGTGTTGTAAAAGTTCCGTTTATACCCTGCCATTCCACTTCTACAGTAAATGGGCCCGATACAGAACCGGTACCCTCCGAATTCCAGTCAGAATGCTGTATAAATGTTCCAGTTCCAACTAGGTCGCCCTCAAAGTCCGGAGCAGGAAGGGTGAGGGCGATAGGCCAGCCTCGAACGTGGCGTATGCCCCCGTTGGAGTACCATATTCTCTCAGGCGGCGGACC
>JAABYK010000527.1:15000-15235 GCA_011775825.1 Candidatus Zhuqueibacterota bacterium | reverse complement strand
CAAGAACGAGGCAGCCATCCAAATTCTTGTTGATCGTCACACACGCCTCACCTGCAGGAAGAAATGTGAGTTCACCCGCTTTGTGCGCAAACCCCGTTTCTGCACAAGCTTTTATCTTTGACATCGCAATATTTGCGTTTGTACCATTTGCCGAACTCAGGTTAATGTTTTTTCCGATTGAGAAAATGTCTGCCAGTCTCCGGCTCAGGTGAGCGATTTTCTTGTAAGGTGTTTG
>JAABYK010000527.1:12808-14988 GCA_011775825.1 Candidatus Zhuqueibacterota bacterium | reverse complement strand
GGTAACGCATTTAAGATGGCAGGAGGGAGTCCGTGTTCGGTAAAGCTTTTGTAAGAAAACTTTGTGAGTATGGAATATTCGGCGAGTTTTTCGGCACAAGTCCGGAACTCTTCGCCTATATCAAAGAGAGAATCTTCCGCAATAATCAGCAACGATTCATTCGGCTTGATTGACAGAGAATGTTTGAGAAAGCTGCGAATCCTTTTTTGAAGCTGGCTCATCCAAATATTTGTGATAATTCGTATCTGATCAACAAATTCGAGAGCCGTGAGGTACGTGCGGAAAGAAAGGAGCCTAACGCTCCATCTTAATCTATCTCTTCGGGAGAGATAGGCAGGCCTCCTAAATAGGATGCCCCGGTCGGGTTCAACTCTCTGGTTACCTCCTTTACCTCCTCTGTATCGGGCAGGACGTCATGTCGTGGCGTCTCGATCTAAACCAAAGAGATCCGTCAAATACTAATCTTGAAGCAATACGTGTGCAAACACTTTTGCGTCATTAATGATGTTGTCGATCTTAACATACTCGTTCGGTTCGTGCAAGGCTTCATCTTGAGTTGCCCACACGACCGTGTTAAACCCGGCCCCCCTAAAGAAAGCTGCCACCGTGCCACCACCGATTCCCATGGCTTTGGGCTGAACCTTCTTGATATCCGAAATGGCTTGTTCCAGGGCTTTGACCACAGGCGCATCGACGGGAGTGGGCGCCGCTGCGCGAACTTCTTGCTCACACGTTATCTCAATTCTCACTCTGTGACGAGTTTCAACCTCGTTGCAAATTCGTTCGACATTTTTGTGGAATAGATCAACATCGTAATTTGGTAGAAGACGACAATCGATGTGGAACGTGGTCTCGCCTGGCACCGTGTTAATGTTTGGCACATTTGGCTCGACTTTGGTCGGCTCAAAAGTACTGGTCGGTGGATCAAAGACCGGGTCTGACGCATTGAAGACCATGTAAAGATTGTTTACCTTTGATATTAAGTTGGCCGCTGCTTTGAGGGAATTGATGCCTTTATCCGGTGTTGAGCCGTGCGTCTGCTTTCCGATCACTCGAAATTTCAACCAAATGATGCTTTTCTCTGCCACCTCAATAAGCGTTCCTTCATGGTTGCCGGCATCCGGAATGATGATGAAATCTTCATCCTTGAAGGTGTCTTTATGAATTTTCAGCACAAATTGGATGCCGTATTTACTGCCCGTCTCCTCATCCGAAACAAAAACGAGGCCTAAGTTTTTAACCGGCTGCACACCCTCATCCAAAAACGCCTTGGCCACTATCAAGGACGACACAATTCCCTGCTGATTGTCTTCAGTGCCTCTCCCATAGATTTTCCCATCCTGGACCCGGACTGTCCAGGGATCGCCATTCCACTTGTTTTCATCGCCGGGCGGTACGACATCCATATGGGACATAATCCAAACGGTCTTTGAGGAATCTTTGCCCGGAAAAATGGTCACGAGATTTGGCCGAACCCCGGACGGCACCCTCTCATCGGGTGCGTTGTATTCAACCACTTGTTTACATTTTAGCGTCTCTTTCAAGTAGGAACGAATATAATCGGATTTTTTCTGTTCTCCCTCGCCACCGTTTTCAGGTGCGAGTGCAGGCATGGACGTCAAGTTCTTCTGAAGGTCAATCAACTCATCCTGGTAGGAATCTATGCGCTGACAGACGTTTTCAAGCGCTTTTTTGTCCAATTCTTTTTTCCGTTTGAATTAAAGCCAATACAACAGAACGTTTAGGATGCCGTGACAAATAACGCCAACTTGTTCACATTGCCTGTGGTTAGAAGATGATATTTGGAAAATTGTTAGCCTTAAGAAACGCAAGGATGGTTATCACTACCCTCCAACGATTTGGAACTTAAAAGAATTTGCATTAAAAGTCAAGCGAAATTTTGATACCAGAACCTGCAGATCTGTTGTTAATTACGCGGTTCTAAATGCAATTTAGGGCCTTTTGCGATGCCCGCGATTCCCTGTCAAATTCTGTTGATTTTTTTTAAATTAATTATATATTAATTATTCAGAAATCGGTAAAGTAGATGGCTTCATTAAATGATATAACCTTAGGTCAATATTATCCTGCTGAGTCGATTTTGCATAAGTTGGACCCACGCAGCAAGCTGCTGTCAAGTTTGGTGTTTACCTCTTGTCTGCTGATTTCTCATAGTCTGA
>JAABYK010000527.1:4653-12790 GCA_011775825.1 Candidatus Zhuqueibacterota bacterium | reverse complement strand
TTTTAGGAACGATGAGATGGTTTGTCTGGCTTTTCATGATCACGTTCTGTGTTCACACATTCAAGGTTCATTTTTTTCATTGGTTTCCATTTTTGGGCTTTGAGATAAGCCAACAAGGGCTTTTGAGGGGGTTTTCCTATTCGACGAGGTTAGGGGTGCTCATTGTTTTTGCTTCTTTGCTGACTTTGACTACTTCACCTACTGAACTGACCGACAGTTTGGAACGACTTTTTTCACCATTGAAAAAGTTGAAATTGCCCGTTCATGAATTTGCGTTGATGATGACTCTGGCCATCAGATTTATTCCGATTCTGGTACGTGAAGCAAATCGGATTAAGAGTGCCCAGCTCTCTCGCGGATCGTCTTTAGAAGGGAGTTTGGTTCAGCGCGTTCGCAGTATTTCGCCGATGGTGCTGCCGTTGTTTGTTTCAGCCTTTCGTCGCGCTGATGAGTTGGCGGTTGCTATGGAGGCTCGGAATTACAGCGGCGGAGAGGCCCGCTCCAGTTTTCAGCCAATGGCTTTTAAGAGGGAGGACATTGTGCTGCTGGTCTTTTCCTTTGTATTCATGGGATTCATCGTCTTCCTGAATTAAGCGTTTGTCTCAATCTTTAATGCGAAATATAAAGCTCGTTCTGGAATACGATGGCACCAATTTTTGTGGATGGCAATGGCAGCCAAAAGGACGTAGCATTCAAGGAACGTTGCAAGATGCGATTCGGAGGCTGCTTCAGAAAAAAACTAAAATAACCGCTTCCGGCCGAACGGATGCGGGTGTTCATGCATTGGGACAAGTTGCCAACTTTTATACGGAGAGCTCGTTAGGAGTAAACTCGATTCGATTGGGATTGAACAGCTACCTTCCACGTGATGTGGTCGTTTTGCATGTGGAGGAAGCTGATGCGGGGTTTCATGCGCGGTATGACGCCAGAAGACGTAAATACAGATATATCATATCGAAAAGACCCCGCGCGATAGGATGGCAGTTTGCATGGTACTGCAAGTACGCACTCGACTTGGAAAGAATCAGAGCCGCTGCTGCCCACCTGGTCGGTCAACATACTTTTTCAGCGTTTTGCAAACCACGCAAAAATGAATCACATTACTTATGTAAAGTTGAAAAGATCGAATGGCGCGAAACGCCTGATGAAATCCTCATGGGAATCGAAGCTAATCGATTCCTCCACCACATGGTCAGGATAATTGTTGGTACCATGGTGGATGTTGGCAGGGAGAAAATGAAACCGGAGACGGTTAAGGCTATCTTAGAATCTCAGGATCATAGCAACGCAGGTTCTGTGGCTCCGGCTCATGGATTGTTTCTGGAGAACGTGTATTACTGAGTTTCGCTTCACTAACCGATATAGTGTTAAATGCTTTTTGGTTGATTGGAAAGAATAAATAATCAGGTGTTATAGGTGCTTATGCAACACAGGTTGACTATGTTCAAAGCCAAATTTTTTTTAATTGGGTTCTTGGGGATATTAAGCGTATTGGGGTGTAGCCATGAAGAGGAGAATGACGACCTTGAGTCCCTCGAACTTGCGTCACTTCAAAAGCCGAATGTCGAGCCTCAAGAAAGAGGTTCTCTCAATGATCAAATCAGTATGAGGCGGCAGACTGCCATCACTCGCGCCGTTGACAAGGTAAGTGATGCGGTCTGCGGTATCAATGTGACGCAAATTCGCGAGTACCGTCGCTCACCATTTTCACTTTACGATGATCCCTTCCTACGTTTCTTTTTTCCCGAGCGGGTTCCGAGACGAGCTGTAAAAAGCCTGGGTTCGGGATTCCTCATTTCCCCGAATGGCTTTATCTTGACAAACGAGCACGTGGTCCACGAAGCGGTTGAAATTGTGGTTGTGTTTCCGGACGGAACCACGAAGAACGCCGAAGTCGTGGGCACGGATTACATTACCGATATCGCTCTACTCAAAGTGGACGGGGGCGACTACAATTATGTCCGTCTCGGGAACTCCGAGGACATCATCATCGGGGAATGGGTCATCGCTTTGGGTAACCCATTTGGTTTGTTTGAGATAAATGCCAAACCCACTGTAACGGTCGGAGTTGTGAGCGCTGTGGATCGAGATTTTGGGAAGCAACAGAACGACCGAGTTTATCAGGACATGATTCAAACCGATGCTGCCATCAACCAAGGAAACAGTGGTGGACCGTTGGTGAACAGTTTGGGGGAAGTCATTGGAATGAACACGTTCATTTTTACCGGAAGCGATTACAATACCGGTTCCATCGGGCTGGGGTTTGCCATCCCGATTAACCGAGTGAAGCGAGTGCTCGAAGATCTTAAGGAGTACGGAAAGGTCAACCGTCAGTGGACCACAGGCACCGTGGTCGAAAACATTACGCCATTAGTGGCTCGCTATTTTCAGCTCCGGTCGAGCGATGGTGTGATTGTGACAGATATTGAGCGGGGCAGTCCGGCCGCACGCGCAGGATTAGAGGTCGGAGATATCATTATCGCAGTCAACGATCAGAAAATTAGTGACCGAAGTGATATCTGGACCATCATCGAAGATTCGGATCTGCGGGCCGGGGACGAAATAAAACTTCGCGTCAGACGCAACCGCAGAGACTTGACCATCAAATTTCGATTAGAACCGATAGAATAGGAGATACTCGTTGATCGAACGATACACACGGCCTGAAATGGCCAAAATCTGGAGCGACGAGAACAAGTTCAGGACCTGGCTCAAAGTGGAGATCTTGGTTTGCGAGGCCCTGGCTGAGCTGGGTGAAATTCCAAAAGGCGCTGTTCAGATCATCAAAGACAAGGCTGATTTCGATATTAAACGCATCCTTGAAATCGAAGAAACCGTAAATCACGATGTCATCGCGTTTCTCACAAACGTGGCCGAAAACGTTGGTCCAGAGAGTCGGCATATTCATTTAGGAATGACCTCCTCCGACCTACTGGATACCTCGCTATCGAGCTTGATTAGGCAGGCAGGTCAGTTACTTCTGAATGACCTGGGAACGTTACGTGAAGTCCTCCGAAAGCGTGCTCAGGAGTTTAAAAATATGGTTTGCATCGGCCGAAGTCACGGAATTCATGCGGAACCGACGACCTTTGGAATCAAGATGGCCCTATGGTTTGATGAAGTTGGTAGAGGCATCACACGTTTGCAAAATGCGATTGAGACCATTTCGGTTGGCAAGATCTCAGGAGCGGTTGGCACGTTCTCACACATTAGTCCATGGGTGGAGTCTTATGTTTGTGCAAAGTTGGATCTAAAGCCGGCGCCGGTTTCCAATCAAATTGTGCAACGGGATCGACATGCCGAGTTTCTGACGACACTTGCCGTGATTGCGGCCTCATTGGAAAAGTTTGCGACTGAAATTCGCAACCTGCAACGAACCGAAGTTCTCGAAGTTGAGGAGCCTTTTCGGAAAGGTCAAAAGGGCTCCTCAGCGATGCCACACAAACGCAATCCGATAACTTGTGAGCGCATAACCGGCCTGGCAAGAATTCTACGCGCAAATGCGATGGCCGCTTTGGAGAATGTGGCTCTCTGGCACGAACGGGACATCACCCATTCCTCGGTGGAACGAGTTATCATCCCGGATAGTACAATTCTTTTTGATTACATACTGAACAAATTCACAAAGGTCGTTGAAGATTTGGTGGTGTATCCCGAGAATATGCAACGAAATTTGGAGATGACAAAAGGTTTGGTTTTTTCACAATCCTTGCTTTTAGCCCTGATCAGAAAAGGAGTGTCCCGCGAAGATGCCTATCAAATGGTACAAAGCCGGGCCATGGAGACGTGGAATTCTAACATTGCTTTCAAAGACGTCGTAGAATCGGATGCGGAAATCGGAAAATGGTTGTCGCAAGAGGACATCGAGCTATGCTTTGATATCAACCATCATCTAAGACATGTCGATTTTATTTTTAAGAGGGTTGGTGTTTAGTCTGAACGAAAACAGTCCTTTCAATTCATTCGCGCTTAAAAGACTTTGGAATGACACAATTTTTCCGTGTTCGTTCAGACATCTAATTCACTAACAATTGTTAGAATAAACAGGAGAGAGGGAAATTGAAGGAAGTGAGTGTAAAAAAGAAACAAAAGCTTTATGAAGGTAAGGCAAAAATAGTTTACGAAACCGATAAAGAGGACCTGCTTATTCAAGAATTCAAGGATGATGCAACGGCTTTTGATGGCGCAAAAAAGGGAAAGATCAAATCAAAGGGAGTCGTAAACAATCAAATTTCATCGTTTCTATTTAATTATTTGGACAGCTATCATGTCCCCACACATTTTGTGAGCACCCGATCGGATAATTCAATGGTCATCAGAAAGTTGGAAATGATCCCGGTTGAAGTGGTCATGCGTAATATCGCAACCGGAAGTCTGGTGAAAAGATACGGCGTTGAGGAGGGTAAGGAGCTCGAGCAACCTGTTTTAGAATACTATCTCAAAGATGATGAGAAACACGACCCGATGGTAAACGAACATCACGTGGTTTCATTCGGACATGCGACTCAGGACGAACTCAAACAGATTGAGCGATTTGCCTACAAAATCAATGCCGTTCTAAAGGCGTTCTTTTTTAGGAGAGATCTGAAATTGGTCGATTTCAAATTGGAGTTTGGTCGAAACAAAAATGGCAAGATTGTGCTTGGCGACGAAATCTCTCCGGACACGTGCCGTTTCTGGGATGCTCAAACGGATGAAAAGCTGGATAAAGATCGTTTTCGTCAGGATCTGGGCAAGATCGAAGAGGCCTATCAGGAAGTACGGAACCGAGTCTTCAAAGAAGCATAAATACGGGTACGTATATTCATGGCTTTGAAAGTTGAAAAAGAGGGGAGGATTCTTGAGCAGAGAGGGAATTGGATGGATTCTGGGAATGGTGTTCTGTACAGGTGTCATGACGACCGGTGCAGCGCTGACGCCGTTTTTGCATTTGCAGGTTTTGGCGGCCCTCAGTTTTGTGGTCACCGGTTTTGTGATTTTCTTTTTTCGAGACCCGGGGCGCGCCATTCCTACGCAACCGAACGTCGTCTTATCTCCGGCTGATGGCAAGGTCATCGACATAAAAGATGTTTTTGAAGATGAATACTTAAAAAGTAAAACCACGCGTGTCAGCATTTTTTTGTCGCTTTTCGATGTGCATGTTAACCGTATTCCGCTGGCCGGTACGGTTGGATACTTTCACTATCGGCGCGGCGATTTCTTGAAAGCCTACAAAAGCGAGGCCTCGGAGGCAAATGAGCAAACGATTATCGGTATTGAAAATGATAAACATAAGATTTTATTTAAGCAGATTGCCGGAATTCTGGCACGCAGAATCGTGTGCGATATTCGGGAAGGCAACAGAGTGACATTAGGAGAAAGATTTGGAATAATCAAATTTGGGTCAAGGGTAGATATTTTTTTGCCCAGGGATGTGCAAATTAAGGTAAAATTAAAAGAAAAAGTCAAAGGTGGCGAAAGCATCATAGGAGTTTTTGCGAATGAGTCGTAAAATTAACAATTTAGTTCCAAGTGCGTTTACTCTACTTAACTTGTTTTTTGGTTTTTTCGCAATTATCAGTGCGATACAGGAAAAATATGTTACGGCCTCGTGGATGATTATCATCGCGGGAATCTGGGATGCCTTAGATGGTAAGGTTGCGAGGAAAACTCAATCATATAGCGAGTTTGGCATTCAGTTGGACTCGATTGTCGATATGGTTTCGTTCGGTGTGGCGCCAGCCGTTCTCGTTTATGAAGTGTTCTTTTACAAGTTGGGACCATCGGGCATTGTTTTGAGTTTCTTGCCAATGATGTTTGGAGCAATCCGTTTGGCGCGTTTCAATGTGACTTTAGATGGATTTGAAAAGGAGAGTTTTTCCGGACTGCCGATACCTGCAATGGCCGCGACCCTTTCGACTTACGTCATTTTTAATTATGACATATGGGAAGGATTAAAATTTGGGCCCCTGCTCATCCCGCTGGTTGTATTTCTGTGTATCTTGATGGTGAGTAATGTGGAATACGAAGGGGTGCCCAAATTTTCTTTCAAGGAAAACAAAAAGAATTCGGTGTTATTTATTTTGGTACTGCTTGCTGTAGCCGTGGCTGTGGTCTTTCGTGAGAGAATGTTGTTTCCGATGGCCTTTGGTTTTGTCCTGTTTTACTTCATTCGCTCTTTGGTGCTTGGTTTCAAAGAAGATGAAGAGGACGAGGAGCTGTTTGATATTTCGATTCCGGATTAGAGTGCCTGAAATGTATATCGCTGAAATACATGTGACGCTGAAAGAAGGCATCTTGGATCCTCAGGGGAAAACCGTGCACCATGCTTTGCAGAATTTGGGATTTGAATCCATTGATGAAGTTAGAATGGGTAAATTGATTCGCCTGAGTTTTAAGAATGACACAAAAGAAGCGGCCATACGGATAACAAACGAAGCCTGTAAAAAACTTTTGGCTAACCCGGTTATCGAAGACTATAAATACGAGTTAATTGAAGTTTGATGGTCTGCAAATGGCGATGAAATTTGGAGTTATAGTCTTTCCCGGATCTAATTGTGACCATGATTGCTATTACGTTTTGAAGAAGGTTTTCCGGCAAGATGTGGATTTCATTTGGCATAAAGAGGAGGATCTTTCAAATTTCGATGCCATCGTTTTGCCGGGTGGATTTTCGTATGGGGATTATTTGCGAACCGGTGCGATTGCTCGGTTTTCACCTGTGATGAGTGCTGTCGTTGAGTTTGCTGACACAGGCGGAATCGTAATGGGCATTTGCAACGGCTTTCAAATTCTGTGTGAGGCGGGATTGCTGCCAGGAGCATTTATGCGCAATCGTGATATGCGATTTGTTTGTAAATTTGTCAAAATTAGAGTTGAAAACAACGACTCCATTTTCACGCGTGCGTTTAGAGTGGGAGACGTTTTGCGTGTTCCGGTGGCCCATGGGGATGGGCTTTATTACGCCGATCAAGCCGTTCTCGATTCTTTAAATGGCAGTAACCGCGTCTTATTCCGATACTGCATCGAGAGTGGAGAAATCACAGAGGATGCTAATCCAAATGGGTCACTCGAAAACATAGCCGGAATCATAAATGAGCATGGAAATGTCATGGGAATGATGCCACACCCGGAACGTTGTTCCGAAGCGATTTTGACATCTGCAGATGGCGCGAACGTATTTAATTCGATTATCCAAAATACACAGCATGTTTCTCAACGCACCAGAACGGCTAAGGGGACAGCCGAATGGCAAAAAAATCATTAGGGCAGATTCTGTTGGTTGTTATTCTGGGGGCTATGGTTGGAACATTGTTCGGAGAGTTGTTGACGTTGCTGCTGCCAACGGGTGTTGTAAAAGAATTCTTTCTTAAGACTGCCCACTTTGGGTTTGGTCCATCGAAATTAGATGTGACACTGTTCACGATTACAGTTGGATTTACAATCAAACTCAATATCGTCGGGTTGATCGGTATTGCAGTGGCAATTTACCTACTTAGGTGGTATTAATTAGGGGTTCAATGAAAAAATATAACTTTGCTGTCAGGAGGTAAACTTACATGGGCGCCATTGGAATGCAAGAACTCATCATCATCTTTTTGGTGGTGCTAATCCTATTCGGATCTAAAAGATTGCCAGAGTTGGCACGGGGGTTAGGAAAAGCCATGAATGAATTCAAAAAAGCCACAAGTGAGTTGAAAGATGAATTTGACATGAGGGAGATTGATCAAGATTTTAAGAAAGATACGCAAGATTACAAATTGAAGTAAGATTTAAACCTCACAGGTTTCCAAACAAATACTCAGGAGAATTATCATGGGCATGCCAGGATTCACGGAATTGTTAATTATCTTCTTTATCATTGTTCTATTGTTCGGGGCAAAAAAACTGCCCGACCTGGCGAGAGGCTTAGGTCAAGGGTTGCGGGAATTCAAACAGGCAACCAAAGAACCTGAAACTAAGGAGAAACAAGAAATCGAATCCTCATCAGAGAAATCACAAGAGAAATCACAGAAAAAAGAAGAAATGAAATAAATTCGGGAGAGATGATTGGCGTTTAGCCACTTATGTATCGCTGAAACGAAACAGCAGCTAATTCGCGGTGAATCCTCCTGTCAAAAATTAGTCGAGCAGTATTTAAACAGAATAAATGAAGGCG
>JAABYK010000527.1:0-4643 GCA_011775825.1 Candidatus Zhuqueibacterota bacterium | reverse complement strand
GAAGAAGTCGACAGGAAAGTTCAGTCCGGACAGGCGGGTAAACTGACCGGAGCCATTTTAGCTGTTAAAGACAACATCGTTGTAAAAGGTAAGCAGGCAACCTGTGGTTCGCGGATTTTGGAGAATTTCATCTCTCCGTATGACGCCACGGTTATTCAAAAATTGGAGGCCGAAGACGCGATCCTGATTGGCAAAACCAACATGGATGAATTTGCCATGGGCAGCTCCAATGAGAACTCCTACTTTGGCCCTACAAAGAACCCGTATGACCTTGAAAGAGTTTCTGGGGGTTCATCGGGAGGGTCTTGTGTCGCCGTGGCCACAGATATGTCCAATGCCGGTATCGGTTCGGACACCGGTGGTTCCATTCGCCAGCCAGCTTCATTTTGCAATGTCGTGGGAATGAAGCCAACATACGGCCGAGTTTCTCGATTCGGGTTAATTGCCTTCGCTTCGTCTTTTGACCAAATCGGCCCCATCAGTAAGACGGTTGCAGACGCTGCCTTGCTGCTCGAAGTGATATCGGGACACGATGAGCGCGATTCAACATCGGTGCCGCTTCCGGTTCCGGAGTTTTCCAAATCGTTCAACCGCGACGTGAAAGGATTAAAAATCGGCTTGCCCAAAGAATATTTTGCAGAGGGACTTGATGAAGGGATCCGGAGACAGCTCGAAAGAACCGCTGATGTTTTGCGAGACGGGGGAGTTACGATTGTCGAAGTCTCGATGCCACACACGGACTACGCCATCGCGTCTTACTATATCCTGGCAACCGCCGAAGCCTCATCAAACCTGGCGCGATACGATGGCGCCCGATACGGGTTTCGCGCCCGAGGAGCCAAAGATTTAGAAGAAATGTACGTAAGCACCCGCAGTCAAGGATTCGGAGAAGAAGTTAAGAGAAGAATCATGCTTGGCACATACGTTCTTTCCGCGGGATACTATAAGGCCTTTTATCGAAAAGCACAAAAAGTTCAGACGTTAATCACGCAGGACTTCCGGCATGCATTTGAACAGTGCGACTGTCTTTTGGCGCCAACATCTCCAACTCCTGCATTTAAAATTGGTGAGAAGGTGGACGATCCTTTAGCTATGTACCTGTCGGATATTTACACTGTTTCGGTGAATCTGGCCGGACTCCCCGCCATTTCTATTCCTTGCGGTAACGATTCAGGTAAGTTGCCTATTGGTGCGCAAATCATCGGTAAGCACTTCGATGAGGAGAGTGTTTTGCGGGTGGCGAATTTTGTTGAGACGAATTTGACATGACCTTGAATAAAGAGAGCGAAAGAAGTCTTCTGATATATTAGAAAAATTTGGCGTGACTCTCTTAATTGCTTCCGTTGGTGATGCCATCGTTGGAACTCATTCCGTTGGAAGGCTAATAATAGATGTAATAGGTGCTACAATTGGTATAGGATTGCTAATTCTGGCAATTTTAATACTAAAAGGAGAAGATTGAGATGGAAGACTTGTTAGGCAGCCTAACGATTGTCATTGTGGGTATTCTAGGCCTAATATTTGGGCTGAGCTTACTTTATATCGATCGAAAGAGTCGCAAGGAAAAGAAAGCTGAGAAAGGTTGAGCTTGACGGCAAGGTGGGCATACCTAACAGCGGGGACATATCCTGAACCCAATTCCAAATGGCTAAAAGGGATGATTATGGAAGATATCATGGGCAGCCTTATGATAGTGATTGTGGGGGGTTTTTGAGTTAATCTTTGGCTTAATCTTGCTTTACATCGACCGCAAGGGCCGGAGAGACAAAGTAGGAAAGTAATAGGTCCGAAAATGAAAATTAGCGATTGCGCCGCATATTGATGCGGTGCGCAAAATGACTTTTGGATATACATCCCAACGGAACGTGAAAATTACACGATTCGGCGGTTGTTATGGGACAGTTGTCCCAACTAATTTTCCCACACGAGATAGACATCCCGCGCGATCGTACAAAGAAAACCATGATGACTCGTAAAGAAAAATCAAATAAACAAGACTCTGAAACTCCTAACGCTTCCACGCTTGAACTTCCAAAGCGTCCAAAAATCATTTCAGTTCATGAAAGCGACACGAAAAGGGTGCGTCGCATGATCGACTGGGATGAGTGAAGCTGATCTGTCATGGTGAATTACGAACCCATAATCGGCCTTGAAGTCCACGCTCAGCTTCTGACGGATTCGAAGATTTTTTGTCGCTGCAAAACCAAATTTGGCGGTGAACCCAATTCCCAGGTGTGTCCCGTCTGCCTGGGCTTGCCGGGCGTGCTTCCCGTCTTGAACAAACGCGCGGTCGAATTCGCCGTCCGATTGGGGTTGGCCACCAATTGCCACATCGCCCCCCACTCAATATTTGCCAGAAAAAACTACTTCTATCCAGATTTGCCAAAAGGCTACCAAATCTCCCAATTTGAAGAACCTTTGTGCGCTGAGGGATATGTCGAGTTTGAAGTCGATGGCAAAATCAAGCGCGTTGGACTGATTCGCATCCATTTGGAAGAAGACGCCGGGAAGTCGGTGCATGCCGAAGAATATGTTGAGGAAAATGAGACGCTTGTTGATTTGAACCGCTGTGGTGTCCCGTTGATCGAAATCGTTAGCAAGCCTGATATTCGCTCGCCTAAAGAAGCCGCGCTGTATCTGGCGCAATTGCGGCAGATCGTTCAGTATCTGGAAATTTGTGATGGCAACATGGAGCAAGGCAGCCTCCGTTGCGATGCCAACATCTCCGTTCGACCGGCCGGTTCATCGAAGTTTGGCGTCAAGACCGAGCTCAAAAACATGAACACCATTCGTGGGGTGGAGAAAGCCATGGAGCTTGAAGTCAGCCGACAAATTGAAACGCTGGAAGCCGGGCGTGTCGTAGCTCAGGAAACCTTGCTCTGGGATGCAAACAAGAATGAAATCGTTTCCATGCGCAGCAAAGAGTATTCTCATGATTATCGTTATTTTCCCGAACCGGATTTGGTGCCATTACAGGTTGAATCTGATTGGATTGACGAGATTCGCCGCGGTTTACCGGAGTTGCCGTTGGCCAGGAAGCAGCGCTTCATCAAGCAGTACGGCATTCCGGAACACGACGTACAGGTTCTGATTGACAACCGCGATTTGGCCGACTATTTCGAACAAGTTGCTCAAAACACCGGCGACGCCAAAACTTCGAGCAACTGGGTGAGGGGAGAGGTGCTGCGGATTCTGAAAGAACAACAGATTGATATTAAGGCGTCAGCGGTGAGTGCAGCTAATCTCGCAGAGCTAATCAAATTGATAAACAACGGAACGATTAGCGGCAAAATCGCCAAATCCGTATTTGAGGAAATGCGCAAAACGGGCAAAAGTCCAGATGCGATTGTGGAGCAGAAAGGGTTGAAGCAGATTACAGATTCAGGTGAAATTGAATCGCAGGTGAAACAAGTACTCGCAGACAACCCGGAAGAAGTGAAAAAGTACCTCAGCGGCAAGGAGCAGGTTTTGGGATTTTTGGTTGGGCAGGTGATGAAGGCCACACGCGGCAAGGCCAATCCGAAGCTGGTGAATGAAATGTTGCGAAAAGAGCTGGCGAAATTGCCTTGAGCCGACTACTATGTGCTCTGTGTGGATGATTTTCTATAGCGTGACGCATTGAGGCACCATCTCTATTTGTAGAACAGAAATTTCTCCTTGTTTTCTTTGGGTTTATTTTTTATTTTGTAATAATTAAGGCATGAACTCAGAAGCCAAAGGGAATCAAATGGCTAGAAATCAACCACGCTACAGTAAAGAAGAATTTGCGAGACGCGGCGATGCTATTTACGAACAGAAAATAAAATCCCAAGTTGAACCGGAAAACGAAGGTAAGTTCGTGGCTATTGACATCGAAACCAGCGAATATGAGTTGGGCAAAGAAGAACTTACAGCCGTGGATCGACTCCTCGCCCGCATACCCGATGCCCAAATCTGGATAACACGTGTAGGGTCTCGCTATTTGCATCATTATGGTCCCCGCAGTGTATCGAGGGCACCGTGATAAAAGGCAAGGTCACGGAGTCCTTAGAGTCTGTCATTTCACTCACCTTGGTGGTATTCAACGGTAAGAAACACAGTATTGAAGCGATTATTGACACAGGTTTTGATGGAGCCTTGAGCTTACCGTCGTCTACCATCGCAGCCCTCGGCTGGGCTTGGCGAACACGCGGTCGGGGTTTGTTGGCAGATGGTAGCGAGAGTGTTTTTGATATTTATTTATGAAGGGAATGTTCTATGGGAAGGCCGGCCTCGTCGAATTCTGGTAGATGAGGCAGACACTACACCGCTTGTCGGTATGTTTTTGTTGTCAGGATATAAATTAGAGATTGAGGTTCGGAAAGGGGCAGATGTAACTATCCTACCTTTACAGAAGTAACTCTTGCATGCACCCGAACTTGCTGCCGAGTTGTGGGAAAGTAGGCTAAAGCCAGTTTTGAATGAATGGGAATGGACCCGCATCCTCCCGTGTTTCTGTAATTCAATTCGTCTCTCAACATTCTTAACAAATCAAATAAAAGCCTATTGACGTATTTGTTGTTTTCCGTGTTTCAGCCATGAAATTGCGGGGTCTATTTTCAGTGCATTTCGCGCCCCACCAAGATCGCTTTTCGCAAACCCATCGTATTACCAAACCGAACATG
>JAABYK010000458.1:588-1220 GCA_011775825.1 Candidatus Zhuqueibacterota bacterium | reverse complement strand
CAGCCATTCGAAATATTTGGCACGTCATTCGGTATCGGCGAGGATCTGATCGACGTATGCGACAAACTCGGGGTCGATTTCTTGAGAGAAAAGGTTCCATGTGGGTTTCGCGCCTTCCCACTGCAACCAGCGAGTGAGCGGCGCTAAATAGCTGCGAAGCGTCGTTTCATCCAACACACCGTTCTTGTACTGAAACCATGCAAATTCTCGTATTCGGAGCAGACCCACTAAGACATTGGCCGTTTGTGGTTGCTCAGATAGTGACAGTTCGGAGCGAGGTTCGTGAAGATTCGCGAAGGCTTGCGGATTCGAGATCAAAGCACTTACGATCTCTACGTCTGCGGTCATTGTGGCTTCTCGCGAACTTGCCAATAGTGCTTCGTTTGTTTGCTGTGTCTGGATTGCAAGATAGATTAGCGTCACGACAACCGCAATTGAGCTCACAATTTCAGAATTAGCTGAAAACTTTGCCCACCCTTGTTCAGTCATTGCTTCATTCCGGTTTAATTTAGCTAACCGGTATGCTGACCATTCGGATAGACACTGTACAGGCGGATCTTTAAATGGCTGATATTGGCCTATTCTGTTGAAAAACTCTGAGGCCCAAAACAGAACGCGCGCGAGAGCTTGAT
>JAABYK010000458.1:0-544 GCA_011775825.1 Candidatus Zhuqueibacterota bacterium | reverse complement strand
CTTCCCGCCCGAAAGCAGACGTTCCGGGGTGCGGACCATGAAGTCTGCTTCCAACCCGATTCAGACCATTGCCTAAGCTCTATCAGCGAAAGCAACCGTTAAGCTAGGGTCTTTCGTAGTGGTTCAAAAATAGCTTCAGTGCTGACCTGGGGATATCTAGCGAGCCACAGCTCCCCAAATTCCTTGAATCGAGGCCAACGGTCGATTTCAACCTGAACGTCTGCAGTCGCCGCCCGGTACAAATCTTTAGAGATTTGGCCCCTATCGTATTCGGTCTGCGTAGATAGCCAGATATTGCAGTAGAGCACGACAAACTGAAAATACTGCTCACTTTCGGACGCAGTCAGTTCCGATTCTTTGAGGAGCGTTGCGCGAAGGTTTTCATCGGAGACGATCATGCGGTTTATTTCGTCGAAACCACGGAGAATCCTATCGGTTGCAGCAGAACTTGAGCTATCCACGGCATGACTCAACTGCTTGGCGAGATACAAAAGCGTAGCGACCACCGCTAGCGCACCAAGAATCTCCGCCACCGCGCCTACGG
>JAABYK010000317.1:19064-19363 GCA_011775825.1 Candidatus Zhuqueibacterota bacterium | reverse complement strand
GAGCATGGTTAGAAGCAAACTTCAGGCAATGTGCTTCTTTGTAAGCACGTTGTTAATCCTATCCTTAATTTTAGGTTGCGGTGAGAAAGAAAAGGAAACCTCATCCGAAGTAGAGGAAGAATGGTCTGAGTTTGAGTCTTCAATAGGCGATACCCAAAAGACTGAGCCAGAGTCCCAGCCAACAGCGCAAGAAGTTGAACAAGAAGTTGTCCAAAATCAAAATTTCACAAGTCAGCCAACCCGTTCGAGCTACGTCAGCGCGATTTGCCTCAACGTACGCAATGGCGCCGGTTCCGGTT
>JAABYK010000317.1:3062-19015 GCA_011775825.1 Candidatus Zhuqueibacterota bacterium | reverse complement strand
TCGCATCTCGGACGCAGCCGGCTACGTGAGTGGCTGGGTGTCCAGCGCTTATCTTTCTGATTCACCGGTTGAATCGGATTTTATTATCCCGGAAAGTTACAAAGCTCCCAAAACACCTACTGTCATCGAAGGCATTTCGGCCAAATACGTCGGAGTGGCGCGCTGCAAAAACTGCCACAGCAAGCCGCACGCCGGCTTCGCAATGGGTCCGTACGGCGTTTGGCGGGACCATTTTCATTCCTCGGCATTCGAAACGCTAACCAAACCGTATTCGAAAGCGTTCGCACAAAAACGCGGCATCAGCGATCCGGTCAACGACTGGCGCTGCCGCAAATGTCACGTGACAGCCTACGGGCTTCCTGCCGAACGACTGGCGCCAAGCTACAGCGACGAAGAGGGAGTTGGCTGCGAAGCGTGTCACGGTCCTGGGAGCGAGTATCTAATCCCGCATACCGATCCCAATTATGATGAAGCCAAATTAGAAGCGATGGGATTTCGGGTTTTTTCGGATTTGCAGGAGCGCGACCAGATGTGTCGGGCTTGCCACAACAAACTGAGTCCAACTTACAAACCCTTCAATGTCGAAGCGTTCTCGGAGGCCATCCGCCACTGGGAAAAGGAGTATTCGTTTGCAGTTTCGGATCCGATGGAAAAACCCGTGGTGAAGAAACCCAAGCTGGTCAAGCAAAAGCCACAGCCTGTAAAGTCAGAAAAAGAAATTGCGGCTGCTGTCAAACCGCCTCCGCCACCTAAAAAGACCGCGACAAAAAGTCCGCCAAAAGCGCCGCCGGGAGACGCTCGGCTTGCAGGAATAGCGAATGATTGGATGTTGGACAAAAATGGCCCGAAGCGGGGGCCAGTATTTTTCCCGCACTTAAAGCACATCGAAGAATACGTCGTTACCGGCCGAGAGGAAGAGGTCTGTCAGGTTTGTCATCACAAAACCAAAGCGGGCGCTCAGCCGGGAAATTGCAGCGGCAGTGGATGCCACAAGTTTGAGGTGACAACCGTTGCCAGCCGCGAAAAAGCATTTCATGGCAATTGTCGAGCCTGTCATCGCGCCGAAGGTGCAGGTCCGCAGAAATGTTCCGAATGCCATAACTAACCTGAAATTCATGAACCACGAAGCGCACGAGGACATTAGGAAAGACTACCGATCTTAGTCTTGCATGAAAACATTTTGATAGCCAGAATTATCTCTCACTTCGAGGCCTTTTTGGTGAAATAGAGTTTTTTTGACTAATTTAAGGAAAGGAGACCTTTTAAATTGCACATTTGAGGAGGAAAAACAAAAAATGTCAAGCAACCCCACCTTAACAATATAACGTCCATAAGTTTCCAAGCTCTTCGGAGCTTGCCTCACAATTCATTACAAACCACTAAAACGGAGAGCAGTGGCTATGAGGAGGATCAAACATTTCATTCTAAACGGAGTCGTGATTGTGTCCACCATTTTACTGGTGACCGACATTCAGTTTGCAATGGACGAAGACTCGGAGGAAAAAGAGAGCAAAACTGAACTTGCCCCGGCTTCGAATCCGTTGCAGCCTGCGACCTTTCCTTTGGAACCCCTTGCTAATCGCTGGCGATTGTTGGATGCCTATGGTGTGGAAGTGCCGCGCTATTCCATCATCGACCCTTATAATCAAAATCCGCTGAAAGGGGATTTCCCAATTATGGGCCGTAACACCTTCATGGTGCTTACCGGAATCTACAACCCTGCTGGCGTCTTCAACAGTCAGGATAATATCGACGCGGCCTTTAACAACAAGTTTGTGACCGAGATCGAATTTTTTCACGGCACAACCGTATTCAGACCGAAAACCTGGAGCATTAAGGCGGCCGGGGAAGGATTTTTTAATCGTGGCAACGTTGACAACGAGGATTTTGGTCTGAAGCAACTGTTCGGCGAAATCAAGCTTTTCGAAACAGACCCGTTCTTTGATTTCGGATCCATTCGAGGCGGAATTCAGTTTTTCAAATCCGATTTCAACGGCTTTGTGTTCCAGGATTTTAACCTCGGCGCACAATTCTTTGGCGAACTCAACGAAAACCGCTATCGTTACGCCCTGGCCTATTTTAGCCAACGAGAAAAAGACAATGGGTTTGTCACGTTTGATGAACTCAATCAGGATGTCGTGGTCGCCAATTGGGTGGCTGAAGACATTATCAGTCCCGGGTTTATCAACGAATTCTCCATTCACTACAACCGTGATCGCCAATTAGGGGACTTCGACTTAGACGTGCTGTATTTAGGGTTTGCTTCGGATGGGCACTGGGGACGCATCGAGTTTAATCCGGCATTTTATCTGGCCATCGGAAGTGAGGATTTCAGTAGTGTGCTGGATACGGGAGAGATCCTCGAATCCAGCAGCGACATCCGGGCATTCTTTGGCGGCGTGGAGGTCGCTTATCCCGAAGATTATTTTAATTTTCGCGGTGCCGTGTTCTTTGCTTCCGGGGATAGCGACCCCAACGACGATACCAACAATGGATTCGACAGCATTCTCGATAACATCAATCTTTTCGGGGGCAACACCAGTTTCTTGATCGGCGGAGGTGCGTTCGGCACACGCAACAACAGTTTCATCCCGTCTTTTCGGCCGCTTGGAACCCGCTCAAACTTTGTGAACCCTGGAATGTTGTTTGGGAACCTGGGACTGGATATGATTTTCACGCCAAAACTGTTTTTCGAGTCTAATGTAAATTATTTCCAATTCTTGACATCTGACGTCTTGCCAACCGACTCGAAGTCTGTTGGGTTTGAGGTGAATGGGGCCTTCGCGTATCGTATCGACCTCAACGAGAACTTAGTTTTTAAAGTGGGCGGCAACATTTTCTTCCCACAAGACGGTGCGGTCCAGAACGGTGTCTCCCCCTTTCTTGCAGACAAAGACGTGATTTTGACCGGAAACTTGACATTGGTCGCTCTGTTTTAGGTAAGTTATGGTATTCAAATTGAAATCAACGGGTGTTCAGATTCTAATTTTATCATTTAAGCATTATGGGAATGGCCATGTTTAAGGAAAATAAATCTTACAGAGTTGCAGTTGGTCTGAATGTTCTATGTGGCTGCATTGCTGCCTTACTTTTGTTAACGGGATTCAAATTCAAAGGCAAGGCGGAAAGCAATCAGCAGATTGACAACGGTACGTGTATGCAGTGCCATCAAGGCATCGAATCCATGCACGCAGATGGCGATGACGAAATCGGTATTTCGTGTGTGGATTGTCATGGTGGAAACGCGAACGCCTCAAGCAAAGAGGGCGCGCACGTTCGGCCGCAAAATGATGATCTGTTTCGCACCTCGGCAAATCCGAAGCATAGCTACACTGTGTTAAACAACGAAGACCCTGATTTCATCCGGTTCATGAATCCGGGTGACTTTCGGATAGCCGGCGAAACCTGTGGCAAATGCCACCAGCAGATTTACAACCGAATGCTGACGTCGATCATGGCGCACAGTTCCATGGTTCCTCAAGCAGGTTTGTACAACAACGGCGTTCACGAAGGGAAGATTCCGGTCTTTGGTGAAGCGTATATGCGTGACGGAACTCCCGCCATCATGACCTCTAATGGAGCTACTTTTACTCAGAAGGATGGCGGCTCGAATGACAAAAGACTCACCAGTTTGGTCGAAAAGCTCGAACCGCTGCCTGATTTTCCGATGATACCTGCCACGGATGCGTTTCGATTGCTGGAACGCGGCAACAACGATGCCGGTGAGCGGGGTCCCGGTACCGACTTTCACATCGCGGGTGCGGGCATCGTTTTACACAAAACACGACTGAATGATCCGACGCTCTGGTTTCTTGGCACAAATGAGACCGGCGGAGACTATCGAAGCAGCGGCTGTACCGCTTGTCATGTGCTGTATGCCAATGATCGCAATGCCGCAAACAGCGGCCCGCAACTGGAAAAATTCTACAACAGCGGCGGAATGTCTGGCTATTCCGGCACAAACGATGAGAGCATTCCGAAAAACGAACCAGGCCATCCAATTTCACATCGTCTGACCGTCCGGGTTCCGGTTTCCCAATGTCTGACGTGTCACCATCATCAGGGCAACGGCGCCCTTGGCAATTATGTGGGCGCCATGTGGTGGGACCAGGAGTCCGATGCAGACAAGATCTTAGAAGCGGGTGCCCGAAGAGACGAACAAAACAGCAATGAGAAGATTCGGTCACTTTATCCGAACAACGATAAAAACGAACATGTCCAAATCGAGGATTGGCATGGCCACTCCTGGAATTACCGCAGGGTCTACTATCGAGACAAGAAGGGCAACCTCCTCGATGAAGATGGAAACATCATCCCCGACGACGATCCCGATAAGTTCGAAAAAGCCATTCACTTAAAAGACATTCATTTTGAGAAAGGTCTGCACTGCATCGATTGTCACACTGAGCAGGATGTCCACAGCGATGGACAGATTTGGGGCGCCATGATCGACGGCATCGAAATTCGTTGCGAGGACTGCCACGGCACGGCCACCAAGAAAGCGGATCTGGTCACCTCGGGTGTGGCTTCCCACGACCAGGATCTTGCCAGCCGCCAAACCGGACCAAGAAATGCGTTTGGTCAGAGGGTTTTTGAATTCAGTCGCGACAGAATAATCCAGCGTTCCAAGATTTATGAAGGATTGAGATGGGAAATTTCTCAGTTAGTGGACAGCGTTGATCCATCGAGTGATAATTATAACGAAAAAGCCGCACGCGCTCACACCCTGCAGCGAGATGGCAAGACCTATGGACAATCCGTAGATGATGAGAGTCAGTTAGCACACGGCAGCGACACCATGGAGTGCTACACCTGTCATTCCGCCTGGAACACCCAATGTTATGGTTGCCATTTGTCCGCAGATGTGAACAGAAGAGAGGATGTGCATCATTATGAAGGGGAGGTCAACCGGGCCTATGTCATGTACAACCCGCAGGTTTTGCGAGCGGACGCTTTTCTCATGGGCATCAACGGCAGCTCCAAAGGCAACAAGTATTCGCCGATGCGGTCTGCGTCGGCGGTCATTGTCTCGGCACGGGATCGCGGCCGGAACGAGGGTGTGCATCAGCAGCCCACCATCTCTGCACCAGGCTACAGCGGCTTTGCAGTGACACCGAATCCGCCTCACACCGTACGCAAAGCTGAGACCAAGCAATGCACCGACTGCCACATCTCCGAAGATAACGACAACAACGCCTGGCTGGCAGCGGTTTATGGCATGGGCACAAACGCGATCAATTTCATCGGTGAATATGCTTACGTAGCTCTGGGAGATAACGGAATCAAGGCGATCAAGGTGACCGAAGGAGTTGAACCGCAGCCGGTTATCGGCAGCAGTTATCATAAAATCCTGCATCCCGAATCCTTTCAGGAATTTGCCAAAAATGGTCGACGACTGAAGAAAGCTTACGGAGACGATTCAAATTTTGCGAAAAGCATTCAAGCACGGGGCGAATTTGTTTTCGTGGCGGACGGACCGGGCGGTTTCAAAGTCTACGATCGCGCCAATATTTCGAACAAAGCCAAAGTGCAGCGTCTCCTGCAAAATCAAAACAGCCGATTCGGACAAAACACTACCATTGACACCCGCGACGCCACCTGCGTTGCTCTGCCCAGCACAACGCCAATGAATTTAGAGCGCAGACAGTTGCCGATAAACCTGGAAAAACCCATCGCCGAGTTGTTCCGTTACGCATACATCACAGACCGCCATGAAGGGTTGATCGTCGTGGATGTGAATACATTCCATGACAACAATCCACAGAACAACTATATCGAACGTGCGGTCACCTATAACCCCGACAACAAATTGTCAGGAGCGGTTAAAATCGTCATCGCCGGGAATTATGCGTACATCATGAGCGAGGAAACCGGCCTCAATGTTGTCGACATTTCCGAGCCACGCGCGCCGAAATGGTTGGCAAACATCGGCAGCCCGGATATCATCGAGGGTAAGTCACTGGCCATTCAATTTCGCTATTGCATGGTTGTGGATAAGGAAGGCTTCAAAGTCATCGACATCACGAATCCTCCGGAACCGACTCTAGTGCCCGACTCCTATCTTCGTCTGGCGGATGGACGTGACATCTACCCGATTCGGCACTACGCCTATGTGGCCGCGGGCAACGAAGGTTTAGCCATCATAGATATCGAAAAGATCGAACAGCCCAAATTAGTGCAAACCTATTCCGCAGGCGGCCAGATTAACGATGCCAACGCTTTGACCACGGGGACCGTCAATGCAAGCATATTCGCATTCATTGCCGATGGCAAGAACGGCTTGCGCGTCGTGCGTTTAATTGGTCCCGAAGTTCCGGGGCATCTCGGATTTTCGCCCGAACCCATCCCGGAACTGATTGCCACCTATCGTACCGATGGTCCTGCTCTGGCCATCGCCCAGGGCATGAAACGTGACCGCCCCATCGATGAAAGCGGAAACCAAATTGGCGTCTCTGGCAGACTGGGTTCCTATCCTTTAACGAAAGAAAACTTGGAAAAACTTTACCTCAAAAATGGAGAGGTCTATACGGTTAAAGACTAAGTGCGAAGGGCAGAGCGACAAATCGGTGTGTCGCTCTGCGCTCTTTATTTGAGTTTTAGCAAAAGAAGTATTGTGAAGAGGAAGGTATCATCTTATGGACACGCATGACGATGCCGCCTTACGTGGGACCGTTATAAGACTCGAAGAGCAGTTTAAAGATCGTTGGTCCTCGGAGGGCCAAGATACGGGTATTGCGGAAATTTCAGACCGACTGTCACCCAGCGAACTTAAGAAATATGACATCTTCAAGAACTACAAAGACACATTTCTTGAAGAAATCAGTCCCGATGTAACCCTTGCCAAGTGGAAAAAAGATGCGGTCATTTTTGAAGAAGGCGCCTACATCGATCTCGCCTTTTTTATCATTAAAGGCAATGTGGAAGTCTATCTAAGTGAGACGCAAGAGGATGCATTTCTAAGCCAGCCTATTTTCGATCCCCATCGTACCAAAAAGTTGGAAGGGTCAACCACGGCTCAAGCGAGTCAAGCAACTTCCGGGGGCAATGAATCCATTTTACAAACCCAAATCAAAAAGCAACCCAAGTCCGACTCCGACATCGTTTATCTTTCCGTGATGGATTTTAATTTACAACTGGGGTCGAGCATGACATTGGGTCCCGGAGAATTCTTCGGCGAGATCGGTGCCTTGAGCGGATGGCCGCAGTCTGTGACGGTGCGAACGGCGACAGACTGCGAGCTGATCCAAATCAAGGTCGCGTCGCTTCGAAAAATGAAGAAAAAGTCCAAGGATTTGAAGGCCTGGCTGGACAAAATCTATCGGGAAAAATATCTTGTCTCTCATTTAAAACAAACACCCTTATTCCAGAAGTGCGACCAAAACTTTATTGAGTCTCTGGCACCCAAAGTCGAACTGGTGTCCTGCGACTCAGACGAGACCATTACCAAAGAAGGAGAAAAGGCAGATGCAATTTATCTCGTGCGCTCCGGATTCATGAAGCTGTCCCAACAAGTTGGGGATGGTCAAATGATCCTGTCTTATCTCTCAAAAGGCATGACATTGGGAGAAGTCGAGATGCTCATGGACGGCATGGACGATTGGGTCTACACCGCTTCCTCTGTGGCACACGCTGAGTTGGTGAAGATCCCGTTCGATGACATGCGCCAAATTATCAAAACGTATCCTGCCGTCGAAAAGATGTTGTGGGAATCGGTAGTTTCGCGGGTCAAGGAATCCGGATACAGTCGCAAGAATATCAACCAATCCGAGTTCATCGAAACCGCTCTGACACATGGTCTGGTTCAGGGCAACAGCATGCTGGTTATCGATCTCAATGTGTGCACACGATGCGATGACTGTGTTCGAGGCTGCGCAGAGACTCACGGTGGCCGACCACGGTTTGTTCGAGAAGGCGACAAATATCAGAATCTTCTGATTACAAAAGCTTGTTATCACTGTCGCGATCCCGTGTGTCTGATCGGCTGTCCCACGGGCGCCATCCATCGCGCCAATGTTGGCGACGTCGTGGCCATCAATGACAACATTTGTATCGGCTGCAAGACCTGTGCAATGAATTGTCCATATGATGCTATCCAAATGCATGATACGGGCGAGGTCTGGCCGGATAATATGATGCCAGCACGATTACGAGGAAAGAACCGATTGCTGGCCAGCAAATGCGACCTGTGTTACACTTCAGATACCGGGCCAGCTTGTGTGCGAAATTGCCCGAACGGTTGCGCGGTTCGAATCGGGAGTTTGGAGGAATTTCAATCGTTGTTGCAAACAGACCGTTGATCTATGCCGCGAAAACGAACATTCAATATCAACAAATGGGTCCAATCTCCGAAATGGTTTTGGACGTTTGTCATCGCTAGCGGCATTTGTTTGCTTGTGTTCATAGCGAACCTCTTTTTCGCTGACATCCACCCTGGCACCATTTGGGGTCTGGGATATGGGATTGCTGCAACGGTTTTGATGCTCGGAGTCGCCTTGTTCGGAGTTCGGAGAAGAATTGTTCGGTTCACGAAAAAGTTTGGCGCCGGACGTGCCCAAAATTGGGTGCAATTTCACGTCTACGCCGGAACGCTGTTTTTGCTTCTCATGTTCATGCATACGGGGTTTCAATTGCCCACGGGCACCCTCATGTGGTGGGTATTCATTTTGAGCATCTGGGTGTGCTTTAGTGGCCTGTTCGGCGTTTTCTTGCAAAAATGGATACCGAAAATCCTGACCTCCGGACTCTCCGTCGAAGCGATTTATGAACGCATCCCCGAGTTGACCAACGAAATTCGAGAGAAGACTGAGGATTTGATAAAGCTGTGTACGGATCCGGTGAAAGACTTTTACCGAAAGAACATGGCACCGGCATTGCAAAGCCCACAGGTGCGATTAATCTACTGCATCGATATCACGGGCGGCATCCAAACGCAGGTTAAGGAATTTGATTATTTGCGCAAGTTGCTTCCAAGCGAGGACAAAGAGAGATTCACGCAATTGGAGTCCTATTACAAAACCAAGCTGGAATTGGACGCACATTACACGCTTCAAAAAGCACTGCGTTGGTGGCTTTATTTGCATGTACCAACGTCCATTATTCTGGTTGTGCTTGTGGGTTTGCACATCTATTCAATTTTGTATTATTAATTTCACCCATCATCACTTGAGTTTGCCATGGCAGGACAGAATAGCGAAGGCCGAAAAAAGGGCACCTTCTCACGATTAAGACTTTCAGTATCACGAAGATATATTTACCCAATTTCAAGAAATCGCATGCTGGTGATGGGAGCGTTTGGCTGTCTCTTGTTCCTTGGATATTTTGCGTTCGATTCCCTCCTGCAGTCAAATAGCTTTATTTCAAATGGTCCCCTCGCCTCCAGTCACGCTAATTTGGAGAATAATTGTCTGGCCTGTCATTCAAACTTTGGAGACGTGACCGACGACAATTGCGCAACTTGCCATGAACTTACCGGGAAAAAAGGTCGCATCTACGAATTTTCTGCACACTACATTTATCGAACCGGTAACGTGCAGCGCATCAAGTCGGGCCAAGCAAAGCATGCCGCCGATGAAATTCAGTGCTTTGGGTGCCATCCCGAACATCAAGGCCGTATGGCTTCCATCACGGACGTTGGGGATGAAAAATGCCTGACCTGTCATGACTACGGTTCTTTTGATGCGGCCCATCCCGAGTTTGAATTTGAGCGCAAACAAATAAACGATGACACAGGCTTGAAATTTAATCACAGTATGCACCTTAACGATGTCATACCTTTTACCGATTTGGTTGACAAAGTTGAGAATGCGTGTGATGTCTGCCATGTCATTCAATCTGACGGCAAGAGTTTTAAACCACTTGATTTTGTAGAGAGTCGCTGCGGTAAGTCCGGCTGTCATGTAAAAGATCTCGGCGGGTTCGCACACAAAAATCTCGGCGTGTTGAAGAATCCAAAGACCAAATGTCAGTTATGTCACCAACTGTCGGGCGCCACGATTGTCAAAACGCAGCCGGATCAAAGGATGCTTACACGTGCGGAATTCGACCACGGACCGCATTTGTTGACCAGCGCCTGCACGGATTGTCATACAAATATCAATGAGTCCAGTGACGCTGCGATCCAGAACGTGCCAACCATTGCCAATTGTCAGCAGTGTCACTCATCGAAATTGACAAGCAATCGGTGCACGACGTGCCATGAGTTTCATCCAAATAAGAATTTGCGTTTTCTGTTATCGCAAGCTCAGAATTAGACATCTGGAGTGGAATGATTAGGTAATGACAGCGAGACTTTTTTGCAAAACAGGCCAACTGGCCGGATCTGATTACAAGATTTCAAACGAAGCCACCATTGGCACCAGCTCCGATAATACCATCGTGCTCTATCCGAAAATCATCTCCGGACATCACGCTCGCATTGCCTACGATGATAATGAAAAATGCTATTTTCTCGAAGATCTTGGCAGTCGGAATGGTACCAAACTCGATGGCATGCGAGTCACTGAAAAAGAAAAGCTTGGGAACTTGAACGTCATTACATTTTCGAATATGTTCGATTTCCTGTTTCAAGTTGTTGATAGTGAACAACCGGTGGCTGCTGAAAAAAAAGCTGAGCCCGCAAAACTTGAATCGGAAATTGATGAACGAAAAACGGTTGTCGGGGAGGATTTCGGAGGCATTCCGGCCGGTATCGAAGAGGGCGCAGGATCTGTCGACGAGGGCAAAACGCGCATCGATCAAAACGTGATGCCAACGCCCGATATCCCGGAACAGCCTCAAGAGGAGGACGCACAGAAGACGGTCGCAGACGTAGACTTTGCCCAAACGCCAGACATTCCGGAAAGCGACCAACCCGACACGCCCGATGTTCAAAGGACCGTGGTTGACCAGAGTGATGTGCCTGTGCCCAATATCGAAGCGGGACAGACTTTTAACTTGGTGCTTACTTTTGAAGGAATGGAGGAGAGTTTCAAACTCAAGGAGGGTGAGAATATACTCGGGAGAGCCGTTGAAAACGATATCTGTATCGATGACCCTTCGATTTCCAGACGCCACGCCTCTATTATAGTTAAATCGAATGAAGCCACTGTTAAAGATCTCGGTAGTAAGAATCACACCTTTGTGGAAAAACAAAAAGTAGATTCGGAGACCGCAATTCAGCCCGGTACTCGGATTCGGTTTGGCGAAATCGAAGCGGTGTTAAATCGTGCCTAACAACCTCTCTATTATGTGCAACCACCGGCGTCTCATAAGATGCTTTTCCAAGTAACCCACGTCGATGCCATGAATAACACCAAATGTTCAAATCTCATCTTCGGTTCTAACTCGGGGTTCATTGTCTTCCTGACCTGCCTTGCGTTCTCAAATTTCGCCTGTTCAGCCGATTCTAAAAACATACCTGCTAGAACGGAAACCGTCTATCAAGAACAACCTCCGACCTGGTTTGAAGATGCATGGACGCACGCACTGGTCTCTCAAGATGGCACGAGAATCCTCTATTCGGGCCGCCACCAACAAAGTTTAATCGATCTTGAAACCGGTGAGGAAATCAGAAATGCGTATATCGGCAGCCTGGATTCGGTAGAATTTGCTGTATTTTATGGACAGCAAGAACTTGCCCGATTGGGCCGATTTGCAAATGAGAGAGGGTGGTACGTGGAAGACGCCAACGCTCCTCAGCATCTACCTTTGCCTTCAGACGCCGTGCCCTATTTTTCATCCGACGGTGCTAAAGTAGCGTACTTTCGAAACAACGAGTCTCCGCAAAAACTGTATGTGGGTTCTATCGAGTCGCTGGTTGAGCACACGCTGAGCAGAAAATTGCTCGCAGTTGCGTGGTCTGCAAACGGAAACGCCGTATATGGATTGATCCGGCATAAAAGTGGGCTTGGCTCCCTGATCCGTGTCTCTGTTGATGATGGCAACAAGGGAGAAATAAACACGATCCGGGATCGTTTGGATGTCGCACCATCAGCAAATACAATTGCCATTTCGTCCAACAATCAATTTTGCTATCTCGCGCTGGCAAGCGACGATGCACCCGATCCCGAAGAACGACACGATCCAAAAAGCGACCGCGATTTGGATATTTACAGGCTCAACTTGGCCACAGGCAATTTGACAACTGTTGTCCACGAGTCCGGCGATGATTTTGCCCCTTCCGTAGCCAATGACCAGCTTTATTGGACGCATAATGATTATGAGGATTCTGTTGTTTTGATGCCGAGTTCAGGTGGTGAACCGCAACTGACCGTCGAAGGAGCGCAGATCCCCTGCTGGCATCCTGATGGTGAGAACCTGGCATTCACGTATGGTGCCTGGCGATTGGCAGATTGGGCTCTCAACCTGGACGCTGCAGTGGTGCAGATTAACCTGGCTGAGCGACAGGTTTCGGAGTTTACGCCAATTGTGTCCGGCTATCATGAAGATTTCACGCCCGCCTGGTCAGCTGACGGACGTTGGATCGCTTATCATTCACATCGTCCGACCAAGCCTGTAACCTCGTATGCAGACGAAAGCACCACAGATGACATTTATCTGCGACGTGCCGAGGCTCCAATGGAGAATGAAATCCGTTTGACCAACTTTGGCTTGGAGGTTGGCGTTGCTGATTGGTCCCCGCGGGGCAATAAACTGGTCTTTGAATCCTGGGAACGAGGGGGAACGCCAGGACACTCCAGACCGTGGATTGCCACAATTGATCCCAACACAGGTCAACTTTTGAATGTAGAGCGTCTCCGATTACCGAATGAAATCCATGATGTCATGTGGTCGTCGTGGTCACCCAAAGGCGATGAGATTGCCGTGATTCAGGCGATGGAGAGAAATAGGCAAGCGCTTTGGGTTCTCAAGCTGGACGGCAGCGGTGCAAAGAAACTGACTGAATTTCAAAGCAGCACCCATGGTGGAGTCGATTGGATGCCAGACAGCCAGACTCTTGTGTATTCGGCGTTATCGGAAGGAAGAATGCAGCTTTTCACGATTAAGCGCTCGGGAGGACGGCCCACGCTGCTCACCAATCTGGACACAGATCTTGTACATCCGCAGGTCAGTCCCGACGGTCGTTGGATAGCTTGTACTCAGATGGCTCATTTCAAAAAAATACGCCGAACGGCCATATGGTAGAGGTTTCACCACACGACAAAAAGTTTGTTGAACAATTTATTTTCAGATTGTATATTCTTTAGCTTCTAAAGATTTTGGCATCTCGAATTTATTCTTTCCAGTTCAAGAACGAGTCCCCCCTCTCTCCAACGTTAGAGTCGGTGGTCTTGATGTTTAGAGCAAAAAGAGGGAATTGTCATGAGTGAAGCATTAGAGATGACTCCGGAAGGCGTTTTAATCACCAAAGAGCCCGTCAATCTGCCCGAGGTCCTGGACGTTTTGATCGTCGGTGGCGGGCCTGGAGGAACGGCGGCCGCATTTCGGGCCAAAGAATTGGGCATTTCCGCTCTGGTGATTGACTTTGACGACATTTTGAAACGCATTCGCGACTATGCCAAAGACAAGCTGATCCTGCCCGACTTCGGCGGCGGCGATAAGATGAAATTCCCAAAAGGCGGCGACCTGGTTTCTTTGTTGCACTTCTCCCCTATCGACAAAGATGACATGCACATTCAGTGGAAATCGTTCTACAAGGATAACAACATTGCCGCACAGATTGGCGTGGAACTCACGGGCATTGAACAGGGAAAGGATGGCATCTGGAACGTCAAAAGCTGGAATCATACCACAAAAAAAGAACAGTTCTACAAAGCGAAACACATTATCCTCGCGATTGGCCGAGGCGTGCCGCGGCGCTTTGACATTCCAGGAAATACGGACGGAATCGCTTATCGGTTAGCCGATCCCGCGGCTTACGTAGGTACACCAGCCTGTGTGGTGGGTGGAGGCACATCCGCGGCTGAGGCCGTGATCGCGATTTCCAACGCTAAGATAGAAGCCAAAGACCCGAGCGCTGTGTATTGGTCCTACCGCGGCGCAAACATGCCAAAGGTGTCAAAGGCTTTGGCTGACGTGTTCTTCGATGCTTATGTGGGCAATGGCAACATCCGTTATTTCCCGAAGAGCGAACCGGTGGCGATCGTTACCGCCGAGGATCGCAAGGAGTACCTTGCCATTCGCACCGATCGAAAGTTTATCGAACATCGACCGAACGAGACTCAGCACATCGAATTCGCAAAGGAGCGCTGCATTGCTTGCATCGGCGAGGATATCCCGGAGGGATTTCTAAACTCTATGGGAATAGAGATGGGCACCGGCGGCCCCAACAACAAGAAGCGGATGTTGGTGACTCGCAATTTAGAAACGCAGCAGCCAAATGTATATCTCGTCGGTGATATTTTGAGCCAGGCTTATTTTGAGACCGATGATTTCAAGGCGGATCCATCGGCATACCGGGAGATCAAGCATCGAGGCAATGTGAAGTCTGCTTTACGGGACGGCGTATTTATCATGCAGGTCATTAAGCAAAGACTGGAAGGCAAGACCGATGTCGAAGTCACTCTCGAAGAGGCCGAGGAAATTGTAGAAAAGGCCAAAGAAAAAGCCAAAGAAAAATCCGCCATCGATGTTGCGAAACCGGTGGACAAAGAAGGGCCGCCGGAAGAGAGCGTGGAACCGAGTCGAGAAGTGGAAGAAGGTCGGGCCTGGCTTGTCCATGTCGTAACCGGCAACGTAGAGGACAACGAGCATCCCGTGAAAACGCATGGCATCACCACCATCGGCAGAAAGGAGTGCGATATCACCTATCCTGAAGATACGCTTCTGTCTGACAAACATGCCTCCATTTCACATACCGAGGATGGATATTTCCTTAGAGACGACGGCAGTGCGAACGGTGTCTTTTTAAAAGCCACCGAAGCGCGCCATTTGGAGGTTCAGGCGGGAAATCTTGTCCGTCTTGGCAAACAGTTTTTGCTCTTCACGAGCTCAAATGGCGAATTCGGATTCGTGCATTACGACCACACTGGCAAAGAAGTCAACCGCCATAAAATCCCCGATAAGACCATAGTATTAGGACGGCAAGCCCCGGATATCACACTTGACAGTCAGGACATGTCGCTTTCCAGACGCCACATGGCCATCTCACTCAAGGAGAACAGAGTTTTCATTAAAGACTTGAAGAGTGTCAATGGGTCCTACCTGAAAGTGAAAAATGCGGTCAAACTCGAGCACGGCGATCAATTTCGGGTAGGCCAGCAAGTATTCAACTTTACTTTGAAAGCGGACGCGGTATTGGACACAGGACTCGTTTCAATACCGCCAGTTAAGCCTAAAGCCGAGGAAAAAGCTCCGGCCGCGCAGGAGAAACCGCAGGAGGAAGAGGCTCCAAAAGAAGAAGCCGCAGCCCCAACCGGCCCCGCTGTGACCATCAAGAATGTGGGCAAGACCTTCTCGATAGAGGAAGGCCAAACCATCTGTGAACTGGCAGAGGAAAACGATATTGAGTTTATGGCAGAATGCCACTCCGGTGTGTGCGGCAGCGATCCAATTCGCGTTATCTCCGGAAAAGAAAATCTGAATGAACTGAACGATCAAGAGAAAGAGACAATTGAAGATCTTTGCAGCCTTGATCCAAATGAATGCCGCATGGCTTGCATGGTCAAAGTGAAAGGCCCGGTGGAAGTGGAATTTCTTGAGAATTGATTGTCTTTTCTGTGACGGGGATAAGCGAGCATACATTCGGACCAGAACACCAGCTAACGAAAGAGCGCCTAAATGAAAAGCAAGTTTGCCTTAAAATTTGCCAGTTGTACTGACCAAGGTTTGGTTCGTAAAGAAAACCAGGACTACCATGGTAAATTCCCTGAAAACAGCGACGATCTCTCGAGTCGAGACGGACAACTGTTTATTGTGGCTGACGGCATGGGTGGGCATCTCGGTGGACAGCAGGCGAGCAAAATGGCCGTCGACCACATTCGAGAAAGCTATTTCGCAAATCCTGTTGAAGAAAT
>JAABYK010000317.1:0-2982 GCA_011775825.1 Candidatus Zhuqueibacterota bacterium | reverse complement strand
GCTGTGGTGTTCAAGGATGACCAGGGCTTTATCGCCCATGTTGGAGACAGTCGGGCCTATCGTATCAGCAAGTCCAAAATCGAAACGCTCACCCGCGACCATTCGCAAGTTGCCGAAATGCAGCGTCAAGGCATCTTAACCGAAGAGGAAGCAAAAGACCATCCGCAGCGCTCGGTTCTCACGCGTGCATTGGGTATCCTTCCGGAAATCGAAGTCGACATCATAGCCGGCATCCCTCTGAGCCCGGGGGATCGTTTCCTTCTCTGTAGCGACGGCCTCTCCAAAGTTGACGAGGGAAAGTTGAAAAGTGTCGCGCTTTCACAAGAGCCAAAAAAGGCGTGTCAGAAGCTTATCGAACTTGCCAACGAGGCCGGCGGCGAAGATAATGTCACGGTTCAGGTCATTCAAATCCAACCAAGTGGCACACTCGGTTACAAACTAAAAACCTCCTTAATGGGCTTTTGGCGCACTCAGGTAACCCGGGCAACCATTTTTGGGATTGCTAACTCTTAAACTAGCCAGGCAGTTTTGATCTATGAGACAGAAAAACATGAAAGGTAATAGTAAATCTAACCGATTTGACATCTTTCTAACTCTTTAAATCGAAAGGGGAAACACCATGACAAACACACCCAATGAGAAAATTGAGAAGCTTCAGAGCAAAGTGAATGGCAAGATAGTTCGACCGGGTGATCCGAATTATGACGAGGTTCGCAAAATATGGAATGCGATGATTGATCGGCGACCCGCTGTCATCGTGCAATGCGCAGAAGCCGATGACATTCCACATGCGATTTGGTTTGCACGCGAGAATGGGCTTGATTTATCCATTCGAGGTGCAGGACATAACATCGCGGGTAACGCCGTGTGTGAAGGCGGCGTGATGATCGATCTTTCAACCATGACAAACGTCGACGTTGATGCCGCTAAGAGGTGCGCATATGTGGAACCCGGGGCCACATTGGCTGATTTTGACGAAGCGGTACAGAAACATGGGCTGGCCACGCCAGTGGGGATCAATTCAACGACAGGCATTTCAGGTCTGACGCTGGGTGGCGGGTTCGGCTGGTTGACACGTAAATACGGCATGACCATTGACAATCTCGCCTCAGCAGACGTGATCACTGCAGACGGCAACAAAATACGAGCAAGCGAACACGAGAATGCAGAGCTGTTCTGGGCGATTCGTGGCGGTGGCGGTAACTTCGGGGTCGTCACCCGGTACGAATTCAAACTTCATCCGGTGGGCCCTGAAATCCTGGCTGGCCTGCTCGTTTTTCCGTTCGAACAGGCAAAGCAAGTGCTGACACAGTATCGCGAATTTGTGGAATCAGCACCTGAGGAGCTCAGTGTGTGGGTCGTGTTACGTCAAGCTCCGCCGTTGCCATTTCTTCCCGAAGACGTACACGGCAAGGAAGTGGTTGTGCTCGCCATTTTCTATGCCGGGGATGTCGCCCAGGGCAAAAACCTGATTGAGCCTTTGCGCCGTTTTGGCGACCCCCATGGTGAACACATCGGTGCCCAGCCATACACGGAGTGGCAGAAGGCCTTCGATCCGCTGCTTACACCCGGCGCGAGGAACTACTGGAAATCCCATAATTTCACAGAACTCAGCGATGGCGCGCTGAACGCAATGATCGAGTTCGCAGGCAAGCTACCATCGCCACAGTGCGAGATTTTCGTCGGGCTCATTGCGGGCGCAGCCAACCGCATTCCCGCAGATGCCATGGCCTATGCCCATCGGGACGCGAAGTTCGTGCTCAACGTGCACGGGCGATGGGATGAGGGCGCAGATGATGAGAGGTGCATTGCCTGGGCCCGTGCGTTTTTCGAAGCCTCTGCACCGTATGCATCTGCTGGCGCCTACGTGAACTTTATGACAGAAGACGAAAGCGACCGGGTGGCGGCGGCTTACGGCGCCAACTATGCTCGTCTGGTCCAGATTAAGCAACAATACGATCCTGAGAATATTTTCCATCTCAACCAGAACATCAAACCAGTGCCTTGACAAATAGATCGAGCATTCTTCAGAAAGAACGCAACAAGTCTCACAAAAGTTAAGTCGTGTCTGAACGAAAACGCGCTCGTGCCCGTCACTGCGGCATTGTTTTGAGCCGGCAGACACTATGTAATATCAAACAGATAACATAACAACTGATTGCACTACCACGGGGCGCATGCGATCAGATTGGCTTTTGTTCATCTTCAGAATTTGTCTTTAGTTTGCGCCGTGCGTTGAAAGTTCGCACGGCGCATGAAGCGGAGCGTTAAGTCGTAGACTACCAGATTCGGGTTGACGATGAGCAGCACTTTCAGGCCACGAAAAACTGCTGTTTATCAAGTAGCGTTTCTATCTTCCGCCCATGATCTGTACACATGTTCTTAAACCAGCGTGGCAAACACGTTCACAGCTCTGCTGACGGACTTTGACACACATCTCGAAGGGGATATTATCCAAGTAATTTGGGTGTTAACTGATTAAAACACAACGGATATGAAGAAGCTAAAGGCCAAATACGTGTCGGCGTCAGAATCCGGAGGAGAATATTTCCAGGTTATCTTTGAAGAAAAACGGGATAGTCTTACAAACTATTTCCTTATTCAAAGGGCATTCGAATTCGAAGAAGATGAAGGACCTGATCCACCTTATTTGGAAAGCGATGAGGAGAAATTGTGTGGACATTTAGCATTCCAAAAAGTAGAATTCGATCGCAACAGATTTTATATTCAATTGGCGGATGAAGAGAAACACGACCTGGAAGTAAGCTTTGATATTTCTGAAGAGAATTACCAGGAAGTTAAAAGGCTTTTAAAGATAATTTTGACAGGTTATGATTTCGTCAAGATTCAATAATCGAGTTTTTAATTCATAAACAAACCTTTACGTCTCGGTGCCTCTGTGGTTCCTGAATGAGTCAGCTTGAGACTTAAAGATTGTCTTGACTTTTTTCCTGACAATTTGGTTATATGTTATATAATGTA